>NZ_CP073653.1:1950000-2288750 GCF_018223745.1 Clostridium beijerinckii
GACAATTGGTTGATATTCCAATACCACTACAATCGTTATTATCGATGGTGTGACGGAGAAGGATAGGATGTGCTAGCTATTGGATGCTAGTCTAAGCGTTTAGGGAGTTGGGATTGGCAAATCCGTTCCAACAATTCTGAGGCGTGATGGGGAAGGTTCTACGGAACCGAAGTATCTGATTCCATGCTTCCAAGAAAAGCATCTAGAAAGAGAAGTAGTGCCCGTACCGCAAACCGACACAGGTAGATGAGGAGAGAATCCTAAGGCCGACGGAAGAATTGCAGTTAAGGAACTAGGCAAATTGACCCCGTAACTTCGGGAGAAGGGGTGCCTGAGAAATCAGGCCGCAGAGAATAGGCACAAGCAACTGTTTAACAAAAACACAGGTCTCTGCTAAAGCGAAAGCTGATGTATAGGGGCTGACGCCTGCCCGGTGCTGGAAGGTTAAGGGGAACACTTAGTGAAATATCGCGAAGGTGTGAACTTAAGCCCCAGTAAACGGCGGCCGTAACTATAACGGTCCTAAGGTAGCGAAATTCCTTGTCAGGTAAGTTCTGACCCGCACGAATGGCGTAATGACTTGTGCACTGTCTCAACTGCAAATCCGGCGAAGTTGTAGTGCGAGTGAAGATGCTCGCTACCCGCGATTGGACGGAAAGACCCCGTAGAGCTTTACTGTAGCTTAGCATTGAATTTCGGTATTGTCTGTACAGGATAGGTGGGAGACTGGGAAACTAGGGCGTCAGCCTTGGTGGAGTCGTTGTTGGGATACCACCCTGATAGTATTGAAGTTCTAACTGGATGCCATGAAACTGGTGACAGGACATTGTTAGGTGGGCAGTTTGACTGGGGCGGTCGCCTCCTAAAATGTAACGGAGGCGCCCAAAGGTTCCCTCAGAACGGTCGGAAATCGTTCGAAGAGTGTAAAGGCAGAAGGGAGCCTGACTGCGACACCTACAAGTGGAGCAGGGACGAAAGTCGGGCTTAGTGATCCGGTGGTACCTCGTGGGAGGGCCATCGCTCAACGGATAAAAGCTACCTCGGGGATAACAGGCTGATCTCCCCCAAGAGTTCACATCGACGGGGAGGTTTGGCACCTCGATGTCGGCTCGTCGCATCCCAGGGCTGAAGTAGGTCCCAAGGGTTGGGCTGTTCGCCCATTAAAGCGGCACGCGAGCTGGGTTCAGAACGTCGTGAGACAGTTCGGTCCCTATCCGTCGCGGGCGTAGGAAATTTGAGAGGAGCTGTCCTTAGTACGAGAGGACCGGGATGGACTGACCTATGGTGTACCAGTTGTTTCGCCAGAAGCATAGCTGGGTAGCTAAGTCGGGAAGGGATAAACGCTGAAAGCATCTAAGTGTGAAGCCCACCTCAAGATGAGATTTCCCATAGCATAAGCTAGTAAGACCCCTTGAAGACTACAAGGTTGATAGGTCAGAGGTGTAAGTATGGTAACATATTTAGCTGACTGATACTAATAGGTCGAGGGCTTGACCAATATAATCAAGTTGTAATATATATTAAAGAAACTATGTGCAATTTTGAAAGAGCAAGGTTTTTTCAAAGGAATAATTACAGTAGTAGATTTATGTAAATGTAGTATAAGCGTAAATTAAGAGTCTTTTTTCAAAGGAAACTCGACTCATATTCGTTTGCTGAGTGCTAATTTACACAAATAAGGAATACAAATCCCAAAAGCGATTTGCATAAGTTCGTTAAACCAAATTATAGATTTGGGAACTCACTTAATCTCGTGATGATGGCATAGAGGTAACACTCCTTCCCATTCCGAACAGGAAAGTTAAGGTCTATAGCGCCGATGGTACTGCATGGGAGACTGTGTGGCAGAGTAGGACATTGCGAGGTAATAAAAAATATGCTCAGATGATAACTTATCATCTGAGCATATTTTTTATTATAAAGTTTTTTGATTTAAAATAATAATTAAAGAATCCTTAAATATAAAAATTCAGATTTAAGGATTTGCAATAACTACTTATACAACGTGTAACTAATTTTTGGGACACGACTATACTGGTATTAATAGAGATAAGCATATATATTGAAATTTATTTCTATGCACAATTTTTTATATTTAGATTTCATTATCTGAGACTGTTTAAGAATTTTCTAATTATCATTAAATTGTGATTGTGATAAATTACTTTAGAAGGTGAGATTATGATTAAATTAGTACTAGTAAGGCATGGAGAAAGTCTTTGGAACTTAGAAAATAGATTTACGGGATGGACAGATGTGGATTTGTCAGAGAATGGATTAAAGGAAGCAAGAAGAGCAGGAAAAATACTTAAGAAAAATGGTTTTGTATTTGATGTAGCTTATACATCAGTTCTAAAAAGAGCGATAAGAACATTATGGATAATATTATATGAGATGGATTTGGCATGGATTCCTGTTTTTAAATCATGGAGACTAAACGAGAGACATTATGGAGCTTTACAAGGATTAAATAAAGCAGAAACTGCTAAAAAATATGGAGGAGAGCAAGTTCATAAATGGAGAAGATTTGTAAATGTAAAACCTCCAGAATTGACTAAAGAGGATACCAGATACCCTGGGAATGAATATAAGTACAAGGATTTAAATGAAGAACAAATACCTTTAACAGAAAACCTTGCTGATACTGAAAGACGTGTGTTAGAGGAATGGAGAGGAAATATAGCTGAAGATTTGAAAGAAGGTAAAAGAGTGATAATATCTGCTCATGGAAATACATTAAGAGCTTTAGTTAAATATTTAGACGACATTCCAGCTGATAATGTAGCTAATTTGAATATTCCAACAGGAATACCTTTAGTATATGAATTGGATGAAAAGTTAAAGCCAATTACTCATTATTACCTATCAGATAAGGAATAAGTGATAGGATAAGTTGGTGTAAAATCTGAATTTAAGAAAAAATTACAATAATTATAACAAAGAAATATAATTTATTGCAAAAACAGTAAATCTTTTAAAATTTTAAATTATATAGATTTACTGTTTTTGTGATTTTATTCAAATTAAATATAAAATTTTGTATTTTTTGTTTATATATTTCTATTAATATAAAGCGTATAATTACATAGTTGTGGAGTTCAGAATTGAAATAGGATATTTTTGTGATATCGTATTAAATGTTTGACTAATATAAATTAATTTTTACTAATATCTTTAAGGGGGAGACATTAAATGATAATAACTAGAAATTTAACAAAAGGAAATCCGGCAAAATTGATATTGCTGTTTACTATTCCTTTATTAATAGGAAATATATTTCAACAATTTTACAATATAGCAGATACATTTATTGTTGGCCGTACAATAGGCGTAAATGCTTTAGCAGCGGTAGGATGTACAGGAAGCATAATGTTTTTAATTTTAGGGTTTGCTCAAGGTTTAACATCGGGACTTTCAATCATTACTGCGCAAAAATTTGGTGCAGATGATAAGGAAGGGGTTAAGAAAAGTTACTTCACAGGCATAGTTATTAGCATGATAATAACTATAATTCTTACAACTATAAGTACGATTCTAGCTAGACCTATATTAGAACTAATGAATACACCTGTAGAAATTATTGATGATGCATATAATTTTGTAGTAGTAATATTTATTGGAATAATAGCATCGATGTTTTTTAATTTTTTTTCAAATATTATTAGAGCCTTGGGAGATAGCAAAACGCCATTAATATACTTAGTGGTAGCGTGTATTTTAAATATAATTTTAGAATTTGCATTTATATTAATATTCAAGATGGGAGTAACTGGAGCAGCTTGTGCAACTGTTATAGCACAGGGAGTATCGGCGTTATTGTGTATGTGGTACATAAAGAGAAATTTGCCCATACTTAAGTTAAAGAAGAGTGACTTAAAGTTATCCAAAGAAACTTTTTTAGAACACATTAAAATTTCTCTACCAATGGGATTTCAGGCATCTATAATAGCAATTGGTGCTATTATATTACAATTTGCATTAAATAGCCTTGGGGCTACTTCTGTAGCTGCATATACTGCCGCTCAGAAAATAGATACTCTCGCTACTCAACCGATGATGTCATTTGGTATAACAATGGCCACATACACAGCACAAAATTTTGGTGCGGAAAAAATTGATAGAATTAAAGAAGGCGTAAAGAAATGCGTTTTTATATCAGTAGCATTTAGTATTATAGTGGGCCTTATAAATACTTTTGCAGGTTATTTTCTTACAGGAATTTTTGTTGGATATGATCAAAAAGAAGTTATTAGGTTGTCACAAATATATTTAACTTCAAACGGATTAAATTATTTTTTACTTTCACTACTGTTTATATATAGATATACGCTTCAAGGATTAGGGCAAAGTTTTATTCCAACAGTAGCAGGAATTATGGAATTGTTGATGAGGACGTTCGCTGCAATTATATTATCACGACCGTTAGGTTTTTTAGGCGTGTGTATGGCTAATCCATTAGCATGGCTTGGAGCATGTATTCCACTTATAAGTGCATACTATATTAGCATCAGGAGAATAGATATAGAATACTCAAAAAAGAAAAGCTGTTTGTATGAATCAGATATAGATGCATGCAATTATATAAGTAAGTAAAAGTTAGTTTATATAGTAACTTTGTATTGTCGTATGATTTATGTGATAAGGAATGAAATAGGATTATTTAACACCAATAATCTTAGTTCATTCCTTATTACATTTTTTGATTATTTTAATTGTGTTTAAATCGATACATCTAATAGAGTAATTTGAAATTGAATATTGAATTTATATAATATTGTTGAAAGAATTTTACAAATATTTGAATGTAAAATACTGAATATATAAAATTTGTAATATATATACTGAGAATATAAAATGAGTTTTATATAAATGATATAATTAGAAGATCGGGAGTGAGATTATGGATGGAGAATCAGTGATAAAGTGGCATAAGGATATAATCGTAATAATTATGGGGGAAAGTGGAGGACTTTAGTTACAATGAATTAAAAATACTTAATATATTTTGATAATTATATTAAGATAAACATACATTTTTATAAAGTGGATATAAATTAAAAATTTAATAAAGTATTTATTGTAATAAAATGAAAAATAATATATAAATATATATGAAAATAAAAATGCTAGAATTAATATTAACATTTTTGGCATTTGTTATTAAAATAAAGATAAAAAGTGAGGAACAAAATGGAAGATAATCAAAATATACAAGACAAAATAAAAAGTTTTTTAGAAGAGAATAGGATAAATGTTAAAGGTGGAACTATAACAAGTGAAAAGCAATTATCACTAGTTTTAAATGATCTTGCAATGGGAGATTTTAAAAAAGGAAAGCTAGATAAGGCATTATATTTCACAGAAAAAGCAGCTGAATTTAATAAAGAAAATTATTATTCATATTTTATAAAAGGTCTAGTATGTAGAAAGTTAGGGAAAAATGAAGATGCGATTGAAGCATTTAATGTATATTGTAAAGACTCTGATGATTCATTAACCCACATATATATGGGACTTTCGTATGCAGAATTAGGAAACATAGAAAATGCATTAGATCATCTTAGAAAAGGCGAAAAGAACATCTCAAAAAATGAAAAGGAAGATCATAAATTATTAATCTGTGCAACTTATGAGTGTATAGGAAATATATATTTAAGTAAAGAAAATATAGTAGAATTTAATGAGAGAGATAAATATAGTATGAACTATAAAAGTGCGGTAAGATATTATAAAATGGCACTAAAAATAAACAGGAAAAATCCTGATTTAATCAATAGATTAGCTGCATGTTATTATCATCTTGAAGATTTAAATAAAGCATTATATTGCTATGAGCAAGCTGCTAAGATTGTAGAAGATAAAAGCATGTATGTAGAAGCAATCAAAGAAATGCATGAAGCTGGTGCTAAATCAGAGCCAGCAGGATTTTAGTCTATAAGAAAATTGTATAGATAAAAAAGCTTAATGTTATATTTTAGTAACATTAAGCTTTTTTGTATTTTTATAAGGTTTAATAAGCCAAAGGTAAACAACGTTAAAATACTGTATATAAATCAATTAAGCATATTCTGAAAAGTAAAGTGAAAATATCTTTCTAGAATTAATTAAAAGAGATAGAGACTAGGAAATACATAACTGATATATATAAATTTATAAATTAACTTGTAAAAACTATCATAACATTTCTACATAACGAACGTTTTTTGATAATATAGTTCTAATATTTATATTTGTAGAGAATACAAATGTCTTTCGTGGGTTGACAGATGGGCGGATATAGGATAATATATAATTTGTTAATAATCGTCGGAATAAATTAATAAATTAATAAATTTATACTTTAAGGATTACTTTATATAAACAATTTCAATAGAAATATTAAAAAGAATAGTAATATTTAAACAATGAATAGCTGGTTAATTATTTTCTATGTTTTTTGTAAATCTTATTATCAAATTATTATTTTTTTGCAGAGTACACCTTGAGAAAATAAAACTAATACTAGGGGGCTTATTTTATGAAGAAAAAAATTTCTTTGATTTTGGCGCTGGCTATGACAACTACATTTACGCTGGCGGGATGTTCAAAATCAAATACTAAAGCAAATATAGACAGCGATGTTATAAAAATTGGTGTATTTGAGCCAATGACTGGTGCTAACGCAGCTGGGGGACAGCTAGAAGTAGAAGGCGTAAAACTTGCGAACAAGCTCTATCCAACAGTTAATGGTAAAAAAGTTGAACTGGTTTTTGCAGATAATAAATCAGACAAAGTTGAAGCGGCTAGTGCAGCATCTAATCTTGTGGAGCAGGAACAAGTTAATGCAATTATAGGAAGCTGGGGAAGTGGAAATTCTATGGCGGCAGGAGATGTTGTACAAGATGCCAAGGTTCCAGCAGTTGCAGCCTCAGCTACAAATCCTCTTGTAACAGCTGGTAATGATTATTACTTTAGAGTTTGTTTTATAGATCCTTTTCAAGGAACTGTTATGGCAAAATATGCAGCAAATAAATTGCAAGCTAAAAAAGTAGCTTTACTTCAAGAGGTTTCAAGTGATTACTCAGTTGGAATTTGTAAGTTCTTTACTGATGAATTTATAAAGATTACAGGAGATAAAGATGCAATTATAGCTAAAGCTAACTATAATACAGGTGATCAGGATTTTACAGCTCAACTAACAAATATAAAGAGCAGTAATCCAGATGTGATTTTTGCTCCAGGTAATTTTACAGAAGGAGCTATGATAATAAAACAAGCAAGACAGCTTGGAATAACTACTCCAATAATTGGAGGAGATACTTGGGAAACTCCAGAATTTTTAGATATAGGTAAAGAAGATGTTGATGGAACAGTATTTTCTACTTTTTTTGCAAGTGAGACTCCTATAACTAACGAATCAAAAGTCTTTCTTGATGAATATAGAAAAGAATATAATAAAGAACCAGCAGCGGTTTCAGCTTTATCATATGATGCATATCTAGTAATTTTAGATGCAATTAAGAGAGCTAATTCGATAGATCCAGTAAAGATTAGAGATGAAATTGCAAAAACCAAGAATTTTCCTGGTGCTGCAGGAGTAATAACTATAGATCAAAATAACAATGCAGTAAAAGATGCAGTTTTAAAGATAGTTAAAGATGGTAAATTTACTTATCTTGATACAATAAAACCTGAAGAAAATTAATTAGGGGTGAAAATATGACTTTAATGAATTTAAGCACATTTATGCAAAATTTAGCAAATGGTATCTCACTAGGAAGTTTATACGCACTTATAGCCATAGGATATACTATGGTCTATGGAATATTAAAACTTATAAATTTTGCGCATGGAGATATATTTATGATGGCTGCATATTTCGGATTTTTCGGAGTTGCAACATTTGGACTACCTTGGTACTTTGCTTTTATAATCGCAGTGGTTATAACAGCATTCCTTGGAATGGGAATTGAATTCACTGCTTATAGACCGTTAAGAAATGCACCTAAGATTTCAGCTTTGATTTCAGCTATTGGTGTATCCTTCTTACTTGAAAATTTAGCGGTTGTTTTATTTGGAGGAAGACCTAAAGCATTTCCAGATGTGAAGCTATTTACAGATGTAATAGTTATAGGTGGAATTTCAATTCAAAGACTTACTTTTATAATTCCAGTTGTTACAATAGTAATACTATTTGTTTTATTACACTTAGTTAATAATACGAATATTGGTATGGCAATGAGAGCAGCTTCAAAAGATGTTGAAACTGCAAGACTTATGGGGATAAATGTAAATAAGACAATATCATTTACTTTCGCTATTGGATCGGGATTAGCTGCAGTAGGTTCTATGATGTGGTGTGTGAAATATCCACAAATAGTTGCACTTATGGGAATGATGCCAGGTCTTAAATGTTTTATAGCCGCTGTAATTGGTGGTATAGGAGATATTAAGGGAGCAGTTATTGGTGGTTTTATACTTGGACTAGCTGAAATTATGTTAATTGGATTTTTCCCTGGACTTACAGGGTATAGGGATGCTTTAGCATTTATACTATTAATCGTAATATTGCTATTTAAGCCTACAGGAATAATGGGAAAAAATTTAACAGAGAAGGTGTAAAAATGAACAATAAAAATAAATTTTTAAATATAGCTCTTATTGCAATTGTATTTTTACTCTTATTTGTTGCAAATAATAGCTTAGACTCTTATAAAATTAGAATTTTAAATTTATGTGCAATATATACAGTTCTTGGATTAAGCTTAAATCTAATAAATGGATTTACAGGATTGTTTTCATTAGGACATGCAGGCTTTGTAGCGGTAGGTGCTTATACAACTGCATTGCTTACAATGAGTGAAAAAGTTAAAAATCAAAATTTCTTTATGGAACCATTAATGGCGCCTTTTAATCATATATCGGTACCGTTTATTGTAGCATTGTTAATAGCTGGTCTTTTATCCGCATTTATAGCAGTTTTAATAGGTGCTCCGGCTTTAAGGCTTAAGGGTGACTATTTGGCTATTGTTACTTTAGGATTTGCAGAAATTATAAGAATAGTTATTACTAATATACAAGGTCTAACCAATGGAGCTTTGGGTCTTCGTGGTATTCCTCATATGACAAACCTATATTGGAGCTTTGGAGTAGCAATTGTGACAATAATAATATTGCTGTCGCTTATAAATAGTTCATATGGAAGAGCTCTAAAATCAATTAGAGAAGATGAGATTGCAGCTGAAAGTATGGGGATAAGTTTATTCAAACACAAAGTAATAGGATTCGCTATTGGTGCTTTTTTTGCCGGAGTTGGAGGTGGATTACTTGGGAACTTAATGGGAACAATTGATCCTAATATGTTTAAGTTCAGCCTTACGTTCAATATACTCCTTATAATAGTTATTGGAGGAATGGGAAGCGTTACAGGAACAGTTATATCAGCTTTCATCGTAACAATACTTGGAGAAGCTTTAAGATTTTTGGATATGGAAAAGCAATTTGATTTAGGAATCTTTAGTTTTTCAGGGATACCAGGACTTAGAATGGTTATTTTCTCAATTTTGCTTATGATAATAGTATTATTCTTTAGACATGGAATAATGGGCACAAAAGAATTTTCGTGGAAATCAATATTTAAATATTCTAATAACAAACCTCTAGAAGAAGGAGGGGACAAGTAATGGCACTATTAAACGTACAAAATGCGACTATGCAGTTTGGAGGACTTACGGCTGTAAAAGACTTTAACCTTCAAATTAATCAAGGAGAAATAATTTCCTTAATTGGACCTAATGGGGCTGGTAAAACTACAGCCTTTAATATGATCACTAATGTGTATACTCCTACAAGAGGAAAAATAATCTTTAATGATACTAATATTACTGGAATGAGACAAGATAAAATAACTCAAACTGGTATAGCAAGAACATTTCAAAACATAAGACTTTTTAAAGATTTGAGTGTACTTGACAATGTTTTAATAGGAAATCATGTTCATATTAAGTCAAACTGCATTGAAGCGATGTTAAAGCTTCCTAGATATAAAAGAGAAGAAAAAGAAATGGTTGAGAAATCTTTAGAGCTTTTAAAAGAAGTAGGTCTTGAAAAGTTAAAAAATGAGAAAGCAAGTTCTCTTCCATACGGTATGCAGAGAAAACTTGAAATAGCAAGAGCGCTTGCTACTAATCCGAAGCTTCTTCTTCTTGATGAACCAGCAGCAGGAATGAATCCCACAGAAACTGATGAACTTACAGATTTTGTTAGAGAAATTAAGGATAAATTTGATTTAACTATATTTATGATAGAGCATCATATGAATATGGTTATGGGATTATCAGATAGAATACAGGTTTTTGAATATGGAATTACTATAGCTGAAGGTACACCTTCTGAAATACAAAACGATAAAAAGGTTATAGATGCATATTTGGGGGTAGCTGAAGATGATTAAAATTGATAATTTAGTAGTCGCCTATGGTGGAATTGAAGCGTTAAAAGGAATAAGCTTAGAGGTACCAGAGGGGAAGATCGTAACTTTAGTTGGTGCTAACGGAGCAGGAAAAAGTACTACATTAAAATCTATAGTAGGTCTAGTTAAACCAAAGAGTGGAACTATGAATTTGGATGATGGAACTGATTTAACTAAGCTTAATACAGAACTTATGGTGAAAAAAGGAATAGCATTAGTTCCAGAAGGAAGAAAAGTTTTTTCAGATCTTACAGTACTGGAAAATTTAAAAATAGGCGCTTATACAAGAAAGGATAAATCAGGTATTCAAGAAGACTTGGAAAAGGTATATTCACTTTTTCCAAGACTTAAGGAGAGAACTTGGCAATTATCGGGAACTCTTTCAGGAGGTGAGCAACAAATGCTTGCAATAGGAAGAGCACTTATGTCAAGACCAAAGTTAATAATGATGGATGAGCCTTCTTTAGGACTTGCACCAATAATCGTAAAAGAATTATTTGGAATTATAAAGAAAATTAATGAAGAAGGCATGACAGTTCTACTAATTGAGCAAAATGCAAATGCAGCTTTAAAAATAGCTGATATTGGCTATATTATGGAAACTGGAAGAATAACACTAAGTGGCTCAGGGCAAGAATTACTTTCTAATGATGAAATTAAAAAAGCTTATCTTGGTGAAGCTTTGTAATATGAGAATTTTCGTATTTAGAGGAGAAATAGCAAGTCAGAAAATAGAAAAATACTGACTTGTTATTTTTTTATTTAAGGAATTTATTTTGCCTTTATTATTACAATACATTAAATTAAAATATAAGTTTTTAGAAAAAGATAATTTTAATTGAACTAAGAGATGTATATTATAAGAAATAAATGCTGGGATATTAGAATTTTTTGAGTTACTATTTTGTTGCTCTTATTTTGTACGTCAATAAGATTAAATTAATACTTAGATATTAGGGGGATATATATATGAAAAGAAAAATTTCATTGCTTTTGGTTATAGCTATGATGACTTCTTTTACTTTAGGAGGTTGTAATTCAAAATCAGGCACAAAAGCCAATGAGGATAGTGATGTAATAAAAATAGGTGTGTTTGAACCAATGACAGGTGCAAATGCAGCAGGTGGACAATTAGAAACAGAAGGTGCAAAACTTGCAAACAAGATTTATCCAACTGTTCTTGGTAAAAAAGTTGAACTGGTTTTTGCAGATAATAAATCTGATAAAGTTGAAGCAGCTAATGCAGCTGCAAACCTTATTGAGCAGGAGCATGTTAATGCTATTATAGGAAGCTATGGAAGTGGTTTTTCTATGGCAGCAGGTGATATAGTACAGGAAGCTAAGGTTCCAGCTGTAGGGGTAACTTGTACAAACCCTTTAGTAACCGCAGGAAATGATTATTACTTTAGAGTTTGCTTTATTGATCCTTTTCAAGGAACTGTTATGGCAAAATACGCAGCTAATAAGTTAAAGGCTAAAAAGGTAGCAATTCTTCAAGAGGTCTCAAGTGATTACTCAGTTGGAATCTGCAAATTCTTTACTGATGAATTTAAAAAGCTAACTGAGGATAATAATGCTGTTGTAGCAAAAGCAAATTATAACACAGGAGATCAGGATTTCTCAGCACAGCTTACAAATATTAAAGGAAGCAATCCTGATGTAATATTTGCTCCAGGGAATTTTACTGAAGGAGCAATGATAATAAAGCAGGCAAGGCAACTTGGAATTACAGCACCAATAATTGGAGCTGATACCTGGGAGACACCGGAATTTTTAGATATAGGTAAAGAGGATGTTGAAGGAACTGTATTTTCAACATTTTTTGCAACTGAGACACCTATAACTGAAGAATCTAAAATTTTTCTTGATGAATATAGAAAACAATATAATAAGGAGCCAGCAGCAGCTACAGCATTAGGGTATGATGCATATCTAGTAATTTTAGATGCGATTAAGAGAGCTAATTCTGCAGATCCAGTTAAAATTAGAGATGAAATAGCAAAAACAAAAGATTTTCCTGGTGCAGCAGGAGTAATAACAATTGATGAAAACAATAATGCAGTAAAAGAAGCTGTTTTGAAGATAGTTAAAGATGGCAAGTTTACTTATCTAGATACAATAAAGCCTGAATAGAATTAAAAATGTGAATACTTTAATAAAATGGATAATGTATGTTACAATTAAGTTCCAATATTGTGGCCCTAATTGTATAACTTGATTTATAAGGATTCTAAATGTATACTTAGTATTTACAGATATATATGATAATAATATTTATAGATAGAGGTAAATGGTTGTATGTTTTTTATAGGTATATTTGGCATTGAAAATAAAAATAAAGAAATAAAGATTTTAGACAATTTAAACTGTAAAAAATGTAATAAAGTTTTTCGTGGAAAGCTGATAAAAAATTTTAATTATTTTCATTTTTTCTTTATTCCGCTTTTTAGGTGGAATATAAAATATTATATAATATGTGATGGATGTGGAGCTAACTTTAGTATTTCAGTAGACAAAGGAAAAGCCATTGAGAATAACGAACCTGTGAATATAACTTATTGGGATCTTGATGAGCTAGAAAGCAGTAATTATAGAGATAATTATAATAGTGGTATATGCAGGAACTGTGGTATGGAAGTTGACCCAAGTTTTCAATTTTGTCCTCATTGTGGGAATAGGATTAAATTTTGAATTTAAAAAAAATCAAGTAGCTGTTGTAGCTACTTGATTTTTTTTCGTTAATTAAAAGTTTCACAAAATCACGTTGATTCGAGTAAAAATTGATAAAGAAATCTTTAATTACAGAAATATATTGTAATAGTTATTGAAATGGAATAACGTGGGTTTTATAATATATAATGATAGAATAGGTTTCTGATTCCAAAAGTTAAAGTTGGCTTTAGGATAATAATTTATTAAAGAATTAGTGATTATGAAAGAGGATATTAGATGTTTAATTATATAATATTTCTTGCAATGTTTTTAACGGCATTTGTTTCGGCGCAATTATGCATATTTTTATTTTATAAAAAAAGAAGAATACATTTAAACGGTCTTTTAGGTGTTATTTTATGTGTTTTTATATATAGTTTATTTTATTCTTTTGAGTTAATATGTCCTAATTTAACCTTTATGAAATTGTTTACTGGAATAGAGTATATAGGAATAGCATCCATTCCGGCTTTTTGGGTCATCATGGCCCTAGAATATACTAATAAAAGTAGGTATATTACTAAAAAGCTCTATATGTTGCTATTTTCGTTGCCTATGGTATTAGTGGCATTAAATATTACTAATGACTATCATCATCTTTTTTATAAAAGTTACACAGTTGACATTGCAGATAATCTATATATTGCAAATCTTAAACCAGGCATTGTATATGTTATATGCGTAATTTTTGTAAATGTATGCTTCATAGTAGGGAATAGCCTGTATTTAATTTTTTATAGAAAAGAAAACAGTTTATATAAAAAGAGAAGCTTTAAAATCATGCTTACATCATTTATTCCTTGGATTGGATATTGGATATACATGTCAAGGATTACGTCTATAAGAATAGATATAGTTCCAATTTTTATGGGAGTATTTTGTTTGATATATACATACGCTTTGTTTAAATCAAATATCTTTGAAACAGCTACTATTGCTAGACATGTTGTTTTTGACAATATTTCTGAAGCAATATTAGTATTAGACCAAGAAAACAAAATAATAGATATGAATAATATAGCAGAGAAAATTTTTAATATAAAATCAAAGCTAGCAATAGGACAAGACGTATGCACAGAGTTTAAAGAGTATCAGGAAATTATCAAATATATATATGAAGAAAAAGAAACGAGTTTCAACTGTGAAATTAAAATCAAGAACAAACTCTATTATTTTAAAGGAAAGCTTACACTAATTAATAATAACAGAGGGAAGGGTAAAGTTATTGTTTTGAGTGATAATACTGAACAGGTTTTAATGATTAAGAAACTTGAGTACTATGGCATCACTGACGTTTTGACAGGGGTATATAATAGAAAGTATTTCTATAAAATTGCAAAAGAAAAAATTGAAGCTTGTTCGGATAAGAAACATATGTCTCTATTAATGATGGATATAGATAAATTTAAAATTATTAATGATACTTATGGGCATCCTACAGGTGATATTGTTCTAAAAAAGGTAATGAATATTTGTAAAGAATTATTGGGAAAAAAATATTATATAGGAAGATATGGGGGAGAGGAATTTTTAATTCTACTAGATAATGCTAATTCAGAAAAAGCTTTAGAGATTGGTGAAACAATAAGAAGAAGGATTGAAAATTTGGAAATACTCCATGACAATAAATGCATAAAGATAACATCTTCTTTTGGGATATTTACATCAGTTAGAGAACGAGATTTGGAAAATATGATTAAATTTGCAGATAAAGCTTTGTATGAAGCGAAGAGTTTAGGGAGAAATAGGGTTTCTATAAAAATGGGGAATAGTTAGACTATTATAAATGGTGTAGCGCATTTATTATTACAAAGTAAAAAACTTTAAATGGTTACTATAATACTATTTAAAGTTTTTTTATTTAAAATATTTAATTAAAAAATTCATGAACTAAAAATACATTTTTAGTTTTTGCTTGCTTCAAATCTATCAACATGCAATATAGAAGAAAATAATTTCATCCATAACATTACAACTGCTATAGTTCCAATGCCTCCAATAAGAGCAGCGGGAACAGTCCCGAATAAAGACGCTGTAATTCCTGATTCAAATTCACCAAGCTGATTAGAAGTTCCTATGAATATCATATTTACAGAGCTAACTCTTCCTCTCATATAATCTGGAGTATTAAGTTGAACAAGCGTAGATCGTATAACAACGCTAATTACATCGGAAGCACCTAAAATCAAAAGAGCAATGAAAGATATTATAACAGATCTAGATATTGCAAAAGCTATAGTAGATAAACCGAAGAATATAACAGCTATGAACATTGTCTTCCCTACATTGTGCTTTAATGGTTTCCTTGCAAGATAAGCAGACATTAATAATGCTCCAACGGCAGGAGCAGATCTTAGTATGCCTAAACCAAAAGAACCTATCATTAGAATGCTACTTGCGTATATTGGAAGTAAGGCAGTTGCGCCACCAAATAATACTGCAAATAAATCTAGTGATATTGCTCCAAGTATTATAGGTCTACTCTTTATAAAAGATATTCCTGCGAATAAAGATTTTATGCTAGTTGGCTCAGATTTAAAAATTTCTTTCTCAATTGAAATATGATATATAAGAATACCTGATATTAAATATAAGATACCAGTTAATAAAAAAACTAGTGTTGTGCCAAACGTATATAAAATTCCGCCAACAGCTGGTCCTATAATAACTGCAAATTCTGAAACTGAAGACATTAAAGCAGAAGCTCGCGGGAAAATCTCCTTACTAACGATATTAGGCAATAAGGCTTGCATTGGTGGACCTTCAAAAGAATGAGCTACCGCTATAAAGAAAATGAGAATTAAAAATCGCTCTTTAGTAATTAACTCATTATAATTCCCAAAAGCCATAATAAAAATAAACACACTTTGAGTTACTTGACTTAAGGTTACTATTTTTCTGCGATCATATCTATCTGATATGTGTCCAACAAAAAGGGAGAGAAAAAGCATTGGTAAAAACTGAACTAGTCCAACAAGACCTAGATAAAATGCTGAATGAGTTAAGGAATACATTTGCCATCCAATAGCAACTGTAATCATTTGATATGCGAAATTAGTGGATACACGTGCTGTCATTAATAGTCTTAATGATTTGTTTTTAAGCAAAGAAGAATTGTCTTTAGTTGAAATCATTATATTTCAGAACCTTTCTGTATATAGAGTATTATGGCTAAATAAATATTCATAAACATAAGTAACTTATAGGTTTATAATATATTAAATAGCATTATTAATAGTATATACTGGTGAAGAACGCGTATCAAGTTAATAATGGAATTATTTTCTTTTAGAATTGCGGATACAGTTATTAGCAAAAACTATTTTGGACACAATAAATAGCTTTGTTACTAATATTAAAAAGTTATTTTGAAGAAGAATTTATCAACTGTAAATAATTATTTATGTTAAAAATATGATAAAATAAACATTAATCTGGTATTAACCTGAATTATTCATAAAATTATATGAAACATGCTTTGCATGGCTCGTTAAGCTGTTCTTAACAAATTCAAAACTTCACTTATTAAGTGAAAAAATATAGAAAAATAGACTCAAATTTGTTATGGTTAATTTGCGAAAAAAAACAATTAACAAAGGAGAGTCTATATGGGTAGTTTATTAGAAAAATCTTTGAATTTCAAGAGAAATGTAAAAATTAATTTTGATGGTGGAAATTTAACATCAGATTCTGGTCTTATTTTATATAGTGAATTTGATGAAAGAATAGGTTTTTCAAGAACTGTAAAAGATGTTTTTTATGTTAATGATGGAATTAATCATAGAGAACATACAAACGAAGAGATATTACTACAAAAAGTTTATCAAAGAATAGCTGGCTATACAACCGACGATAATTCAGATGAATTAAGATATGATCCAGCGCTTACTACAATTTTAGATAAAAATGCACTAGCTTCACAGCCTACAATTTCACGTTTTAATAACAATCTCGATAAAGAAAACTTAAGACAATTTAATAAAATAAATGAGTTGGTTTTGGATAAAGTATACTCAATTGATATGCCAAATCAAATAATTTTGGATATTGATTCTACTAATTTTGAAACTTATGGTAATCAATATGGTTCAGCATACAATTCACATTATTCAGCAAATGGATATCATCCACTATTAGTTTTTGATGGACTAACAGGTGATTTATTAAAGGCAGAGTTGCGTTCTGGAAATGTTTATACATCAAGAAAAACAGTGGCTTTTATTGGTCCATTATTAAAAAGGTATTCAAATAAATATATTTGTACAGACCTATACATTCGTGGCGATAGCGGTTTTGCTATACTTATGGACTTTATGAAATTGCAGAAGAACATGATGCTAAATATGCAATAAGATTAAAAGCAAATGCAACATTGTATAAGTATTCTGAAGAATTTACTACAAGAATGGAGATATTATGCAAAAGAAATATCTATGACCATTATACTATATATGGTGAATTTGTATATAAAGCAAAGAAATGGACTAAAGAACGTAGAGTTGTTGTGAAATTAGAAAAGAAAGAAGGTCAAATGTGTATAGATTATACTTTTGTTGTGACTAACATGACCAGCCATCCAGAAGCTGTAATAAAATTTTATTGTAATAGAGGAACAATGGAGAATTTTATTAAAGAAGGCAAAAACGGCTTCGCTTTCGATAAAATGAGTAGTTCATCTTTTATCGCAAATGCTAATAAGCTTCAAGAGATGGTTTTAGCATACAATTTAAACAATTGGATTAGAAGATTATGTTTTACAAATTCAATGAAATCTCTAAGAATAGAAACAATACGAATGAAAATAATTAAAGTAGCTGGTAAACTTGTAAAGAGTAGTAGATACTTAAAATTCAAACTCTGTAGTTCATGTGCTTATCAAAATGAGTTTTGGCATATTTTAAAAAATATCAATTCACTGCCGTTATTAAATTGATTCAGATTACAATTTAATATGTAAGATATGGTTAAAACCTAAAGTCCGTAGCGAAGCTGTACGTATATTTAGAAAAATAATTAAAAATTAAGAAAAGAAATAGCTAATAGCATGAAAAACTAACTTTCTTATGTTATTAACTATATCTATGAATAATTCAGGATTAAATATTATTAATACACATAAGAGGAGGATATAATATGAGTTTTGGAAATCTTCAGAAGATAAGTAATGGAAAGAGAACTTTTGGAATAACTCCGCATATTCCAGGAGGTTTTATTACTATAGAAACTATGCAAAAAATTGTGGATATAGCAAAAAAATATAATGGTATATTAAAAATAACTTCAGGACAAAGAATATTAATAACTAATCTTAAGCAAGAAGACTTGGAAAATGTTTGGAATGAACTTGGAATGGAACCAGCAGTTAAAACACAAAATTCAGTTAAGAATGTTGAAATGTGCCCAGCTGGATACTGTAAAAGATCTAAATATAACACAATTGGGACTGGAATGAAACTTTCAAGAAAATATCAATGGATGGAAATGCCATGTAGGACTAAAATAGGAGTAGCAGGCTGTAGAAATGCTTGTGGAAGCGTTTATAGTAAAGATATTGGAGTGATAGCCGATAAAACCGGTTTTATTGTTGCAGCAGGAGGATCAGGAGGTTATAACCCAAGAATGGCAGATATTATTGCTAAAGATATAACAGAAAGCCAAGCATTGAGTTTAGTTGATAATATTTTTGAATATTATATAGAAAATGCAGAGGCAGGAGAAAAGCTGGGATTTTTTATTGATAGAATCGGAATTGAGAAATTTAATCAAGATGTTTTAAAGGGTATAGATATATAGATTCCTTATACATAATTTGGAGTTATATAAATGATATTTAAAAGGTCTTTAAAAAAGAGAGAATTTTGATTAAATAAAAAATTAATTCACGGGGGAATAATGAAAAAAATAAAAGCGGTGTTATTTGACATGGATGGAGTTATATTCGATACAGAGAGAGTATACCTAGAGACTTGGAGAAAGATTTTTAAGAAGTATGGATATGATATGAGTGATGATGTCTATATTTCTGTAATGGGAAGAGGACGGAAAAACGTAATCAAGAAATTTTTAGAGTTATATGGAGAAAACTTGCCTATAACACAAATGTATGAAGAAAAAGATAAGGAATTAAAGAAGGCAGTAGAAAGTGGTCAAATTGCTATTAAAGAAGGGGCGAAGGAAATTTTAGAGTTTCTAAAAGAGAGAGGATATAGAATAGCTCTTGCGACATCAGCTAAAATAGAACGAGCTAATATTCAGTTTAGAAATACTGATATCAAAGAAGATTTTGATGTTATGGTTTATGGTGATGATGTAGTAAAAGCCAAACCAGATCCAGAAATATTTCTAAAGGCCGCTAAAAAGCTTTGTGTAAATCCTGAAGATTGTATTGTTATAGAGGATTCTGCTGCAGGTATTGAAGGAGCATATAAAGCTAAAATGATAGGAATACATGTAGAAGATCTTAAGAAAGCCGACAATGATATACTAAAGTATTGTCATAAAAGCTTTGAGAATTTACTAGATATTAAGGAGTATTTAAGTAAGAATATTGATAGGTAATAATTAATATATTCAGAATTTACGTTAAATTGTGTTTTTATAAATATTTATTATCTTACTATTTTGATAAAATGCGGTACATAGCTTGGAGATTATTCTAAAATAATACTTATTTTAGACAACAAATTTATTATTAATAAATTTGTTGTCTTTTTTTATAAAATAATCATATAATATTTAATAATTTTCTATAAATATATGTTATAATAGACTGGCGATGCATAAAATTGAGAGCTTCGTATTTATCTCGTTATTAACTTAAGGGGGAGGATAATAAGTTTATTATTAAACGTGTTAAGAAAGTTTTATTAACTTGAAAAATTCTCGAAATATGGTGTATCATATATATGGATTTTCTTTATTAAAATAGTGCGTTAATAGATACAATAGATTATTATGCGACGGTTTTGTTAAAAATAATAAACAATTATACTAAATAATATATATTTTATATGATTAGATTTGAAAATAAAAAGAAGACAAAATGTTAAGGAGTGAATATTATGGGAGATAATAAAAAATCTTTTATACAAAGTGCATTAGGTTCAGTTTTTTCTGTTTTTAGCGAAGAGGAATTAAAAGAACTGTCAAACGGCAGAAAAATTGCTATATGTGGAAAAGTTAACAATCCAGGGATAATAGAAGTTCCGGAAGGGGCTACACTTAATGAAATAATACAATTATGTGGTGGGCTTATAAACAAAAGTAACTTTAAAGCAGCTCAAATAGGACTTCCTTTCGGTGGTTTTTTAACAGAGGACAGCTTAGATAAAGAATTTGATTTTGGACTATTTTATGAAAATATTGCACGAACAATTATTGTTTTATCACAAGAAGACTGTATTATTCAATTTGAAAAATTTTATATAGAATATTTACTAGCAAAAATTAAAGATGGATCTTATAAGAACTATGAAGTTGTTAAAGAGGACATAACTGAAATGTTTAATATATTAAACAGAATAAGTAAAGGTGTGTCTAATATGCGTGAGATTTATCTTTTGAGAAATCTTGCAGTGACAGTGAAAAGTAAGATGAACCAAAAGCATAATATCATGGAAGAAATAATAGACAAATTCTATGAAGAAATTGAAGAACATATAGAGGAAAAGAAGTGTTATACATCACAATGTAACCATTTAGTAAAATTAACAATTACTAAAAAATGTATTGGATGCGGAGCTTGTAAAAGAGCATGTCCTGTTGATTGCATAAATGGAGAATTAAAAAAGAAACATGAAATAGATTATAATAGATGTACACATTGTGGAGCATGTGTCTCTGCATGTCCTGTTGATGCAATAAGTGCAGGAGATAATACTATGTTATTTCTTAGAGATTTAGCAACACCTAATAAGGTTGTAATTACTCAGATGGCACCAGCAGTTAGAGTTGCGATAGGTGAAGCTTTTGGCTTTGAACCAGGAGAGAATGTTGAAAAGAAAATAGCAGCAGGTCTTAGAAAACTAGGAGTAGATTATGTGTTTGATACGAGCTGGGGAGCTGATTTAACAATAATGGAAGAAGCTGCAGAACTTCAAGAAAGACTTGAAAGACATCTAGCTGGGGATGAGAGTGTAAAACTTCCAATTCTTACTTCATGCTGTCCTTCATGGATTAAATTTATAGAGCAGAATTATGGAGATATGTTAGATGTTCCTTCTTCAGCTAAATCTCCAATGGAGATGTTTGCTATAGTGGCTAAGGAAATATGGGCAAAAGAGAAGGGGCTTTCAAGAGATGAAGTTACTTCAGTTGCTATTATGCCATGTATTGCAAAGAAGTATGAAGCTTCAAGAGCAGAATTTTCAGTAGATATGAACTATGATGTTGATTATGTAATCACAACAAGAGAACTTATTAAAATATTTGAAAATTCAGGAATAAACTTAAAAGAAATTGAAGATGAAGAAATAGATACAGTTATGGGAGAATACACTGGAGCTGGAATTATATTTGGTAGAACAGGTGGAGTTATAGAAGCAGCTACAAGAACAGCTCTTGAAAAGATGACTGGAGAAAGATTCGATAATATAGAATTTGAAGGCCTTAGAGGTTGGGATGGATTCAGAGTTTGCGAACTTGAAGCTGGAGATATAAAATTAAGAATAGGTGTTGCTCATGGACTTAGGGAAGCAGCTAAGATGTTAGATAAAATAAGATCAGGAGAAGAATTCTTCCATGCAATAGAAATAATGGCGTGTGTAGGTGGATGCATCGGCGGTGGTGGTCAACCTAAAACAAAGGGAAATAAGCAGGCAGCATTGCAAAAAAGAGCAGAAGGATTGAATAATATAGATAGATCAAAGACACTTAGAAGATCAAATGAAAATCCAGAAGTACTTGCTATATATGAAAAATATTTAGATCATCCATTAAGTAATAAAGCTCATGAGTTACTTCATACAGTATATTTCCCAAGAGTAAAAAAAGATTAGAACATTAATTTGAGTGTGATTTAAAATTATAGAAAAACCTCGATGTTAAATATCGAGGTTTTTCTTGGAATTATATTAAAATATAGAATAATATAATTTTTACAGTTTATTATTTGGAAGAGTATTTTTATAATTTTCTTTACATATGCAATTGAAATTTATAATATTAATGTATACGTGTTTTTTCATATGATTATGAGTATATTTAAATATTCTTTATGTAATGTTAAATTTTATTATATATTTAATAAGTATTTTCTATTAATATATTTTGAGGGAAAATCGGATTCAATTATATATAATACATTTATATTTCGTATAATGAAATTATGCAAGTTATAGCATAAAGAATAGTGTTTGTTTATATTATCTTTAAATATTTTAATTTACTTATTTAAGCCAAGTAATATTAATACTTTATCACCTAATAAATTGATCAAGTAATGATAATATTATTAAATTTTACTTGAAATTAATAAAAGATATCATATGATTATTATCAATTGATAAAGGAGTAGATGTTGGCTATTAATTTTTTAGTAGTAAGATAACATAATTTGAAGTGATTCAAGAAATACTACAATTGTTAAAATAAGGTGAGTAATATTAAAATTAGGTTAAGTTTTTTAAAAAGAGTTTAAAAATGTTACAAAATAGAATATACTTGTTACTGGATTATGATATTTAACAATATGTCGAATATTTATATTTTATAGGGAGATGTGATAATATGTTTAATTTAAATCCAAAAGAAGATAAATTCTATAAAATGTTTATAGAAGCTGCACAAAATGTAGAGGAAGGTGCAAAAGTATTAAGAGAAAGCCTAAACTCATTATCCAATATTGAACTTAATGTTAGCAAGATCGAAGAATTAGAACATAACGGTGATAGATTAGTAAATGTTATGGTTAAAGAATTAAATGATTCATTTATAACTCCTTTTGATAGAGAAGACATGTACTTATTGATTAAAAGATTAGATGACATTTTAGATTTAATCAACTCAACAATACATAGATTTGTAATGTTTAACGTTACTGAAAGTACAGAACCAGCAAAATATTTAGCTGATATGATAATAAAATCTACAAAACTCATATCTGAATTAATGGATGAACTTCATTTAATAGCTGGTAAAAATAATATAAATGAAAAGATAGTAACAATAAACCAAATAGAAAGTGAAGTAGATCGTTTATTTAGAAATACAGTAGGTGACTTGTTTAGAAATGAAAAAGATCCTATAGAAATTATAAAATGGAAAGAAATATATCAAATATTAGAAAACACTATTGATAAGTGTGAAAAAATTGCAAATATTGTAGAGGGAGTTGTCATTAAGAATGTTTAGTACTATGACTATAACAGTATTAATAGTAATTACAGTATTAATATTTGACTTTATCAATGGATTCCATGATACAGCAACAGCGGTAGCTACTTCTATTACAACAAGAGCGCTTAAACCGCAAACAGCTATAGTAATATGTGCAATTTTTAATTTCATTGGTGCATTCTCAGGAACAGCGGTTGCAAAAACTGTAGGAGAAAACATAGTAAGTCATAATTCTATGCCTCAATGGGTTATATTAGGAGTTTTAATTTCAGCAATAATATGGAACATAATAACATGGTATTTTGGTATTCCAAGTAGTTCATCTCATGCGTTAATAGGTGCACTAGTTGGTGGCGGAATAGCTTATAATTTGAAATTTGATGTAGTAAATTGGTATAATCTTTTTCATGATGTTGTAATATGGATATTTATTGCACCAATTATTGGTTTTACAGTGGGATACATATTAATGATATTATTAAATTGGATATTAAAACCATTTAAGCCTGGAATAATAAATAAAATCTTTTTGAAATTACAAGTTGTTGCTGGTTCACTTATGGCATTAAATCATGGAAGTAATGATGCTCAAAAGTCTATGGGATTAATAACTATGGCATTATTAAGTGGTGGACTTATCAGTACATTTGAAGTGCCAACATGGGTTATAGCATGTTGTGCTATAGCTATGGCTCTTGGAACAGCATCTGGAGGAAAAAAAATTATCAAAACAATGGGAAGCGGGATGGCAAAACTTACACCAGTAAATGGATTTGCGGCTCAAACAGGAGGCGCAGCTGTAATATTTTTAGCAACACTATTTCACGCCCCAGTAAGTACAACTCACATTATTTCAACAACTGTAATGGGAGTAGGAGCTTCTAAAAGAATTAAATCTGTAAAATGGGGAGTTGCTCAAAATATAGTTTGGGCTTGGATTTTAACTATTCCAATAACAGCAGCTCTTTCAGCATTTATTATATTTATAGCTAAGCTATTTATTTAGGTATTTAAGTAATAAGTTGGAGAAACTTATGTTAAGATCTTATATATGCAATAGATGATATTTTAAAATAATAAACCTATAGATTTCATATAACTGAGATTTATAGGTTTATTTTTATATTATATGAATAATTTATTAATATAAAGATAATCAATCTAATGTTATATGGAGGAAGAATGAACAGTTTGACTTATGAAGAGTTGATACTTCTAGATAATCTGATATATTTAAAATGGGATATAAAAGAAAATGAAAAACTTATAAATCTTGTAGATAATTTATTAAAAAGTGAGAATTTTGACTATCTTATGGAAGCCATTGGAGATTGTATAATAAGAATGGATACAAAAGAATGGATAATGATATTAAATCAAATAAAAGTTAAACCAAATTTAAGTAATCTAAGAATTAAGAATATAAATGATTATAATAATGGAATGGAATATGCCTGCTTTGTAAACGAGGAGGGGAATGCAACAGTAATTTTTAGAGGAACAGCTACAACAAAAGAATGGAATGACAATGGTAAAGGTGCTTATGAATATGATACACTTGAACAAATAGAGGCCTTAAAATATATAAATAACCTTGAATATAGTGATATTACGGTATCAGGCCATTCTAAGGGCGGGAACAAGGCTCAATATGTATCAATATTCTCTCCTAAGGTAAGCAAATGTGTTTCTATTGATGGACAGGGATTTTCGAAAGAATTTATCAGTAGATATGGAGAAGAGATTAGTAAAAACAAGGAAAAAATTATATCTATAAATGCAAAATACGATTATGTAAATTGTTTATTTAATTTGATATCAGAAAAGAATATATATATAAAAACTGAAATCCAGATTAATCCATTTGATTACCACAAGGCAAGTGTGCTTTTAGACGGAAATGGCAATTTAAGAGATGAGACAAATGAAGCTGAATTTTCAAAAATAATTAATTACTTTTCTTCCAGCATAATATCAAATTTACCCGATAATTTAAGATATTTAGTGATAGATGGCATTGTAAATGTAATAGAGCTCATGTTGTGCAGGACTGATGGTAAGGATAATCTATTTAAATCATTAGGCGAGTATTTAATAATGTTTTGCCATGATGGTTGTTCTAACTATAAAGAATTTTTTAGTATAGGATATGCTGTATCAGAGATATTGATCTTACCATTATTGTTTTGGAAGGATTTTGTTATTGTAGAGGAAAGCAATTCAAAGGAATTGCTTAATAATGTAGTAGTAAGAATGAAGTTATTGGAAAGTATGTCGATAAAAAAATTACAAATAATAGATAAGAGCCAAATAGATTTAATACAGAGCATATCAAGTGCAGTTGATGAGCTGATATATAGGATTGAGAATGAGATTTAGAGGTATAAAAAATAGTATTGAAAGAAATGGAGTAAATAAATGATTAAAAATTTATTGACATTATCAGGTTTTGCTTTAATCTCTGCATTAATATATTTAGATAATAAAATTATAAAATTATCTAAATATGAAATAAAAAGTAATAAGATTCCAAAAGAATTTAATAAATTTAAGATAATTCATTTATCAGATTTTCATAACTATAATTTTATCGGAAAAGATAATTTCCAGGTGATTAAAAAAATTGATACTGAAGCTCCAAACATTATCGTTATGACTGGAGACATGGTTAATAAATATGATAAAGATTTTAGCGTTTTTTTTAAGCTAGCAGAAACTTTGAGTAAAAGTTATAAAATATATTATATTATAGGTAACCATGAACAGAGATTAAAAAAACACGATTTAGATTTTATTACAAAAAGGCTGAGTGAATTTAATATAACTATACTAAATGATGAAAAACTCACTATTCAAGAAAAGGGTAGTTGTCTTAATATTTATGGCATAAATATCCCTCTTTCATTTTATAAAACAAGAAATAGGCCTTCAAATATAGAAGAAGTAATTGGGAAAGTATTAAAGAGGTGCGATTCCAAAGAATATAATATATTATTAGCTCATAATCCACTATATTTTAAAGAATATACAAAATTTGACATAGATTTAGTTTTATCAGGACATGTTCATGGAGGAATGATTAGATTACCATTTATAGGTGGAATACTTTCTCCAGAAAGAAAATTTTTCCCTAAGTATAACAGTGGAATTTATACAATAGATACGAAAAAGCTTATTGTAAGTAGAGGAATGGGACATAGTAAACCCGGTATAAGATTATTTAATATGCCAGAAATCTTAAGTATAACTTTAAGAAATGAATCCTAGAAATTTAAAGTTTTTTTAAAATAAACTTAGTTATTTTACTTTGGGAGTTAAAACCTAATTTGGAAATTCCAAGTTATGGAAAGCCCATGGAAGGGAGCGAATTGAGAGAACATCTAAAATATCTCATAGATAATTTAGATGAAATTGCAAGACCTGAGCAAGGAAAATTTGTTTAATTTGATTATTTATACAGTATTGGAAGTATCATTTATATACTAATTAATATTACATATAAAAAACATAATATATTTTTATAAGGTGGGAACAATATAATTACACCCAAATAAAATTAATTTTTTAATTTAAGGAGGTAATTATTTATGGTACATGATAAAGAACATTCAGCAAAAGAGGGTTCTAATAACAGGAGCATAGGTGGATGGATTATAAGATTGGTTTTAACAGTTGTAGTTTTAGGCATAACATCTTTCTTAACACCTGGCTTTACTATTACAGGAATGTGGTCATTTTTAATAGCTGCGGTGGTAATAAGTGTAATAGATTATCTAGTAGAGGCGTTCATGGGTGTTGATGCATCACCTTTTGGAAGAGGTATAAAAGGATTTTTCATAGCAGCAATAATATTATATGTGGCTCAATTTTTTGTTCCAACTATGGCAGTATCTATCATTGGAGCAATTTTAGCTGCTTTAGTTATTGGAATATTAGATGCAATATTGCCCGGGAAAGTAATGTAAATATTTAATAAGTAATAATATTTTCACAATATTAGGGATGATTATTTTATAATCATCCCTATAATTTTGCATCTTGTTTTTTATAAAACATAAATATATAATTTTATATAATTTAGTGCTTAAAAAGGAGAATTTTATGGATATAAATCATATACATCATATTGCGATAATTGCGTCTAATTATGAAGTATCAAAAAATTTTTATGTAAATATATTAGGATTTGAAATAATACGAGAAAATTATAGGAAAGATAGGGATTCATATAAACTGGATTTAAAGATAGGAAGTAGTGAAATTGAACTTTTCTCTATGCCAAATGCGCCTAAGAGACCATCATATCCAGAAGCATGTGGACTGAGACATTTAGCTTTTCATGTAAAAGATATTGAAGAAGTAATAAGAGAGTTAAATGAAAAAGGGATTGAAACAGAGCCAATTAGAATAGATGAATATACAAATAGGAAATTTACTTTTTTTAGTGATCCAGATGGTCTGCCCTTAGAATTACATGAATAAGCACATGAGGCAATAAAAATTATTAAGGAGGGTATTTTTAATGAAGTATGATTTTGAAACACTAGTATCTCGAAATAATGTAGGTGCAAGTAAATGGAATTTGATGAGAAAAATTAATAATGATGTTAGTGAATCTATAGTGCCTTTTTCTGTTGCAGACATGGAATTTAAAAATCCACCAGAAATTATTGAAGGGCTTAAAGAATATATAGACTCTAGTATTATGGGATATACAGAAGCTACATATAAGTATTATAAAGCAGTATGCAATTGGATGGAAAGAAGACATACATGGAATATAGAGAAAGAATGGATTACTGAATTCTCAGGTGTTGTGCCAGCACTATATACAATTGTTAGAGCGCTTACTAAAGAGGAAGATAATGTTTTAGTGATGACACCTGTATATTATCCTTTTTATAAAGCAATTACAGATAATAATAGAAAGATAATAAAAAGTGAATTAATACTTAATGAAGATCATTATGAAATAAATTTTGAAGATTTCGAAGAGAAAGCCAAATTAGAGGAGACCAAATTACTAATTTTATGTAATCCGCATAATCCAGTCGGACGAGTTTGGAGTGAAGAGGAGTTAAAAAATATTGGTAGAATATGTTGTGATAATAATGTTATTGTAGTATCTGATGAAATTCATTTTGATCTAATAATGCCAGGGTTTAAACATACAGTTTTTGCAAATATATCTGAAGAATTTGCGAATAATTCAGTTATTTGTACAGCACCAAGTAAGACTTTTAACTTAGCAGGTCTTCAAGTTTCTAATATTGTTATTAAAAATAAAAAAATAAGAGATAAAGTCAGGTATGAACGTAGAAAGTTTACAGGAAATTTAGGTCTTAATATTTTTGGATACAAAGCATGTGAAATTGCTTATAATGAATGCGAGCAATGGCTTGAGGAACTTATACAGACTATAAATAAGAATAGAAAAGTTGTAGAAGACTTTTTTAGGAGTAATATTCCTGAGGTCAATATAATAAACCTAGAAGGAACTTATTTGCAATGGCTAGATTTTAGAACATTGGAGAAGGATCATAAGGTATTAGAAAAATTTATGATAACAGAAGCGATGTTTTTCTTAGATGAAGGTTATGTTTTTGGCGATGAGGGTAAAGGATTCGAGAGAATAAATTTAGCATGTCCAACAAAGGTGCTTAAAGAAGCATTGGATAGATTATTAGAAGCTGTAGAAAGGTGCTACAGATAGACATGCTAAATATCATCCTTAAGTAATTATCTTATTTAAATTCAATAAAAATGAAACTATATTTATATGAACAATTATTTATAGAAATATAGTTTTAAAGTAATATATGATTAAATTTATCTATGTATATAGAAAAATATGTTTCTATATACATAGGAACATATATAAATATTTATAGGAATAATGCGGGTTAAATAGGATAAAACTTACAATGGTCTTGAAAAAGTATTATAAGGAAGACTATCATAGAAAAAGTACTGGAAAACTATTATTGACAAAAATTATACTATAAGATATCATAAGTGAGAGTTCAAATTTCATGATTAACACTTTAAAGTTAATCATGAAGTTTATGTGAGTTAAAGTAATAATATAATATATAAAAGCAATGAAAAAGAGGAGTAGAAATTTTTGAGCATTAAAAGGAAACTAACTCAGGAGAGTTTAGGAGTACGGTTCTTTTAGCAAGGAAACTCACTCAGACGAGCTGAGGAGTACAGTTCTTTAGCTAAATCATAGATTTAGAAAGAACTAGCAAGAACTAGGAAGAGAGAGGGAGGCGCTGAAAACCCTTATGCAAGAAATTTTGAAGGTAGCTTTTGAGCTTCTTTAGTGAAATAATAGTAGCTAAAGACGGTTTGTCTGAATCGTTATTTAAATTAAGAGTCCATTAATGCAGTAATTCTGTATATGTGGAAATAAAGGTGGTACCGCGAGCTTTCGTCCTTTTGTGATGAAGGCTCTTTTTGCGTTGAGAATCAAAATTTTATATTTGCTTCTTGGAACTTTCACAGTCTGTATTTTATATTCGCTTATTCGAAAGCCAAAAGAGACTGAATGTGAGTCGGATTTAACTTATTAAGACACAGCAATTGCAGTGCATATTCTAAAGAATATATATTCTTAGGAATAAATATTCTTTACAATATTTATTGTTTAGAATATAAAAATTTAACAAGTTAATTGTTAGTTTAACTAAGTTTGGAGGAATTAAAATGTCAGAAGAAATAAAAAATATATCAACTACATATGATCCAAAAGAATTTGAAGATAGGATCTATAAAAATTGGGAGGAGAAGGGATACTTTACTCCAGTAATCGATAAGAATAAAAAACCATATACAATAATCATGCCACCACCAAATATAACAGGTCAACTTCACTTAGGGCATGCATTTGATGATACTCTTCAAGATATGCTTATTAGATTTAAGAGAATGCAAGGATATTGTACATTATGGTTACCTGGAGAAGACCATGCGTCAATTGCGACAGAAGTTAAAGTTGCAAATCAGTTAGCAGAACAAGGTTATGATAAAAAAGAAATGGGAAGAGAAGCATTCCTTGAAAAAGTTTGGGAATGGAGTGACAAGTATAGAGCTACAATAAGAAACCAAGTTAAAAAGCTTGGGGTATCTGCAGACTTTACAAGAGAAGCATTTACAATGGATGAAAACCTTAGTGCTGCTGTAAAACATGTATTTGTTAAGCTTTATAATGAAGGTTTGATTTATCAAGGGAATAGAATAACTAACTGGTGTACACACTGTCAAACAGCATTATCAGATGCAGAAATTGAATATGAAGAACAAGCAGGACATTTCTGGCATATCAATTATCCATTAGCTGATGGAAGCGGGGTTATTGAAATAGCAACAACTAGACCTGAAACATTGCTTGGAGATAGTGGTGTAGCTGTAAATCCTAATGATGAAAGATATAAACACCTTATAGGTAAAACTGTAATACTTCCTCTAGTTAATAGAGAGATTCCTATAGTTGGCGATGAATATGTAGATTTAGAATTTGGAACTGGTGCAGTTAAGATGACTCCAGCTCATGATCCTAACGACTTTGAAGTTGGTAAAAGACACAACTTAGAAATCATAAGAGTAATGGATGATAAGGGAATTATCAATGAAAAAGGTGGTAAATATAAAGGTCTAGATAGATATGAAGCAAGAAAAGCTATAGTTAAGGATTTAGAAGAAGCAGGTCTCTTAGTTAAGATAAAAGATCACGCTCATAATGTTGGAACTCATGATAGATGCGGAACTACGGTAGAACCTATAATCTCAAAACAATGGTATGTTAAGATGGAAAGTCTTGCAAAGCCAGCAGTAGAAGTAGTTAAGAATGGCAAAACTAGATTTGTTCCTGAAAGATTTGATAAGATATACTTCAACTGGATGGAAAATATCCAAGACTGGTGTATTTCAAGACAATTATGGTGGGGACATAGAATTCCAGTATATTATTGTCAAGATTGCGGAGAAATGATGGTACTTGAAGATGCTCCAAAGGCATGTACTAAATGCGGAAGCTCCAATATTAAACAAGATAATGATGTACTTGATACATGGTTCTCTTCAGCATTATGGCCATTCTCAACACTTGGCTGGCCAAACAAAACAGAAGACTTAGAATACTTCTATCCAACAAGTACATTAGTTACAGGACATGATATTATCTTCTTCTGGGTTGCAAGAATGATATTCTCAGGACTTCACTGCATGGGAGAAACTCCATTTAATACAGTTCTTATTCATGGTTTAATTAGAGATTCTCAAGGTAGAAAGATGAGTAAATCTTTAGGAAATGGTGTTGATCCACTAGAAGTAATTGAAACTTATGGTGCTGATGCCTTAAGATTTATGATAGCTACTGGTAATGCTCCAGGAAATGATATGAGATATTATCCTGAAAGAGTTGAATCATCAAGAAACTTTGCAAATAAGATTTGGAATGCTTCAAGATTTGTAATGATGAACCTTGATAAAGAAGTAATGAACAAATATAAAGACTGCAAAGAATATTCTTTAGCTGATAAGTGGATATTATCAGAAATGAATACTTTAATAAAAGAAGTAACAGAAAACATGGAAAAATATGAACTTGGAATTGCTATGCAAAAAGTTTATGACTTTATGTGGACTGAATTCTGTGATTGGTATATAGAACTTGTTAAACCTGTATTCTATGGAGAAGATGAGAAAGCTAAGGGAATAGTTTACAACGTATTAAATACAGTTTTAATTACAGGATTAAAATTATTACACCCAGCTATGCCATTTATAACAGAAGAAATATTCACTCACTTAAGTGATGAGGAAACTATAACAACTTCAGCTTGGCCTGAATTTGACGAAGCTTTAGTAAATAAAGAAGCAGAAGATGATATGGCATTTGTAATTGAAGCTATAAAAGGTTTAAGAAATGTTAGAGCTGAAATGAACGTACCACCTTCAAGAAAGGCAAAAGTAATCTGCTATATAGCTGAGGATGCTAAAAAAGCATTTAACTCAGGTGTAGCATACATTGAAAAGTTAGCTTCTGCATCAGAAGTAGAATTTATTAGTGATAAGGCTAATGTTCCTGCAAATGCTGTATCTCTAGTTGTTAAAGGCGGAGAATTATTTATGCCGCTACTTGACTTAGTAGACAAAGATAAGGAATTAGACAGATTAAATAAAGAAGCAAAGAAACTAGAAGGAGAAATTGATAGAATAGATAAAAAGCTAGGAAATCAAGGTTTTGTTGCTAAAGCACCAGCAGCAGTTGTTGACGCTGAAAAAGAAAAGAGAGTTAAGTATGTTGAAATGTTAGAAGCTGTTAAAGTTAGAATTGAAGCTTTAAAATAATTTTAATGAAATTCAGTAAAAAAGATATTGCTAAGTTCCTTGGAACTTAGCAATATCTTTTTATTTTTTTTAGGTGTTCATATTACGCTGAAAGATAAGGAGGCTATTAGAGCATATAACCCAATATGCATTGAATTATTAACCTCACAATAATTTTAATTATCATATAGTTAGTAAGATAAAAAAGTTAAAAATTTTTGCAAGGTAAGGATATAATAGGAGGATTATTAATATATATAATTCTAGAATAATATATATGGAGGCGTTTGAATTTTGAAAACGAGAAGGCATTTACTTAACTTAATTTTTTGGATATCCTTATCAATCTTATTTAATATTATTATATATTACACACGAGGTGAAACATCAGCAATAGAATACTTTGGTGGTTACATAGTAGAAATGTCGTTAAGTTTAGATAATTTATTTTTATTTCTGATGATATTTTCAAGTTTTAGAATACAGGAAGAATACCAGGAAAGGATACTTCTATATGGCGTTATAGGGGCGATGGTATTAAGGTTAATTTTCATTTTACTTGGCGTAGCTATGGTAAATAAATTTAGTTTTATATTATCTATCTTTGGAGTATTATTGCTACTTAGTGGTGCAAAAATATTTCTTAGGGAAGATGATAATATTCAATTTCATGATAATTTGGCAGTTAAGATTTTAAGAAGGATAATGCCTATAACAAATGTTTTGCATGGAAATAAATTTTTTGTTAGGCAGAATAAGATTATTTATGCTACACCTCTTTTTATAGTACTTTTAATAATAGAATTTTCAGATATTATTTTTGCAATAGATTCAATTCCAGCTATTTTTTCGATAACAACGGATACTTTCATAGTTTATACCTCTAATATTTTTGCGATTTTAGGACTTAGAAGTATGTACTATATATTAGAAAAGATGAATAATATGTTCAAGTTCATGAAATATGGAGTTGGATGTATATTAATTTTTACGGGAATAAAGTTAGTAATATTGTTTTGGGAAATTGAAATTTCAGTTACAAATTCTGTGTTGATTATATTGTCTATTTTATTAGCTAGTATATTAATATCTCTATTATTAAGTGAATTTGATAAGTTTAGAAATTGGTGTAAAAGAAGATTATAGATATTATGAAAAGGGCGCAAAGGCACAATACGAAACTTAACCACAGTCACCTTCGATTTTTTTCTTGAAGAATTATAGAATAAATTTAGTTCAGGGATGTTTTTGTTTAGCATTTAATTAGTCATTTCACTAGAATTAAGATATAATGTAAAGTAAATACATACTATTTAGAATTTGCATTTATAGAAAAACATAAAAGACAAAGAGGTAAGAAAAATGAGCATGACTTATAAAGACGCAATGGATTATATTACAAGCGTGGGGAAGTTTGGATCTAATTATGGACTTGAAAGAACTTTTAGAATTTTAGAGTTACTTGGAAATCCACATGAAAAACTTAAACTTATTCATATTGCAGGGACTAATGGCAAGGGATCAACTACAGCTATGATATCAAAAATATTGATTGGAATGGGATATAAAGTCGGAATGTATACATCCCCATATTTAGAAGAATTTGAAGAAAGAATTCAAATAAATGGAAGTAATATTAGCAAAAAATCATTAGTAGACTTAGTAGAAGAAATTAAATTAGTAGTTAATAAAGTAATTGAAGAAGGATATGAACATCCTACTGAGTTTGAAATCATAACTGCATTAATGTTTTTGCATTTCTATAGAGAAAAAATAGATTATGGAGTAATTGAAGTTGGTCTTGGTGGAAGATTAGATTCTACCAATGTATTAACGCCTAAGGTTAGTGTAATAACATCAGTAAGTTTAGATCATATAAATATATTGGGTGATAATTTAAGAGATATCGCAAAAGAAAAGGCCGGAATTATAAAAGAAAATATACCGGTTGTACTCTATCCTCAAAAAAAAGAGGCAGAAGAAGTAATATTAAAGATAGCGGAAGAAAAAAAATCAAAAGTATATTTTGTGAATGAACAAAATGGAAAATTGGTTGATATCAATTATGATGATTTTTATCAAAATGTAGTTGTTAAAAGTATTAAAAATATATATAAGATTAAATTTCCTTTGCTTGGAGAACATCAAATATTAAATTTGGGAGTTGCTTTAAGTGCAATAGAGGTATTATGCGAGAATGAAAAAATAGAATTAAATACAAGCTTAATTGAGAAAGCTTTACAGGAAGTTGTATGGATAGGAAGACTCGAGGTCTTAAAAAAGAAACCTACGATAGTAATTGATGGGGCACACAATATAGATGGAATTAAAGCTCTTAGAAAAAATATAGAAAAGTATTTTAAATATAATAAATTATACTTATTGCTTGGTATTTTAGCAGATAAGCAAGTAAAAGAAATGGTACAGGAAATAACACCATTAGCTGAAAAAGTTTATGCACTTACACCACATAGTGAAAGAGCTGAACTTAGTGAAAATTTGAAAGAGGAAATATTAAACTATAATTCAAATACTATTGCATTAGAAAGTTATGAAGAGGCTTTTTCTCTAGCGTTAAAAGAAGCTAAGGAAGAGGATTTAATTGTAGTTAGTGGATCATTATACATGATTGGAGATATGAGAAAAATTATAAGAAATAAATTTCCTAATAAGTAGAATTGGGGCACATATATTTTCCGAATTAGTCTAAAAGAATATAAATCAAAAGATTCCGAGGCAAGCTTCGGAATTTTGATTAAAAGGAGTAGTGAAAGTTATATGGTTAAGATAGAAATAGAAAATTACATCAATAATAAGAACTCAATCTATTATGATTTAAAAGAATTTCGTGATAGAAATCCAGATACACTATATAGCTATCAAGACTTTGAAGTGGCTGGAAGAAGGGAATTTAAGATTATTACGAACAAAGTTCGTAAACTTCAGGATTATGAAAAGAATAGGCTAGCTAGTGAGCTAGTAGGACATTTATGTAATTATGCTTTGGATGAAGAAAAATTATCAAGTGTCCATGATTATATTACGTTAAATCCAATCATCGGTTATTATGAAAACTTGATTAAAATCTTCAAAGACTCGATGGAGAATAATAAAGAGATGTTACAAGCAATGAGCAAGAGAGTAAATAATTTACTTAAAGAGAGTTCGTATTCAGAAGCGGTGAAATTAGGGATATTACTTTCGCCTATATGCAGCATTAAAAACTTGAAGGATATATTAAATGTGTTTTCTATTCATAATGAATATATTTTCTATACAATCAAGTCATATGAATATATTGGAAGTTGTAATAATATAATTTTTGAGATTTCAAAAAGATCTAAAGGATATGGGAAGATATTTTGTATAATGAATCTTACTCCTACAACTTATGAGATAAAAAAATGGATGATTGAAAAAGGTTGTGATAATAGTGTTGGCATTACGGAATTATTATCTTACACTATGCTTTCATTAGATCTTCTGAGCTATTTGGAGGATACAAAATTTTCAAAAGAAGAGATTGAAGTTTTTGCAAAATCTTTCAGTACATTGCTTTCAGACTATAGTTTGGATGATATTAAGTATTCAACAAAAGTTTGCAATAAGTTATTAGAAATTATTGATAATATAAGTGGTGGCATATATTCGTTATATGCTGTAGTTTCAATTTTATATTCAATAGAAGCTATTATTATTGATGAATATAAGAATAAAGGAAATTCAAATTCGTATAAGTTAAATAATGATTATAAAGAAATAGTAGATAATTGTAAAAAAATTTGCAAGAAAGAGTTGTGGCATAATGTAATTGCGAATGAAGTTCACAATATAGAAATTGAAAGTAGTGTATTAATAAGTTGTGCAGATAGAACGAAGTACAGATTAAAGAAAAGTGAATTTGAATTAATTATAAAAAGAGATTATACAAATGCACTTTTATATAAATATGCATTTTCCATTGGAAATAAGGCTATAAAAAAATGTGCTTTTAAATTAGGGTTGGGAAAATTACCAATGACTGAAATATTAAGCGGACAGGATGAATTAAAAATAGAAAATTTACTTTATGAGGATATAGCACAAATTTGTTTCTTTATAATTATAAAATATGCACAATATGAAGATTTTATAGATGAGTATAAGGATATTAACTTTCAGGCGCTAAAATCACCTTTAATTGAGACTAGAATTCAAGCGGCTGCAAATCTTCAAAGATTTAAAGACGAGTTTGATTCATTGGATAAAGAAACTATTAAGGACGCTATTAGCACAGAGATTGTTAGTGATGTACGAAGAGCATTAAATTCACTTTTGATTAAATCAAGTAGCAAAAAGAATAAAAAATATGTCCAAATAGATGAGAATATGCATATTGATGCTCATGTTAAAGATATATATTTAACCAGTGTAAACATTGCTGGAACAAGCTACTTTGATATGAGTGAAATATACAATAAATTATTGGAAGAGGATATTGTATATTTAAAAAGAGATTTTGATAATGAATATGATAAAAATGCAATTGAAGTTATAACAACAGAAGGATTTGTAATGGGGTATGTTCCAAGAGACAATAATTTAATATTAAAGAATTTAATAGATAAAGGTAAATATCTTTATGGAAAAGTAGAAGAGATAAGTGAAGATTATAGTGTTATAAAAATTCAAATATATCTAAGTTATAAAGATGTAATTGAGGAAATAACAAATACTTTATCATTACTATCTGGGGAGAGAGAAGACTATTTGCAATAAAAATAGTACGGATTGAAGTTCAATAAAACATAAAAACCATGCATAAGAAAGAAGAGTTTCTTTACTTATGCATGGTTTTTATGTTAGCAAAATTGAATAAATTATTGCTAGAAATTTATAATCTATTTTTAGTTTATATAATTTTCTTTCTTCCAAGCTAATAGTGCTTTTGATAGCTGATCAGGACAAGATGTTCCTTTATTTCTGCAATCTATTCCACCTAATCTTTTTATTATATCATCCACAGGCATACCTTTAACTAATTGACCAATGCCTAATAAGTTTCCAGCACATCCTCCAACGAATTCTACATTTTTAAGAATATTATTCTCAATTTCAAGATTTATTGTAGATGAACAAACACCAGTTGTTTTATATGAAAACATTCCACACACTCCTTAAGATAAAATATAACTATATACATGAAAAGTAAGCAGCTATAAAGAATTTTCCAAAATTACTTACTTTGAAAATGTAATTAGTTAAGCTCACTTTATTATACAAGAAATTTGTCAATAAATAAAGATAATGAAGTTAATAAGTTGTACCAATAATATATATTCAGAATATATTATAGATAGTAGAATGATTATCTTAAAAGGGGGGGATGGAGTGAGTTATATTGTTTTATGCAATACTGGTTCAGATAGTTTGAATAAAATAAACACTGAGAATCTAAATACTCAAAATATAGTTTTATCTATTGGTGAAGGTCCATTTGGCCCTCATGGATTATCATTATATAAAAATAAGCTATTAGTTGCAAATAACTATAATAATAGCATATCGTTGATAGATTTTAATAGTTTTAAAGAAGAAGGCAATATATATGTAGGAGCGCATCCAAATGATATAGTGGCTTATAATGATATTGCTTATGTTTCGTGCGGAGAATCTGACTCTTTAATAATATACGATTTGCTAAATGATAGGATTAATTTCAAAATACCAACAGGAAGATTTCCTCATAATATCACATTATTAAAAGATAGAAATTTAGTTTTTATAAGTAATATGGGAGATGACAGTATATCTATAATTGACTATATAAATAATAAGGAGATAAAACGAATTAAAGTAGAAAATACTCCTGCAAAGATAAGCGTATCACAAAATAAAAAATATTTATACGTATGTATGAGTTATCTTGGGCGTGATAAAAATGGTAGTGTTGGAATAATAGATTTAAATACTCTTGAATTAATAAATAAAATTCAAGTTGGACACTCGCCAGTAGATTTATTTGAAGAAGACAGCTTCCTATATGTTTCTAATTTATGTGATGGTTCTATAAGTATTGTAAATTTAAATGAACTTAAAGAAGAGGAAAAAATTGACATTGGCGGAATGCCTAGAGGAATAGTGAAATCTAGAGATAACATATTTGTTGGAGATTTTTTGAATGGAGTACTGAAGATAATAGATATGAAAAATAGGAGAATAAAAACCATACCAATAGGAAATGAACCCAATGGTATGACTTTAACTTAGACATATGAAAGAAAATAACAAGTCCAAAATACCATGATTATTTTTTATCAGGCAAGGAAGTAGAATGGCCTCATAGCCTGATATTAGGGCATTCCGCTGATAAACAGAGAACCCAAATCTATGATTTGGTGTGAATCGCTTACTCAGTGAGCGCATGCGAGTCAAACTTCCAATTGTGGAAAATAGGCGTGGCCGATGGAAATATTATTTTTTTGATTATGTCTTAAATCGATAAAAGTAACTTTAATTAATTAATAAACTTATTATATTGGTATAAATTTCGGAAGGATTTTCTTTCCATTTAGCACAAATTGAAGTAGCTTGATTTTTGGATGGAACTGATAATTTTAATTCCATTAATAACGAGTCGTTTTCTACAGCTTTAAGGTTAACAATAAAACTATCGTTTGCACCTAATGTGTAATCAGAATGTATAGTTAATTCCTTTTTTATAGACTCTATTTTTTCTTTTATATAGTCATTAATAGTAGACATTTTTGAAGGGGATATTCTATCTTTAAATAAAGAGAGAACATTATCTCCTTTTTCTGTTAATATCAATAATTTTTTATCATTTACATCATGATATTCAACGAATTTAGATTCCTCAAGCTCTGATAAATATTGCTGGAATGTAAAATAATTAATAAAGTTATTTTCAAGAATTATTTCAGTAAGCTGAGTATTTGATATAGGATTTTTTATTGATTTTAAAACATATAACATTAATAACTTATTTTCTGCTAATTCTGATGAACTTTCGTACATAATTACCTCCATAATTGATGAAAATCTCCTTTTATTATAACACAAATTTTTTTTTAGTGAATAGGAGTATATCATAATTTATAAGTTTAAGTTTACTTAATAGCATAAAAAAATATGTAATGCATATAGTTTAAATATAAAATATAAAGTTAAAAGGAGCATGGAAAGTGACGTGGAAGAAAAAGAGAATCGGTATTGACATATTTTTGATTATCTTTTTAGTATTTATATCTATAGGGATTAGCAAAGCGATACAGGCAATGGGTAATATTCAGGAAGAAGATCCTATATATTGTGTTGATACTAATGAAAAAGTTATTAGTTTAACATTTGATATAAATTGGGCAGAAAAAGATAATTTGAATGTAATATTAGACATATTGGACAAATATAATGTAAAAGGAACATTCTTCATAATGGGGGGATGGGTAAATTACAGCGAGGACAATGTGGAGAAGCTTAAGGCAATAAAGGAGAGGGGGCATGAAATAGGTAATCATAGCTACAAACATCCTATGTTCACTAAAATAGGAGCAGATAGAATGAAAGAGGAGATAGAAAAGACTAATGATACAATTGAAAAATATACAGGTGAAAGACCTAAGCTATTTAGGTTTCCAAGTGGAGATTATAATAAAGAGTCTTTTTCAAAAGTAAGAAACCTAGGATATGTACCAATTCAATGGAGTGTTGATTCTGTAGATTGGAAAGAGATATCTGAAGAAACTGAATATAACAGAGTTATGAAAAACGTTAAACCAGGATCTATACTTCTTTTTCATAATAATGCAAAGTATACTCCAAATAATTTAGATAGAATTATTAAAGAACTAAAGGATAAAGGATATGAGTTTAAATCAGTAGGTCAAATGATATATTCAGATAACTATAGCATAGACAATCAAGGGATTCAACATAAAAATAATTAATATTTATTGAAAATAAACTAGTTTTTGTATTATAATGGTAATATATGCTAGTGGGAGCATATATTACACAAAATAAAATAATTTCCGATGGAGAGAGGGATTACAATGGATAATTTGATGTTAAATAACAAAATTTACCTTGAAGGCAAGGTAACATCTGGATTAGAGTTTAGTCATGAAATGTATGGGGAGGGTTTCTACACTTTTGATTTAGATGTAATGAGATTAAGTGATTCAGTAGATAAATTAAATATTACTGTTTCAGAAAGATTACTAAGTGACATAAAGCTTGATGAGGGTGTTGAAATAATTGTTGAAGGTCAACTTAGATCTTATAACAAGTTTATTGATGGATCTAACAAGCTAATACTTACTGTTTTTGCAAGAAACATTGAACCATGTCTAGAAAGAAGTAAAAATCCCAATGAAATATTTTTAGATGGATACATTTGTAAGGAGCCTATTTATAGAACTACACCATTTGGACGTGAGATTGCAGATGTATTACTTGCCGTAAATAGAGCATACAATAAATCAGATTATATTCCAACTATTGCCTGGGGAAGAAACTCAAGATTCTGTCAAACTTTAAATGTTGGAGATAATATTAAGGTATGGGGAAGACTTCAAAGCAGAGAATATCAAAAAAAGGTATCTGATAGTGAAGTTGTGAAAAAGATTGCATATGAGGTATCAATCTCAAAAATGGAAAGAGCTAATAAGGAAGAGAGCACTGGAGAAGAGGGCGCAGTATAGAATTGTTTATTTAATTAAAATAAATATTCTAAATTCGAAAAAGCTATAAGCATTATGTAACATAAATATAGTATTTTTTTTGGTAAATAAAAAGGTTTCAATTAATATAGATTTATTGAAACCTTTTATTTAATTATGAGAAATAACCAGTATATTAACTTTATACATCTGATAGGTACTTTCTCAATAATATATTATGTAATTTTGAATTTCTAATAAAAAATAATTACTTTCTTAAGTCATCTAATATTTGAGTTTTATCTTTTGTCTTGTCATCTACTGCCTTGATTATCTTAGCAGGAGAACCAGCTACAACAACGTTGTCTGGAACATCTTCTGTAACAACAGAACCAGCAGCTACAACGCTACCTGCACCTATCTTAACGCCTTCAAGGATTACAGAATTAGCACCAATTAAGGCATTATCGCCAATCATACATGGTTCTTTGCTTGGTGGTTCTAATACTCCAGCAACAACAGCACCAGCACCTAGATGAACATTCTTACCTAATTGTCCACGAGCACCAACTACAGCATTCATGTCAACCATAGTTCCATCTCCGATTTCAGCACCAATGTTTATTACTGCACCCATCATTATTACTGCATTTTTACCAATAGTAACCTTATCTCTGATGATAGCACCTGGCTCAATTCTAGCGTCAACTTCAAGTAAATCTAGCATTGGAATAGCAGAATTTCTCCTATCATTTTCTATTCTAAAGTGTTTTATAAGGTGTTTATTATCTAAAACTATTTTAGTTATAGAATCAGATTCTCCCATTAGTATATAAAATCCGTTAGAACCGTACCACTCTACATCATTCATTTCAGCATTGCTTAAATCTCCATTAACATAGACTTTTACTGGAGTAGATTTTTTTGATTCCTTAATAAATCTAGCAATTTCATAAGGATCCGTTAAATTATATGACATTATATCACCCTTTCCATTATTTTCGCAATCATCCTTATTATAATAAAGATTGAACGCAATTAAAAGGGGAATAAGTAAAAAAACACAAATAGTTTGAATCAATTTTATTAATGAGGTAAAATAAGTTTATATTGCAAAACGGGGGCGCATAAATTATGAATAAACAAGTAGAGAAAATACAAATCTCGGGAATAAGAAGATTTGCCGAGAAAGTTAAGAAAGTTGAAGGAGCAATATCGCTAACCATCGGACAGCCAGATTTTCCTGTGCCAATAGATATATCTGAGGCTATGATTCAGGCTATAAGAGATAATAAAACAGTTTATACATCAAATGCAGGTGTTGACGAACTTAGAGAAGAAATTTGTAATTACTTAAGAACATTTGATATTGAATATAATAAAGATGAAATATGCATAACAGTTGGTGGAAGTGAAGGATTATATTCAGTATTATTTGCTGTTATGAATTCAGGAGATAAAATATTAATACCTGGACCTGCTTATCCAGCTTATGAAAATATTTCTATAATGATAGGGGCAGATGTAGTAACATATCCTTTAAATGAAGATTTTACATTAAATTTAGATAAAATTAGAGAAAAATTAGAGAATGAAAACATTAAAGTATTAATGTTGTCATTTCCATCAAATCCTACAGGTGCAATTTTATCTAAGGAGCAAAGAAACGAACTTGTTGAATTAATAAAAAATAAAAATATTATAGTAATAACAGATGAAATGTATTCGTCTATAATTTTTGATGATTATTATTCAGTAGCACAGGCAAAGGAAATAAAAGATAAAGTCATATATGTAAGTGGTTTTTCTAAAATATTTTCTATGACAGGGCTTAGAATAGGTTATGTTGCATGCTGTGAACAGTACATGAAAGAAATAATGAAAGTACATCAATATGGTGTTTCGTGTGCACCTTCTATTGCACAATATGGAGTTCTTGAAGGGCTAAAAAAATCTTTAAATGATGTAGAAAATATGAGAAAGACCTTTGAAAGAAGAAAAGACTACTGTTTGAATAGATTAAGGGATCTTAATTTGGAAGTTGCAGAACCTAAGGGAGCATTTTATATATTTCCTTCAATTAAAAAGTTCAATGTGTCTTCTGAAGAGTTCTGTGAAAAGTTATTAAATGAAGGAAAGCTTGCTTGCGTACCAGGTACAGCCTTTGGTGATTTAGGGGAAGGATATATGAGAATTTCATATTGCTATAGTGATGAAATTTTAAAAGAGGCATTTGATAGATTTGAAAGATTTTTAAAACTAAATTTTCCAAATTTCTAATTAAAGAATTTTAAAAATAATGAAGGGGTAAATTTTATTAACTTTTCATTTTTATAAAGTCTTTATATAAATAAAAATATATAGGGGGGGCGTCACAATGGGTGAATTTAAAAATGTAACAGCAGTTAAAAAAGCTAATGTGTATTTTGATGGAAAGGTAACTAGCAGAACTATAATATTTGAAGATGGTGAAAGAAAAACTTTGGGGATAATGTTACCTGGGGATTACGAATTTGGAACTGGAGATAAAGAGGTAATGGAGATCCTAGGAGGGGCAATGGATGTAAAATTACCAGGTTCAGATAAATTTGATACATACAAAGAAGGAGATACTTTTATAGTACCTGCAAACTCTAAATTCAGTCTAATAGTAAAAGAAGTGGCAGATTACTGTTGCTCTTATATTAAAGAATAGTTAAGGTATTAAAAATACTTATAAAGATATAGATATGAAAGCATCTGTTTTTACAGGTGCTTTTTTCTTCATGGTATGCCGAGCGTGGGAACTTGCTAAACAAAGTAAAAAACTCAATAACTATCCGAAATAGGCTTAAGTAAATTTAACAGGTAATTCATTATAACTACTTTTCACTGTGTTACGTTGACACAATATTTATTTTTTTGTTAGTATTATATCATCAAAACAGAAGATTAAATATTAAAATATGGTGCAAAATATCGCAATGTCTTCAAGCAAGGATTATTATAAAAGGTGAATGTATGAAAAAGATAATGAATGAACAATTAATTTATGAAGTACTTTCAGTTGTAGAAGAAATCCCTGAAGGGAAAGTAGCTACATATGGACAAATTGCTATTCTTATTGGCAGAGACAAAAATGCACGGCTTGTTGGGAAGATTCTTAGTCAGGCAGAATTTTATGGGCAATATCCATGTCATCGTGTGGTAAATCATGCTGGAAGATTGGTACCAGGGTGGGATGAACAACGATTTCTGCTATTAGAAGAAGGTGTATCCTTTAAAAATAGTAATCATGTTGATATGAAGAAAAATAAGTGGGAATATTAGGGTGGAGATGCAAGATGAATGAACAGAATTATTTAAATTCTATTGATTCCCTTTATATAGAATATTTAATAATACAAGTAGATGTAATATTATAAATGCTTATATCACTTAAAATAAGTAATATAAGCATTTATAATATGTTTCAGTGGAATTTAGATGGTTATTATTCTTAGAATCATCCATCTAAATTCCTAGAAACTATAGTACAGTTATTTATTTTAATTAGTAACTAATTTATTGAATTCCTATAACATCACTCATGTCATATAATCCAGGTTGAGATACAGAAGCCATATATTCACACGCTTTTAGAGCACCAACTGCGAAAACTTCTCTTGAAATTGCTTTATGAGTTAATTCTATTACTTCACCAGTTCCGGCAAAGATAACATCGTGGTCTCCAATTATACCACCACCTCTAACTGCATGTATACCAATTTCATTTTCTTCTCTTTTGGAATTTCCTTCTCTTCCATAGATGTACTTTGTTGTATCTTCTATAGAGTCTTTTATGGAATCAGCAAGCATAATTGCAGTTCCACTTGGAGCATCCACCTTTTGATTATGATGCTTTTCAACTATTTCAATATCATAGTTTCCATAGAGTAGAGGAGTTACTTTCTTTAAAAGAGAATTAATTAAATTAATACCAAAAGACATGTTACCTGACCTAAATAGCTTAAGAGTAGTACTCTTTTCATCTATTAAAGATAAATCTTCTGGTGTAAAGCCAGTTGAACATATTACTAATGGTTTGTTAGTTTTTTCTGTTATTTCTAATAGACTATGAAGAGCATCAGCTCTTGAAAAATCTAATAAAACATCATATTGGATGTTTAAATCCTCAGTGCTTTCAAAGATAGGATATGGAGCATTACTTGGAAATTTATCAATTCCAGCAACAATCTCTAAGTTCTTAAATTTATCAGCGCACTCTGTAATCATCTTACCCATCTTACCTGAGCAACCATTTAATACTATTTTTATCATATTATCACCTTATATCAATTTATAATCTAGCAAAGCAGCTTTTAGTATTTCCTCATTGTTATTATCCATTTCACAAAGTGGAAGCCTTAAAGGACCAACATCGAGGCCCATAAGATTCATGGCTGTTTTAACTGGGATTGGATTCGTTTCTAAAAATAAAGTATTAGCTAAAGATAATGTGTCTAATTGAATATCTAAAGCTTCCTTAAATTTATTAGCTAAACATTTTTCAGCTATTTCATGAACTTTACTTGGAATTATATTAGCTAAAACTGAAATTACGCCTATACCTCCAATAGACATTATAGATACAATTTGATCATCATTACCAGAATAAATATCTATAGAATCTCTGCAAAGCGCCTTCATTTGAAGTATTTGGCTGATATTTCCGCTAGCTTCTTTTATCGCAACAACATTGCTTAATTCAGCAAGCTTAGCTAAAGTTTTAGGTGCAATATTAACACCTGTCCTACTCGGTACGTTATAAAGTACAATAGGAGTATTAACCTCATCATTTATAGCTTTAAAATGTTTTATCAAACCATTTTGAGTAGTTTTATTGTAATATGGTGTAATAACAAGAAGTCCATCTACTCCAACGCTTTCAGCATATTTACTCATTGAAATAGCAGCAGCAGTATTGTTTGAACCGGTTCCTGCAATTACAGGAATTCTTTTGTTTATTACATCAACTGTAAATTTAATTGCATCTTTTTTCTCTTTTTCTGTCATCGTAGTAGCTTCACCTGTAGTACCACAAATTACAATGGCATCAGTACCTTCTTTAACGTGCCATTCTAATAAATTTTTAAGTGATTCGAAGTTTATTCCATTTTCATTAAATGGCGTAACTATAGCTACAGCTGAGCCTTGAAATATTGACATTCAGATTCCTCCAACTTAATTACTAAGAACTATTTATTATCTTTTATCATTATTTCAGCAATTTGAATAGCATTAAGTGCTGCACCTTTTCTTATGTTATCACCAACAACCCATAGGTTTAAACCATTATCCACACTAAAATCTCTTCTGATTCTTCCAACATAAACGTCGTCTTTTCCTGAAACTTCAAGAGCAGTTGGATATTTTAATTCGTCTACTTTATCATATACAGTTACACCTTGAGTGTTTCCAAATAATTCGAAAATATCTTTTATATCAAATTCAGAATTAAGTTCAACATTGATGCTTTCACTATGCCCATTAAGTACTGGAACTCTAGCTGTAGTAGCAGTTACTCTTAAATCTGGTTCATGAAGAATTTTTCTAGTTTCTTTAATCATCTTTTCTTCTTCTTTTGTGTAACCATCTTCTAAAAATACATCTATATGAGGTAAAACATTACCAGCAATAGGATAAGGGAACTTCTTAGGTGCAACACCCTTAACACCATCTTCTAAATCTCTTATACCTTGGACACCAGCCCCAGATACTGCTTGGTATGTTGAATAAACTATTCTCTTAATTCCATATTTGTCATGTAAAGCTTTCATTATAGGCATTGCTTGGATTGTTGAACAATTTGGATTTGCAATTATTCCTTTATGAAGTTTGATATCTTCTGGATTAACTTCTGGTACTACAAGTGGCACCTCAGGGTCCATTCTCCATGCACTGCTATTGTCAATTACTACTGCCCCATATTGCGCAAAAATAGGTGCAAATTCTGTACTAGCATCTCCGCCAGCTGAAAATAGTGCATAATCTATTTTTTTATCTTTTATATTCTTTTCACAAGTTTCTTCAACTACATAATCCTTTCCTCTAAATGATAGAGTACTTCCTTCAGATCTCTTTGATGCAAAAAGATATAAATTATTTACTGGAAAGTTTCTTTCTTCTAAGATTTCTAAAAATTTTCTACCTACATTTCCAGTAGCCCCAACTATTGCAATATTATACACAATAATCCCTCCTAAATTTATTTATTAATATTTTTATACATACAATTACTATAGTTAAATATTGAATAAATATCAAGTCAATGAGCAAAATAAGTTGAAAAAAACTATTCATAAAGAATTATTTATTCCATTAATTAGGGGGGAAATGAAATAATGTGTATATTTATGCATATATATGCAAGAAGCTGAAATAATTATTAGCAGCTATTATGTCGTATAAATATTATAAATTAAATGTAATTTTTGTAAAAATATATTTTTATAGAATAGTAAAGTGATAGAAGGAAATAATATTGGATGAAAAGATAAACTTTACAATTTATTTTTATAGTGTAATTCAAGTAACTTAGAATTTTTTTATTTCTTTTATTCTTTTCATAAATAAATAAATATCAATAAAAAACTAATTATTAAGATTGGTAGGGATAAAGAATGGGTAATAAATCTGTAAAAAAGACAATAAAAGCAAAACTTAAAGCAAATAAAGAGCTTACTGAAGCTGAAAAAATGAGAGAAAAAGTTAAATATGAAATTGCAGAAGAACTTGGTTTAATCGATAAAGTTAATAAAGAAGGATGGGGCGGACTATCTTCTGGAGAGACCGGAAGAATAGGCGGAATAATGGCTAAAAGAAAAAAAGTGCCAAAGTAAATGACAAGCTTCTATATTTTTACTAATTTGACTAAGTAAATAATTACGATATAATATACTAGATGAATTAGTAAATTTACGTTAAGGGCGTGATAAAGCAGATGGCTTATAAAGAGTTTGCCAATATATATGATGAATTAATATATGAAGATATTAATTATGATAAAGTTGCAGATAAGATTATAAATATATGTAGAAAAAATAAGTTAAAGTTTGAAGATTATTTGGATTTAGCATGTGGAACTGGAAATGTTTCGATTAATGTAGCAAAATACTTTAAAACTGTTTATGCAGTAGATTTGTCAGATGATATGTTAAATGTAGCTTTTGATAAATTTAAAAAGAATAAAATTAAAGCAAAAGTAATTTGTCAAGATATGTGTGAGTTAAGTTTAAATAAAAGATTTGATCTTATAACTTCTGTTCTTGACTCAACTAATTATATAACTGAGGATGAAGATTTGCTTGATTATTTCTCAAGTGTATATGAACATTTAAAAGAAAATGGTATATTTATTTTTGATATAAATTCGTATTATAAACTTTCTACCGTTCTCGGAAATAATATATACACTTACAGTTCTGAAGAAATTTTTTATACGTGGGAAAATTCATTTGAAGATGATGTATTAAATATGTTTTTAACATTCTTCGTAAAAACCGAAAATGAACTATATAAAAAATTTGAAGAAGAGCATTTTGAGAGAGCTTATAAAGAAAGCTATATAGAAGATATATTAAAAAAATGTAACTTTAGAATAATAAATAAATTTTCAGGATATTCTGATGAGGAAGTAAATGAAAATAGTGAAAGAATACTTTACATAGTAAGTAAATAAGACGTGAAATAGGAGATGAGATAAAAATGCAAGATAAAATAGTTAGAGCAACAGCTAAGGATGGAATGGTTAGAATAATAGCAGGGATTACTACTAATTTAGTAAATGAGGGCTGTAAAATACATGAATGTACGCCTGTAGCTTCAGCAGCTTTAGGAAGAATGTTAACTGCAGGTACACTTATAGGAACTACACTAAAAAGTGAAAAAGAAGTTGTAACTTTAAAAATAAATGGTAATGGGGAAATAAATGGAATAACAGTAACTGCACATAGTGATGCATCTGTTAAAGGGTTTATTGGAAATCCATATGTTGATAGGCCTCTTAATGAAAAAGGAAAATTAGATGTTGGAGGAGCTATTGGAACAGATGGTATTTTATATGTAATAAAGGATTTAGGGCTTAGAGATCCATATATTGGACAAGTGCCTATACAAACTGGAGAAATAGCAGAAGATTTTGCATATTATTTCACAGCATCTGAGCAAACACCATCAGCGGTATCACTTGGTGTATTGGTTGATAGAGATTTATCTATAAAGGCGGCAGGTGGATTTATAGTGCAAATGATGCCTGGCGCAGATGAACTTCTTGCAGATGTTATAACATATAGATTAGAAGAAATTCCACCAATAACTACATTAATAAGTGAAGGAAAAACAATAGAAGAAATTTTGGAGTATATTTTTGATGGAATGGATTTAAAAGTATTAGATTCTTTAACTCCAGAATATAAATGTGATTGTTCTAGAGAAAGAGTTGAAAAAGCCTTAATATCTATTGGAAAGGAAACTCTTCAAGAGATATATGATGACAAAAAGAATGAGGAAATAGTATGTAACTTTTGCAATACTAAATATGAATTTACTAATGATGAAATAGGAGAATTATTAAATAATAGTAGATAAACATACTAAAATTATAGAATAAAAATAATAAAAAGATACAGAGAATAATTTGGAAAACTATGAAAAAGCAGATTATTCTCTTTTTTCGTGCATAAATATTATAACAGAATATTTTTTATTTTAATTAAGGAGTGCATGTTATGAAAAAAAATTTGGATATTATCTTTGGCATGATTATTATAGTATATATTGCAGTAATAAATATTATAAGCAGCTCTAAAATCTCATTTAGTATTCCTATTTTTATTTTAGGAGTTACTTTAATAATATATCATTTTATTAAGAGGGGAATAGAAAATAATAAGTTTATATATAGGTATTTTAAAGTTTTAAAAGTACTAATTTGCATAGGAGGTATATTTTTTTTAGGAATAGAAATTTTTATAATTAATTATCCTAAATATAATAAGGGGAATGCAGATTATATTATTGTTTTAGGAGCAGGACTTGATACTAACTCTAACCCAAGTTTAATCCTTCAAGGAAGGTTGGATGCAGCTTTAGAATACATAAAAGAAGATAATTGTAGATTCATTGTTTTATCAGGAGGACAAGGATCTGATGAGAAGCTGCCAGAATCACATGCAATGAAAAAATATTTATTAAATAGAGGAGTTGATGAGGAAAAAGTAATAATTGAAGATAATTCAAGGAATACAGATGAAAATCTTAAATTTTCAAAAGCAAAAATAGAAGAGAATAGTGGGAAACCTCTAGATAAACTTAATATTAAAATAGTAACAAGCGATTTTCATGCTCTTAGAAGCAGTATCTTAGCAAAGAGAAATGGATATGTAAATTATAGCAATTATTCTAGTTGCACTGTATGGTATTTAATTCCTATAACATATACAAGAGAAGCTTTTGCTATTGTTAAAAGTATAATATTTGATTAATATTAATATACAATTGAATTTTAGTAGCTTGAAAGGATAGCGTAAACAATGAGGATAAATAAATTATTTAGTAACTATGGAATTTGTTCTCGAAAGGAAACAAATAGATTGATTGAAGAAAAGAGAATTATTATAAATGGAAGATATTGTGTTGAGGGACAATGGGTAAATGATTCGGATGAAATAATATTTGACGGCAAACCAATTTCTACGGTGGAAAAAGTATATATTGTTTTGAATAAACCAGTTGGAATTACTTGTACTGCAGAGAATAAAGTTAGTGATAATATAATTTCCTATATGAAATATCCACACTATATATTTCCAGTTGGCAGATTAGATAAAGACTCGCAAGGGCTTATTTTAATGACTAATGATGGTGAAGTTGCTAATAGGATTTTAGAAAGCGATAATATGCATGAAAAAGAATATTTAGTTCAAGTAAATAAAAACTTTGATGATGAATTTTTAAAGAGGATGTCTGATGGAGTGGAGATTACAGGGAATAAAAGTTCTGGTGTTAGAAGGATAAGTGATAAATTAGGTTTATATAATAAAATAGAAGATAAAGAAAATCCACTAGGGGAAGAAAATATAGGTGACTCATCCATAGTACAGTTGAAAGAATTGAAAAATATAGAACGTGAAAAAAATAAATTTGTTAAAACAAGACCATGTCGAGTAGAAAGGGTAGATGATAATACATTTAAAATTATACTAACTCAGGGGATGAATAAACAAATTCGTAAGATGAGCGGAGCTTTAGGTTATAAGGTTATTAAACTTGAAAGAATTAGAATAATGAATATAAAGCTTAATAATCTGGAGATAGGAAAATGGAGGTACTTAGAGGAAAATGAAATAAAAAGCCTTAAAAATGAGTTGCTTAGGTAAAAAATATTTTAGTTAACATCAATTTTAGGCTAATATTGATAAGTATATAAGTAAACTTTATTGAAAAGGATATATCCCTATGAGATAATTAAATTAAATATAGTAAAGTTATAGTTAAAATTATAAGTAAATTCTATAATATAGGGATATTTAGCCTTTTTATTATATAAACCACTATAGTTTTGAAGAAATATTTTGATTCACATGGAGAGATAGTATGAAAAAAGAATTGATAAAAGCAATTGAAGCAGCAGAAAGATATAATTTATTTTTAAAGGTAGTGACATCAGTTAGAAGCTACGATTCATATAACAGCTTTTTTAATATTTACGATGAGCATGAAGAGGCATGCAGAAGAATTGTTGTACTTACTAAGACAAAGGAATTGGAAGAAGTTTATGATGAAGATCCAACGGAAGAAATAAAAGAGTGCAAAATAGTTCAGGGTAATTTATGGATAAAGGATTATTCCCTGTTGACGAATCCAGATAAAATAAATTTATCAAGTTTATATGTTATTAAGAATTTGGTTGAGGAACTATTATGAAAATAAAGAAACGTCTAACCATTTCAAATATATTCATGTTAATTATACCTGTAATTATCATATTTATTATTGCATTTATAATGAATATTCCATTTTCAAAGGCTTATGAAAATAAATTTGAAGGTTATAGGGAGCATGATCAGAATGCTTATTTCATTCAACAAAGTTTAAAACCAGATATGAGAAATATAGAAAATAAAAATGATTTAGATAAATTTCCAGAGCAATTACAGAAATTTCTTGATCCTAAGGGATATCATCTAATAATAACATATGATGGGGAAATTGTGTCATCAAATATTGAAGATAAGGATAAAGAAGCTATTTCGATGATAGGAGATGATGTACTTTTCAAATCTAATTCATTAGTTTTAGAGATGAACTCCATATCTTTAGTTAAAAATAGCTTTGTTAAGGATAATAAAGTAGTAAATATTATTGCAATAAATCCATCATATAAACCTGTAAGGATTGACATAAAAAATGAAATGTCAACTTTGGTAATAAGCTATATAATAATAGTTATTATAATTTCGCTAATTGTTGTTACGATAACTAATGTTATACTATCCAGTAAGATTTATAAGAAATTGATTCGCCCTTTAGAACTTTTAAGCTATGGAGCTGAACAGATAAAAAACGGAAATCTGGATTTTGAAATGAATTATGAAAGTGATGATGAATTTGGACAAGTTTGTGGTGATTTTGATGAAATGAGATTAAGATTAAAACATTCGGTCGATATGCAGCTAAAATATGAAGAAGATAGAAAGCAACTAGTGGTAGGAATATCCCATGATCTAAGAACACCATTAACTGCAATTAAAGGTTATGTGGAAGGATTACGTGATGGGGTAGCAAATACTCCTGAAAAACAAAAAAAGTATTTAGACACAATTTATACTAAGGCTTGTGATATGGATGTATTAGTTGATAGTCTGTTCCTTTTTTCTAAATTAGATACAGGCCGATTTCCATTTAAATTTGATGTAGTAAGCATTAGGGAATATATAGAGAGATTTTACAGGTGTGCTAAGAAAGAGTTTTATGGAAAAAACGTTGAAATTTCATTTGAAAGTAAATGTGAGAATTCAACATTAGTGAAACTCGATTATAATGAAATAAATAGAGTTCTTCTGAATATATTGGATAATAGTGTTAAATATAAGCAAAAGAATTTAGTTAAAATAAAAATTAAATTGTATGAAGATGAGGAATTTGCAATATTAGAAATTAGTGATAATGGTTCAGGGGTTCCTGATGAAGAGCTTTCAAAGTTATTTCTAAGTTTTTATAGAGGAGATGTTTCACGAACAAAGCCTAATGAAGGAAGTGGACTTGGATTAGCTATAGCAAAACATATAATAGAAGCGCATGATGGAGAGATTGAAGCTTTTAATAATGATGGACTTACAATAAGAATAACATTACCTAAAAGATAATTGTAAAACAGATATATATTATAAGGTAGGGAGGATAGTCAATGAAAAAGATATTGATAATAGAAGATGATGAAAGTATAGCTGAATTAGAAAGAGATTATCTGGAGATAACTGGATTTAAAACAGAAATTGCTCAAGATGGATATAAAGGACTAGATCTTGCGCTAAATGAAGAATTTGATTTGATCCTTTTAGATGTTATGCTGCCAGGAAAGGATGGATTTAAAGTTTGTCAGGAGATAAGAGCTGTTAAAGAAATACCCATTTTGATGGTAACTGCTAAAAAAGAAGATATCTATAAAATACAAGGACTCGGCATAGGTGCTGATGACTATATTGTAAAGCCATTTAGTCCAAGCGAACTTGTAGCAAGAGTAAATGCACATATTTCTAGATATGAACGTCTCACAACTATTGAAAAAAATAGCGATAATGAAAAAAGTTCAATAACTATTGGGCGTATTAAAATTTTACTTAAAGCAAGAAGAGTTTATATAGGGAAAAATGAAGTTAAATTTGCTAACAAGGAATTTGAACTTTTAATGTTCTTAGCTTCAAACCCTAATATCGTATTTTCAAAAGATACATTGCTAGACAGGATATGGGGAGAAGAATCTTTAGGAGATAGTTCTACTGTAACTGTACATATTAATAGAATAAGAGAGAAGATTGAGTTAGATAGCAGTAATCCTGAGTATATTGAAACTGTGTGGGGAGCTGGATATAGATTTAACTTATAAACTAATAATTATTTCATATTGAATAAAAATATGTTTATTTTGATAATGGTTTGAGTTTATACTATAAATTTTAAAAACCACATGGGAAAATAATGAAATTATGAAATGTTGGCTAGAGGTGCAAGTAACTTTTGTAAGAAAATGCAAAAGTTACTTGCACCTCTAGTTTTAATTTATAATATTAAATTTAACATGAATTTAACATTTATTTATATTCTGTTTATATATGTGTAATAGAGATGTTACAATCCTTTATTATAATTAGAAAATAAATTTAAAATAGAATAATATTACTAAATGACAAATCGAGGAGGAGACAAGATTGAGAAAGACATTTATAAGTTTTTTAATTGGAACTTTAGTGGTTTCTGGTGGCATATCAATTCTTAATATACCAGGTGCATATGCTGCTACGACTGATAATAGTGCAGTTAACGAAGTGTCTGATAGTGGTACGATTAAAGTATCATTAGAAAACATAAGAGATATCATGACTGAAAATAATTTAGATATTAAGATTAAACAGAATAATTTAAAAATAGCACAAGAGGAATATCATGATGCATTAGATGATTATGGTAGTGCAAAGAGCTCATATGATGCTTATAGTGATAAGGAGAATATCGAGTCAAACTATGAATCGGCAAAAAATGCTTATGAAAATTGTACAGATGACGCTCAAAAAGAAACTCTTAAAGTAGCTTATGATAATGCCAAAGCAGCTTATGATGCGAAAAATGCTTATGATAATGCTGATACAACTTTAACGACAAAGCGAGATGCTTTTAAAACAGCCAGGGATGATTATAACAAGGAAATTGAAGATCAAGTTTACGCAGCTCAACAGGCATACATAACTTATTTGTCTGATTTACCAAATGAAAAAATAAAAGAAGATACAGTGAATATTAATACTAAGAAAGAACAAATATATAAACTTCAATATGATAGTGGCTTTATATCTAAAAATAAATATACTGAATTATTACAAGGAAATACTTCAGTTGACGACTTGGATTCGTCAAAGAATACAGCAGAGCTTGATAAACTTAAGCTATTTAACTTACTTGGAATAAGTTCTGAGAGTAAAGTTACATTTGAAAATGATATAGATAAAAATTTTGATGTTATATCTAAAATTAATTATGAAGATGATTTGAGCAAAATGCTTGAAAATAATATTGATATAAAACTTCAAAATGATGAGATTGATGATTTAGATGATGCTGAAGATGATTATGATAATAAAGATATTTATGATAATAAAGTTGAAGAAGCAAATAACAAATTAAAGTCGCTAATGAATAGTACTGAGACAAGCTTTAAAAAACAATATAATGATTTAATGACTTCTTACAATTCAATAAAAAGCAGTTATGATGTAATAAACCAGAAACAAAAAGAATATGAAATTGAGCAAACAAAATATGATTATGGATTTGTTTCAAAAAATGATGTAGATGCTGCGAAATTGACTCTAGATAATGATAATGCGGATTTTATAAATAAAAGAAATCAATGCTATTTGTCTTATTTAAAGTACATTGAAATGAAAGAGGGTTACTAAAATTGAAGCTTTTATTTAATAAAAAAACTTTAGCTAATAAAGAAATTATGGAAACAACTGAAGCAAGCAAGAAAAAATTTTTAACTAAAAAGAAAGTTATAAGTTTAGTTGCGATATTAGTTGTTTTAGCAATAGGAGCAGGTATTTATAAGGTTAAATTTGCTAAAACGAAAGTAACACAAAGCAGCGTTAAGTATACAACTCTTAAGAAAACAAATATTGCTACAACAATTAGTTCATCAGGCGCTATAAAGAGTGGAGATTCAACTAATATATATTCAAATTTAGAATATAATGTTGCATCAATTAATGTTTCAGTTGGAGATGTAGTAAAAAAAGGGGATGTGCTTGCAACAATAGATACATCAACTCTTCAAGAACAACTTGCTGAGGCAGAACAAACTCTAAATGCAAATGAGCAAAAAAATCAGTTATCATTAACAAGTGCAAAACAAAAATATGACAATTTGCAGTATTTACATGATAATAACTTACAAACTGATATAATAAATGCAGAAAAATCTGTTGATAGTGCAAAACTCGATATGGAAGATAAGAGTAAAGTTTATGAATATGATAAGGTCATGTTTCAAAATGGCGAAATCTCTCAGCAAGATCTAAATACAGCAAAAACCAATTATGAAAATTCCAAAGGAGTTTATGATAAATCAACAGTTGCATTAGAAGCAGCAAAAGTTAATTCTGATCAAGCATTATCTGAAGCAAAAACAGCTTATGAATCTGCTCAAGCAGCAGCTAATGATAAGAGTAATAGACTTGCATATGAAGACAAGAAAAAGAAATTGCAAGATGCTCAGGTTGTAGCGACTGTAGATGGGACAGTAACTAATGTAAATGCTGTAGTAGGTATACAAGCATCTGGGGCATTATTTGTAATTCAGGATTTAGACAATTTAATTGTTAATGCGAGTGTTGATGAAACAGATGTCGCAAAAGTAAAAGTGGGACAAAAAGCTCAAATAACAACGGATGCTTCAGGTTCTGATATTATTGATGCAGAAGTTTTAAGTGTTGAACCAGTTTCTAGTACTGCCAGTGCGAGTACAAGTACAACTAGTAGTAGTAACGGTAAAACTAGCACTAGTACTAGTAGCACTAGTAATACGACAAGCAGTGATGTATCTTTCACAGTTAAGGTACAGTTAACCGGTAAAAATGATAAGGTGAAAGTAGGTATGAATTCAGTAGTAAATATTATCACAGATGAAAAAGATGATATTTATTCAGTACCATATGGAGCAGTAATTAATAACAGTGGACAAAACGAGGTTTATGCAGCAGTTGAACAGGGTGGGAAATATATCGTTAAGGAGATTCCAGTAACTAAAGGTATAGAATCAAATGCAAATGTTGAAATTGATGGTTCTGATCTATCAGATGGAATGATTATACTTAATGAACCAACAAGCTATAAAGTTGGTGATCCAGTAGAAATAAATTCTAGAAAAACAAAGTAGGGGGTGAGTGTCTTTGAGTAAAAATATAATAGAAATGAAAGACATTACAAAAAGCTTCTATATTGGAACTCCAAATCAATTAAATATTTTAAAAGGAATTGATATTAGTGTAAAAGAAGGAGAATTTGTAGCAATAGTTGGTTCATCTGGTTCTGGAAAAAGTACATTAATGAATATTATAGGAGCACTTGATAGAGCAACTTCTGGGAACTATATTTTAGATGGTACAAATATCAATGAAATATCTGATAATGGTTTATCTGAAGTAAGAAATAAACAAATAGGTTTTGTATTTCAGACATATAATCTAATTCCAAGAAGTTCAGCTTTGAAAAATGTGGAATTGCCAATGCTTTACTATGGAATGAGTAAAAAAGATAGAAGAATACGTGCAGAAGAACTTTTAGATCTTGTTGGAATGAAAGATAGAATGTCTCATCAACCCAATGAACTGTCAGGAGGACAAAAGCAGAGAGTGGCTATTGCTAGAGCATTAGCTAATGATCCAAGTATAATACTTGCGGATGAGCCTACAGGTGCACTTGATTCAACAACTGGAAGATTGGTTATGGATTTGTTTCATAAAGTTCATGAACAGGAAGGCAAAACCATTGTATTTATAACCCATAATAGCGAACTTGCGGAGGAAACAGAAAGAATTATAACTTTGAAGGATGGAAATATAATATCTGAAAAAAAGAATGATATGTACTACAGAAGATTTCCAAAAGAGGACAAAGTATGTTTATAAAAGAAAATATAATGCTTGCAGTTGCGGGGCTTAAATCCAATAAAATGAGAGCGTTACTTACAATGCTTGGAATAATAATAGGGATAGCGTCAGTAATTGGTGTTGTTTCAGTAGGAAATGCAATGACCTCTTCTTTAACAAGTTCAATGTCTTCAATGGGTGCAACTAATATTACAGTTAACGTGCAAGAAAAAAGTACTACAAGTACATTAAATTCGTTGAATTCCGATAATTCGAATTTAAAGGACAAAAATAATTCGAATTCAAAAAATTCAGGTTCGAAAAATTCTAATAGTTCAAACTCGAAAAACTCAAATGGCAATTCACCAAATAATAGTGGAGGCGCAAAGTCAGGCGGTGGCGCACCACAAGGTGGGGGTGGAGTGCCAGGTGCAGGTGCAATGAAAGCAGCAAGCGGAGGAGGAATGCCTCCAGGAGGTTCAGGAAGACAAGGAAAATCAAGTAGCACTGCAAAAGATATTGACCTTATGACAATGGAACAGATAAATGATTTACAGGAAAACTTTAGTGACGAAATAAGTTCTATAAGTGTATCTGAAAGTGGTAGCTCAGGTAAAGTTAAAAATGATTCAACGTATTCTAATGTAAGCACAGTAGGGACAAATGTTGGATATAAAGATGTTAAAAATTTGGAAATGGCCGAAGGTAGATATATTTCACAAAATGATATTGATGGAGCAAAAGATGTTGCAGTAGTTTCAGATAAATTAGTATCTAAGATATTTGGAACAAATGTAGATCCCATAAATCAAGATATAAAAGTTTATACATCAAATGCAATTTACACATACACAATAGTTGGAGTATATAAATATAAGGCTTCGGGAGGAAATAGAACAACATCTGATGAAAATTTAACTACTGACCTATATATTCCTGTTACTGTAACAAAGAAGACAGCAACTAATAAAAATTACCAGACATTTCAAATAAAAGCAAAAGATGAAGTAAATGTTCAGTCATTTACTAATGAATTATCAGACTACTTATCTAAGCTTTATGCAAAAAATGCAAAGTTTGAAGCTCAAGCAAGCAATATGGAAAGTATGCTTGAATCAATGACATCAATGATGACTACAGTTGCAGTGGCTATATCTGCTATTGCAGGAATTTCGCTAGTGGTTGGCGGAATTGGAGTTATGAATATAATGCTAGTATCTGTTACAGAAAGAACAAGAGAGATAGGAACTAGAAAGGCACTTGGAGCTAAAAGCAGTCATATAAAGATGCAATTTATAGTTGAATCAATTATAATATGCTCCATTGGTGGTATTTTAGGAATATTACTTGGTTTAGGTGCAGGAGCAATTGGTTCAAAAGCTATGGGATATGCAACTACAGTATCGCCATTAGTTATTTTAGTAAGTTTTTCATTTTCAATGTTTATTGGAGTATTCTTTGGATATTATCCAGCAAAGAAAGCAGCTGAACTAGATCCTATAGAAGCACTTAGATACGAATAGAATGGATTTTAGAATAAGCTAATGTTCTAAAAATAATTTTTAATGCCATGGATATATTCTGCATTACTACTCCATGGCATTATTATATTATTATTAAACAAATATTTCATAAATTCCGAAAGCGATTAATACAATTCCAGAAATAAAATTTGAATATCTAATCAAATATTTTGAAAAATTGATATTTCGATTAAAGTAGCCTATATATACAAATAAGATAGAAATAATAAAATTTAAAAATACACTTATACTAAGATTAACACCTGTTATACTTGCAGCAAAATTTGTACAAATATTGTTTACAGATAGTGAGATGGAAAGAGCTAAACATTTTCTTAGATTTATATTATGAGAGTTATCTAAATTTAGAATATAAGAATCCTCCAAGAGGTTTTTATATTTAAAAGAACTTTCATAATAAAAGGAAGTATCGTAACCAAGACGTTTTTTTTCTAAGCGAATATTCTCAACTATAAAAGAAATACCAATATAACTTAAAAGAATAGCACCAAATATATTACTGACCTTAGGATCTATTAAGGGCAGAATTAATTTACCAATATACATAGAAACAAATGTACTAGCAGAAGTTACTATTGCAAGTAAAATACTATTTGATTTAGATAAATGTATTTTCTTAATTCCATAAGATAAAAAAAATGATAATGTTACTATATTTGTTGAAATAGCTAGTAAAAGAGGTGATATAAGAATCATATGGAACTCCTAAAAATTATTTTAGTATAATATATTCATTTTATTTAAAAAAAGATTGTAATATGATAAATTTATAAGATATTTTTTGTATTTGATTGAAAAAAGAATGAGATATTTAAATATTAAAAGTCGTGTTGTAAATTTCGCTTAATATTTTATAAACATAAAGGTTTGATATTAGGTGATGCAACAAACATATAAAGAAATGGATTTGTCGTAAAAATTCAGTTGTGTTTAAGGGCTATATGTAAGATTATAAAGGTATAGGAAATTCGCCTATAGATGTGCTTAAGTAAGATCCATATATAAACGATAGAATTTGATAAATATTAATAATAGCTATTGATTATGTAAATATAATAACATAATCAATAGCTATCTTTGTTTAATTAGTTTGATTACTCCATTTTTTGAAATTAAAATAATTAACTAGTATGATAATAAAAAGCATAACAGCAAATACGCATAACGAATACTTTATACTAATTCCTAAAAATGTATAAAGCAAAATTATTGGTGTATCTGCAAAAAATATTGTTAAAGTATATTTAATAAAGCTAATTTCAGCTAATACAGAAAAAAAACAAATAATGTCGGTGGGAACAACTGGTGAAGATACCCCTAAAGCTAGAAGTTGCACATTATTTTTTTTTATCATGTTGTATATTTTGGGATATTTATTTACTATTTTATTCTGGTAACTCATTCCAAACGTAAGTCTTGCAAAGAAAAATAATAGAATTTCACTTAATAAATTCGCTGTTGCAGTTAAAATAAATGCTTCATATGGATTAAATAATATTCCGCCAATAATTATAAAAATTGTACAAGGAATTAGTGTGAAAATTCTTAGTGATGCAATTATGAAAAATAAAATTGCACTGAATTTTCCATATGTATTTAAAAAAAATATTATCTTATTAACTCCATCACTATATAATTGATATTTAAGAAAAACAAATAAGATAGATATCCAAAATATAATAACAATACCCTTGAATAGCTTACTCATTAAATTTACCACTCCTTTCATATTGAACTTAGAGACGTAGAAAAAAAGCTTATAATACTCATATTTCCACCTTACTATAAACCATTTTACCAATAAATTATAAGAAAATGTTAAAAAATTGGAAATCTTTCGTTTATTTTAAGAATTATTAATAACAATAAAGTAATAGAAGATATTTTAGACTTAGGGTATAATATAGTAAAAACATAACATACTAGGGGGCAGTTGTATGAGTAAATATTGGAATGATAAAGTTAGAGAAATAGAGCCTTATGTGCCTGGGGAGCAGCCTAAGGATAGAAAGTACATAAAACTAAATACGAATGAGAATCCGTATCCACCATCAGATAAAGTTTTAGAAGCCATGAGGAACGCGGTTAATGATGACTTGAAACTTTATCCAGATCCAACATGTAGTGAGTTAATAAGTGAAATAGCTAATTATTATAAGTTAGATGAGAATGAAATATTTATAGGAAATGGTTCGGATGAGATTTTGGCATTTTCGTTTATGACTTTCTTTTCAAAGAACAAAAAAATATTATTTCCAGATATAAGTTATACTTTCTATAAGGTTTATGCTGAACTTTTTGATTTAAATTATGAATTAGTAAAATTAGACGATAATTTTGATATACCATTGGAAGAGCTAAAAAAGACAAATGGTGGAGTAATAATACCAAATCCTAATGCTCCAACAGGAAAATATATAAATACAGAAAGCTTAAAAAGTTTAATTGAAGCTAATAAAGATAGAGTAGTAATTATTGATGAAGCTTATATAGATTTTGGTGGCCAGTCAATGGTTAAATATATACATGAATATGATAATCTTTTAGTAATTCAAACATTATCAAAATCACGTTCATTAGCAGGATTAAGAGTTGGATTTGCGCTAGGTCATAAAGATTTAATAGAGGGATTAAACAGAATTAAAAATAGCATAAATTCTTATACTATAGATAGAGTGGCTTTAGCTGGGGCTAAAGCAGCTATTCAAGATAGTAAATATTTTGAGGAAATAACTAAGAAAATAGTAAAAACAAGAGAAAAAGTGGTCAAGGAATTAGAAAAATTAGATTTTAGAGTTTTAAAGTCAAAATCAAATTTTGTTTTTGCTAGTCATAACAGTGCTTCTGGGAAGTTTATTTATGAGAATTTGAAATGTCAAGGAATACTAGTAAGATATTTTGATAAAGAAAGAATAGATAATTTTTTGAGAATAACAATAGGAACCGATGAAGAAATGGATATTTTAATTGGAAAATTAAGATTTATTTTGAGTAATAATTAAAAAGAATTATGATAAAAGTATAGCAAAGTTGGATGCAATGCGCTAAATAGGATTACTTTTGGAAATCCTATTTAGTGAATTGTATCTAATTTTACTTATTAGAGAATGTTATTAGTCATATAGAGTAAGAGTTAAGGATATTGATATAATGAAATTTTTGTCTGAATTTATGATTAGGCATTTTTGAAATTAACAAAGAGATTTTAATTTTTGAAGGAAGGTTGATTTTATGGAATTATGTGTTAATAAAGAATACGTTTTAGATGTTGCAAAGGAGATATTAGAATTTGATAGTCCAACTGGCTTCTGCTTTGAGATAATTGATAAAATAAGAGATATAGTTAAAGAACTAGGATATAGTTTTGAAACTACCAATAAAGGTTGTGGAATAATAACTATAAAGGGTAAATCGGATGAAAAAATATTAGGATTATCTGCGCACGTAGATACGTTAGGAGCCATGGTTAGATCAATAACTTCAGATGGAAAAATAAAGTTTACCTTACTTGGAGGACCAATTGTTCCGACTTTAGACAGCGAATATTGTACAATACGAACAAGGGAAGGAAAGAAATATACAGGAACATTCTTAAGCACAAGTCCTGCAGCCCATGTTTTTGAGGATAGCTCAAGTAAAACAAGAGATCCAAAAAATATGGAAATAAGAATTGATGAAGAGGTTCATTCAAAAAGTGATGTTCAAAAGTTGGGTATTTGTGTAGGAGATTTTATATTTATTGATCCTAAAACAACAATTACTGAGAGTGGGTTTATAAAGTCAAGATTTATTGATGATAAAGGTAGTGTTTCTTGTTTAATGGGTTTATTGGAATTATTTAATAGAGAAAAAATAGTTCCTAAATATACTACCAAGATATTAATTTCAACTTATGAAGAAGTTGGACATGGAGCATCATATATACCAAGCGATATAGTTGAGATGATAGCAGTAGATATGGGATGTATTGGCGATGATTTAACTTGCAGTGAATATGATGTATCAATATGCGCCAAAGATTCAGGAGGACCATATGATTATAATATGGTAACAAAACTAATTAATCTTGCAAAGGATAATGAGCTTAAATATGCTGTAGATATTTATCCAATGTACGGCTCAGACGTAGGGGCTGCTTTAAGAGGTGGAAATGATATACGCGGAGCGTTGATAGGACCAGGCGTCCACGCATCTCATGGCATGGAAAGGACTCATTATAGTGCTTTTGAAAATACTATTAAATTATTATATTCTTACTTAACTAATTAAAAAATAATCATAATCTATTAGTAGGATTGCAAAATTAAATGTATGTTATATAAAGTAGCTTTTGAGATAAAAGATAAGTGATATAGATACATTTAAGAAACGATTTTAGTAACTTTTGCATAATTCTATTATGCAAAAGGAGGGGATGGATTATGGATATAGAGAATTTAAAAATGCAAGCGAGTTTTTTAAAAAGAAAATAGAAGAATTTAATGAGATATTAAGTGGAATTAGTTCATTTAGATATATTTATACAGCATGCGAAAAAGATAAGATTAGTGATGAAGGTATAGTTGAATTCGATACGTTTGAGGAATTGTTTAGATCATTATAGCAAATTCTAAAGCGATGTAAAGTTTATGTATTTTATTAATTTGGAGGTATATTATGAAAGCATTTATATTTGATATGGATGGAGTAATTATTGATAGTGAACCAATTCATTTTGAGGTGGATATGCAAACAATAAGAGAATTAGGTTGTGATATTTCAGAAAAAGAATTGGAAAAATACGTAGGATCAACAAATGAATATATGTATACGGATATAAAGGAAAATTACAATATAAAAAAATCACTGGAAGAAATAATAGACTATAAAGTAGAATTGACTAAAATGAAGATTATTGAATCTCATTTAGAGCCAATAGATGGAATCAAAGAATTGTTAATAGAATTAAAGAATAGAAATATTCCTGCTGCAATAGCATCATCATCACCTAAAGATTTAATTGATATAGTTGTATCAAAGTTTAAATTACAAGAATACTTTAAATATATTATAAGCGGAGAAGAAGTTAAAAGAGGGAAACCATCACCAGATATTTATATTGAAACATCAAAAAAATTGGGAATATCGCCAAAAGAATGTGTCGTTATTGAAGATTCTAGGAATGGAGTATTTGCTGCAAAAGATGCTAAAATGAATTGTATAGGATTTAAAAATATTAACTCTGGAAATCAAGATTTATCTAAAGCAGATATGATTGTTAACTCAATTCGAGATATAGATTTAAGTAATATTCTAGAAAATCATATAATTTAAAAGTATATAGAATAAGTGAGAAAAAAGCAGATACTATTAAATTTCCTAAAATTGATTTTTTTAAAATTATTTGAGATTATACGTCTAAAATGGTATAATTTATATGAAAAAAATCAAGGGAGACGATTAGATGCGACGCAATAGAGTAAAAAAAATAGCAATATTAGCAGTATTTTTATGTATTAATAGTATTCCAGTAATAACTTATGCAAAAGACGCAAGGATTAGTGGGGAAGTTGTAGAAAAGAGTGGTGTTGAAATTAATGACAACTGGCTTACAGAAGAAGTGGCCAAGCAGTTAAGTAAAAAAGTGGACAACTTAACAGAAGCAGATTTTTTGAATATCAAAAAAATTGATTTAAGCCATAAAAGAGTTGGTAATAATATACCGGAAGAAATAAAGATGTTAAAGAATCTAGAGTATCTAAACTTAAATTCTTGCTATATATATGAAGATATTCCTGATTATTTGGGAGATTTACCTAGATTAACTTATTTAGATTTAGGAAATAATCAATTAAAGAGATTACCTAAAAATATAACTCAAAAAATAGTAAATGGTACTTATACTTATTGCGATGTTGAAGGAAATAAGTTTAGGTTAGATAAGGGGTGGTATTTTTTAAAGGGTAAATGGTGCTATCTGGATAGAAATGGAAATAGGCTTAAAGGAACTGAAACTATCGATGGTAAGGAATATCAGTTCAATGACGATGGTAATGTAAAAGATGGTTGGGAAAGCGATAAGGATAAGAATTGGTACTATTATGATAGAATAAATGGAGCAATAAAAAATGATTGGAAGCAGATATCTGGAAATTGGTATTACTTTGATAAAGATGGAAAAATGGAAAAAGGATTGCAAACAATAAAGGGTGCTAAATACTTTTTCAATGATAATGGAGCAATGGCAACTGGATGGGTAAAGATAGACAATAGCTATTATTATTTTTCAGGATCAGGAGCAATGCAATATGGATGGTTAACTTTAAATGATAAGATATACTATCTGGATGGTACGTCAGGTATAATGGCATCAGGGGATACGGTTATAAACGGTAAAAAATATAGATTTTCTAGTGATGGTTCATTAATTAAAAATGTGTGGATAGATAATTATACATATGTTAATCCTAGCGGTGAAACAGTGAATACTTCCTCTAATTATTCGCATTCAGGTACAAACTATCAGCTATTTAAATATATGACTAATGTAAATAATCAATTAAGTGTAGATAGTACTGCTGTTGCATTGCATGACGGAATTACTAGTAATAACTGCGTATATTTTACATCTGAAGCGTTAAGAAGAATAGGTGTTAATATACCAACTTCAACAGCAAATACATATCAGTTAGAGAACATATTAAAGAATATGGGATTTGTCTATAGTTATGATTTCTCTCAGATTAAACCAGGAGATATTGTATTTACAAATAATTATACTCATGTTTATATTTTTATGGGTTGGGATAAAGATGGATATGCTTATATTGTAGATAACCAAAGGACAAGCTTTGGAAATTCGGTATTACATAAAAGGCTTATTCTTCAAGATACTGCGACAACAGATAGAGCTACTCATTTCTTCTATTATCCATATTAATTCTGTTGTTAATATGAATAGAAATATATGTGAATTTTTCTTGGATTTTTATAAATGCTAGATAAATTTATAGCTATAAGTTAAAGTATATATCTAAATAAAATAGTAGCATAACATATTTAATTATTTCATTTAGCTTAGGCTATAACGAGGGTCCTTATAATTAATAACTTTTTATTAATTATAAGGACCTTTTTGTTATGAAAAATTGTAAATAAATTTTATTCATATATATTGAGCAATTATAGTATAAATAAAAATATGAATATAATGTATGATTGCAATGGAAGGAGAAAAGTTTGATGAAAGTTCAAGTTGATATATTTTCAGGTTTTTTAGGTGCTGGAAAGACAATGTTAATCAAAAAGTTATTGTCAGAAAAGGTTTATGATAGCAATACGGTTATTATAGAAAATGAGTTCGGAGAAGTTGGAATAGACGGAGACATATTAAAAGAAAGTAATATTGAAATTAAGGAAATAAATTCTGGATGCATTTGTTGTCAGGTATCTGGAAATTTTGGAGAAGCTGTTTTAGAAGTTATAGGTAAGTATAATCCGAACAATATAATAATTGAACCCTCAGGAGTAGCAAAATTAAGTGAGATATTAAATATTCTCCAAGAAAAGAAGTTTCAGCATGAGCTCGAAATTAGAAATATTTTTACTTTAATTGATATTAGAAATTATGATATGTATTTGAAAAATTTTAAGGAATTTTATGAGAATCAAATAAAAAGAGCAAAAACTATAGTTTTAAGCAGAAGTCAACTTGTAGATAATAAAAAAATTGATACAACTATAGATTCTATAAGAAAGTTAAATTTGAAAGCTAAAATAATATATAAACCATGGGAGTTGTTAAAAGGAAGTGATTTTCTTAGTACAAATGTAATAAATGAAAAAAGAAAAATTTTTGCTGCAAATTCTAGTACTAGCTCTAGCGCAAGTAAGCAGATGAGAAGAGAAGTAAATCATAGTGCAAATGAAATTTTTGAAAGTTATCCTATAGATCTTGAAGAAAATATAAGTATGCTTGAAATTCAAAAAAAATTCGAATTTATTTCAACTAATGATAAGTTCGGAAGAATAATAAGAGCTAAAGGTGTTTTTAAAGCAAACGATGGAGAATATTATCAATTTGATTATGTACCTAATGAATTTAAAAGTAGGAAAATTAGATGGTCAAATAAGAAAGTGGTTTCAATAATTGGTAGTGAGTTAAATAAAAGGGAATTAGAACGTCTATTTATTAGGCAAATATAAGAATTATTAATTATTAAAACTTTGTAGAGAGGTGGTGGAATTATGAAAATACATATTGAGATTGTGACAGGTTTTTTAGGAGCTGGAAAAACGTCATTTATAAATTCACTTTTAAAAGAAAGTTTAGTTGATGGAGAAAAAGCACTGGTTTTTCAATTAGAGCAAGGAGAAAAAAATATTGTACATTCTAATAACATAAGTAATTTTGTAAGAATTCAGGATGCTTTAGATATTAAAGATTTAAAAGAAAAAATGATATACTCAATAAAAAAATATAAACCTAACAGAATAATAATTGAATATAATGGAACCTCTGATTTAAAAGAATTATTCGATATATTGAATGAAAGAATTTATAGAGAATGTAGTAAGATTACGACTATATTCTTTGTTGCAGATGGTAAGACATTAAAGCAATATATTGACAATATGGGAGGCTTTATAATACCTTTTATACAAAACGCCAATATGATTGTTATTAATAATATAGATTATTGCAAAAAAGAAATTTTAAATGAAGGTTTTAAAAAAGTTAAGAATATAAATCCTAAAGCATTTATTTTACGAGTTAGTAATAAGTATATTTTGAATTCTACACTTAGGGAAGCAAGGGTATTGGACAATGGGTGTTTAAAAAAGATAAAAATTAAAATGATAAACCACAAAAAAAGTACTAACATAAAATATGAGGGAAATGAGGAAAATGTATGAATCTTTATAAGAAGAAGGTTAAAGCTTTCTTTATTATAAGTGTAGTAATACTATCAATATATATTTACAATAAATATCCAACCCTTATATATATTGAAGTTATAGGAGATTTTGCAAGTATATTTACAAGTATAATTCTTGAGGCAATGCCATTTATCATAATAGGATCTCTCATATCTGCTATAATTCAAACATGTATATCAGAAAGGATTATTGCTAAGATAATACCTAAAGCAAATATTTTAGGATATTTAGGAGCTGCTTTGATAGGTCTTATTTTTCCGGTTTGTGAATGCGCAATTGTTCCTATAACAAGACGGCTTATAAAGAAAGGTGTACCTGTTGGGTTCGGAGTAACATTTATGCTTGCTGTACCTATAATTAACCCTGTTGTAATAATGTCTACTTACTATGCATTTTACGATAAAAAAATTATGGTGCTTCTTAGAATAGTTGGAGGATTTATAGCTGCAATTCTAATTGGAATGATAGTAAATTCGCTTGAAAAAGATAAGAAAGGATTAGTGATAGATTTTATAGATAATGATAGCTATTGTAACTGCGGATGTAATTCATATGTGGAAAATCAAAACAAATTAAGAGGAATAATTGAACATACAAATAGAGAGTTCTTGGATATAATGGGATACTTGATACTTGGGACATTTATATCTAGCGTATTTCAAGTGGCAGTATCTCATGGAGAAATAAACTTTATTTCTAATAATAAGATTCTAGGAATAGTTGCAATGATGTTGCTTGGATTCTTTTTATCTCTTTGTTCAGAAGTGGATGCATTCGTAGGAAAAAGTTTTTTAACTAACTATTCACTTAGTGGAGTTACAGCATTTTTGATTTTAGGTCCAATGCTTGATTTGAAAAATCTTATTATGATTATTGGAGCCTTTAAAAAAAGTTTTGTACTTAAATTAAGTATAAGTACAATAGTTGTTGTATTTATAATCTCCTTTTTATTCATGATGTGCGGAATATAAAGATGCACTTTAAATGATAGCAATTTAAATATAAAAAGGAGCTGAAAAATAAGTGAAAAGATTTAATTTTGATGAGTTTTTATGGTTTATTGTTCTTATATTGTTAGATTTCTCTATAATATATTTAATATCTACTGGAAGTATAGGTTTTTATATAGGTAGTAATATGATTAAATATTTTTATATTACTATAATAATGATAAGTATAATTACTGTTTTTCAAATAAAAAATATATTTACACCTAAAGGCAGCATGAATATTAAAATAAAATTGTTTCCAATAATACTAGCCTTAATAATAGGTTTCATATCTATTAATAAGCAGCAAACATTTAAACATTCAGAGCTGAATTTAGAAATTTTAGAAAACAAAACAAGTGTTATTGATAGAAAGTCATTATATGAACATGAATTTGAGTATAATTTTAATAAGAGCAACATAAGAAACAATGAAGAAACTATAAGAATTGACGAACATAATCCTACAATGCTTGATGATATACGGATTAATCCAGAAAAATATATAGGGAAAAAGTTAGAAATACATGGATTTGTATGTAAAGAAAATTACTTAAATAAAGATCAAATAATTATAGGAAGGATTATAATGACATGCTGTGCTGCTGATTCAAAAATCGTTGGAATAGTTGGAGATTATGATAAATCGTATCAACTAAAAGAAAATGATAAGATTAAAGTTATAGGGAAAGTAGGTAGCTCGGTGATTAAAGATGAAAGCAATGTAGAGCATAAAATACCATCTATAAAAATAGAAAAATTAGAGATAGAAAATTAAAGTTAAACGTATATTCATGGAAATCACTAACAAAAGTAATTTGTTAGGTAAAAAAGTATGAATATACGTTTAATATGGTTTGGTTTAAATTTTAATACTGTAGTATTTTATATACAAAATCCACAAACTCTTATCATTATTTAGAAGGATCTGATAAAATAATTGTTACATAAGAAATTTTACCATTTGGTTCATTATTAGAAACTACATTGATCTTAAATGTATCAAATTTATTATTCCATTCAAGTCCAGCTGGAGATATTGTAGAATCCGAATCATCTGCGTTTATTCCTACTAATTTTAAGATGTTAGTTCCATCAGCTGGGAATTTCATTTCTGACTTAGGAATTATCTTAATTTCATTACATTTTGAATCTTTATATTTTATTTCAAAACTATAATCATCTTTTTCATAGGTACCCTTATCATCTTCCTCGCTAATAGCTTTTCCTAAAAGTTTTTCAATTTCACTTTTGTCTTTATCTTTAAAATCAGTCAAAGAAGCAATTTGTTTAACTTCTACAGTGGGTTTGTTATTTTCGCCAACTATCTTAGAATTACTTTGAGGTGATTGTTCAGTTGTAGATGTTGTGGAAGACTGCTCCGTTATATTTTCATTATTCAAATTTGCAGAATCTTTAGTTTTTCCACAAGATATTAATGCAGTTGAACTAACTGCTGCAATTAACAATAGACTAATGATTTTCTTTTTCATAAAAATTTTCCTCCAACATTATGTGTATATTTTAGTGAGTTTTTTGGATATAAGTCCTAAATAATATAGTTCATTGTTCTATAAATACCTGATAAGTTTATGATAAACATTTATGAATTGAACTTCTTAGAACATATATACCGTTACATCACTACCGATTATAGCACCGATTAAGTTGGGTAATTGTTTACTTAAGAAAACTTTAATAAAATAATAAGTTATTATTAACTATTATCGTTAATAAAATTAATGGAAGAAAATCATAAATTAAAGTGAAGGCACATCAATAATTAAATAATTAACTAATTGTTATATAGAGAATAATTAGATTAGATATAAAAGAGTGTGCAGAGATTTAAGTTTATTATAAAAATGAAAGGATACTCATTTTAATCATTTGGGTGAAAAAATAAGTATCCCTAATACTAATTTGCTTAAGTTTTATTAAGTACTATAATAAAATTTTATTTGTTAAATTTGCTACTATAAGATTTATTTTTTTGCTCATATTGCTTTGAACTAGAGTTATAATTAGCATCTTCTAAAACTCCGCCAAAAACTTTCTTTTCTTTAAATTGTATATTAAATTCTCTCTCATATTTTTTTATTATATTAAGCTGTTGAACAGTTAAAATACATATAGAAGTACCATGAGCGTTTCCTCTAGCAGTTCTTCCAGATCTATGGAGATATTCATTTAATTTTAATGGCAAATCCAAATGGAAAACGTGAGTTATATCAGCAACATCAAGACCACGAGCTGTAACATCTGATGAGACTAGTATTTTTATTTTACCTGTCCTAAAGCTTTCAATTGCAAGTTTTCTATCTTCCTTAGAAATCTTTCCGGTCATAGCAAAACAATCTTTGCTATGATAATTAAGTTTGGCTGTTGTTAATTCAATATCCTCATTGTTATTAACAAAGATGATTGCTTTTTCTGGTTTTGCAGCCACAAGAACTTTTCTTAAGGTTTCAAACTTATCACGTCTTTCACATAAGATAAACATATGCTCAATATTAGGATTTATTAAAGGCTTATCTTCACTTTTTATTATTATTGGTTCCTTCATTAGAGACTTCGCAGTTTCCAATGTTTCAGGTTTTATAGATGCTGAAAATAGCATAAGCTGTCTATCCCTCATTGTTGATTTAACAATGTCTTTAGTAACGTTAGATCTCTTCGGATCTAATAAATTATCTCCTTCATCAATTACTATTGTTTTTATAGTATGAGCAGTTATTTTTTTCTTTCGAATTAGATCTAGAATTCTACCTGTTGACCCAACAATTATGTGAGGTTTTATTTCTTTGAGTTTCTTTATTTGGTTATTTATATTAACATCACCAATAATAGATAGTGAAGTTATAGGGAATGATGAGTTCTCAGCAAGAAGCTTAATTTGATCTTCTATTTGTTTAGCAAGTTCATGTGTTGGAGCCAATATTAATCCTTGCATTTCTCTCTTTGATGTATCTATTTTATGAAAAAGAGGCAATAGATAAGCTAATGTTTTACCACTTCCTGTAAAGGCTTCACCAATTATATCTTTGCCCTCAAGAGCAGGTAAAATAGAAGAGGATTGAATTGAAGTTGGTATATTAATTCCTTGTTTTTGTAGTCCTTCTATTATACTTGAATTTAAATTTAAATCACTAAATGAGTTAATCATTAATTTCTCCTTTTATAGTTGAATAATTTTTCTATATATATTGCTAATTAATTATATCCTTATTATGTGCATTTTTCTAGTTAAAGTTACATAATCCCACAGATATATTATCTGATATAGAATTATTATATATTTATGTAAAAAAACTACTCTCTAAAGCAAAATTTAGATTTAAAGTATAAATTGCATTAAAACAATGAAAAAATAAACAAACAAATAGTGTTTGAAAAATAGATAAGAATGGTATAATAAGAAAGATTTATATAATTTCTGATTAATATAATTTAATAAAATAATTGAGGTGAAAATTTAATATATGAATAATGAATTCACTAAATTTAAAATAAGTGATGAAATCCTAAAATCAATCGAGGGACTTGGTTATAAAAATCCATCAAAAGTTCAAGAAAAAGTTATCCCAGAGATACTTTTAAATAAAGATATCATAGTTAAATCACAAACGGGAAGTGGAAAGACGGCAGCTTTTGGGATTCCTTTATGTGAGAAAGTGGATTGGAATGAAAATATCCCACAAATTTTAGTATTAACACCTACGAGAGAACTCGCTGTTCAAGTAAGTGAAGATATAACTAATATAGGAAGGTTTAAAAGAATAAAATCTGTTTCGATTTTTGGTAAAGAACCTATCTCAGAGCAGGAGAGAAAATTGAAACAGAAGACGCATGTAGTGGTTGGAACTCCAGGGAGAATTCTAGATCATATAGATAGAGGAAGTCTTAATTTAGCTCAAATTAAATATTTTGTTATAGATGAGGCTGATGAAATGCTTAATATGGGATTTATAGGGCAAGTTGAAGGAATTATTAGAAGACTTCCAAAGAAGAAAGTTACTATGTTATTTTCAGCAACAATACCAGAGGAAATAAAGGTATTATGTGATAAATACATGAATAAGCCTGTAGATATAAGTATTGATAATCAAAAACTTATTAACGAAAATATAGATCATAATTTATATTATACTAATTATGAAGAGAAGATAGAAAAACTAAATGATATTTTAATAATTGAGAAACCTGAAACAGTAGTTATATTTGCAAAAACTAAAGAGAATGTAGATACAGTGTTTCAATGGTTAAAATCTAAGGGGTACTCTGTTAATAGAATACATGGAGGAATGCTTCAAAAAGAAAGATTAAGCATTATGGATGGATTTAGATTGGGCGATTTTAGAATACTTGTATCAACAGATCTAGCTTCAAGAGGCATTGATGTTAAAGGAATTACTCACGTAATAAATTATGATCTTCCCGTAGAGAAGGAAGCATATGTACATAGAATAGGCCGAACAGGAAGAGCAGGGGAAAAAGGGAAGGCAATAAGCTTTTGTGTTAATGAAAAAGATAAGCTTTTAAGTGAAATTGAAGAGTTTATTGGATTCAAAATTCCTGTCTATAATTTGCCTGAGAAAATAATGGTTGAAAAGGAAAAAAATGAAGGGGTTAAAACACTTAAAAGTAAACCGAAAAGAAAAGAAGAAAAATCAAAAGCCATAAATAACAATATAACAAAAATTTATTTAAATGGAGGTAAAAAAAAGAAGATTCGTGCCGGAGATATAGTTGGGGCTATTTGTAAAATAGAGGGCATTAGATCTGAAGATATTGGAATAATAGATGTCCAGGATTCGGTATCCTATGTTGATATATTAAATGGAAAAGGAAAAAGAGTTATAGAAGAGTTAAAAAATATAACTATAAAAGGTAAAATTATTAAAGCTGAAAAAGCAAAAAAGTAAGTATGTTAATATAAAATTTTAAAGAATGTTAACATAAATAATATTAAGTGGTATTATAGATAGTGAATATGAAATCTTATTAAATATAGGAAATAAAAGTAAATTGATTACTAGTCTTTTGCATTATAAAATTATAAATGCCATATTACTTAAAGGAAGCTAGCTTAAGATGTTAAAATTTTGGCAGAGAAAGAATATAGATGAGCATTTAAATTGATTTAGGTGTATTATATATATATAGCTGAATATTTGATGACAAAAAACTAAAATATTAATAAATAATAATGTATTATAAAGAGGTGTTATAAAAACAATGATCTTAGATAGAAATGAAAAATGTTGGTGTGGCAGTGGGTTGAAATATAAAAAATGTCATTTAGAATTTGATGAAAAAATTGAAAGTTTTAAAAGAAAAGGCCATATAGTCCCACCAAGAAATATTATAAAAAGCCAAAAAGATATAGAAGGAATCAAAAGAAGCGCTAAGATTAATGATGGGGTTTTAGACTTAGTTGCAAGTAAAATTAAAGCAGGGATGAGCACTGCTGATATAGATAAATTAGTATATGATTATACTATAGAACATGGGGCGATTCCAGCACCATTGAATTTTGAAGGTTTCCCAAAGAGTGTATGTACATCAATAAATAATGAAGTGTGCCATGGAATCCCAGGTGAAAATATTATAATCAAAGATGGAGATATTATAAATGTAGATGTTTCTACGATTTTAGATGGATATTATTCAGATGCATCTAGAATGTTTATGATTGGCAATGTTAGTGAAGAAGCTAAAAGATTAGTAGAAGTAGCTAGGGAATGTATGATAAAAGGAATTGAAGCTATAAAACCTTGGGGATTCTTAGGAGATATAGGTGCAGCGTGTCAGGAACATGCTCATAAAAATGGATATACAATAGTAAGAGCATTAGGTGGACATGGAATAGGTAATGAATTTCATGAAGATCCATTTGTTCCTCATATAGGGGAGAAAGGAACTGGAATGTTGCTTGTTCCCGGAATGATTCTTACCGTTGAACCAATGGTTAATCAAGGAACTTATGATGTTTTTGTTGATGAAGAAAATGAATGGACTATTTATACAGCCGATGATAAATTATCAGCGCAGTGGGAGCATACAGTGTTGATAACTGAGACTGGAATAGAAATTTTAGCTAAGTAATATATTAAGGTAGTTAAAAGTGGTTTTTAAATCAATTTTGACTACCTTGTTTAATGGAAGTATTAATCTAAGGAGTATTATTAAATGGATAATGTAGCTTTAAATTATTTGGAGAAATATTATGGATATAAGTCATTTAGAAAAGGGCAAGAAGACATAATAAGTAAAATAATAAATGGAGAAGATGTACTTGCTATAATGCCAACTGGAGGAGGAAAGTCAATTTGTTATCAGATACCAGCATTGATGCTAGAAGGAATAACAATAGTAATTTCTCCTCTAATATCCCTAATGAAAGATCAAGTAGATACGCTAAAAGATATGGGGATAAAAGGCGCTTTAATAAATAGTACATTGAGTGCTATAGAAGAAAAAGAAGTAATAAACAATTTGGAAAATAGTGAAATAAAGATTCTTTATATAGCTCCTGAAAGATTAGAATCTTTTGAGTTTTTGAGTGTTATTTCTAAATGTAATATTTCTCAAATAGCTATAGATGAAGCTCATTGTATTTCTCAATGGGGACATGATTTTAGGGGAAGTTATAGAAAAATATCAAATTTTATAAGTTTACTTCAAAAGAGACCTATAATAACAGCATTTACTGCAACTGCATCACAGGAAGTGAGAGAAGATATAATAAATCTTCTTAAATTGAATAATCCAAAAGTCTTTATAACAGGTTTTGATAGAGAAAACTTATCTATCAGCGTGATTAAAAGTGGTAACAAAAAGGAATATTTATATAAATATATAGAAAACAATAAAGAAGTTTCAGGCATTATATATGCTGCAACTAGGAAAGAAGTCAATAATTTATATGAATCTTTGCAAGCGAAAGGGTATAATGTGACTTGCTATCATGCGGGATTATCTGAAAATACTAGAAAAGAAAATCAAGAAAATTTTATATATGATAGAGCTGGTATTATGATAGCAACCAATGCTTTTGGAATGGGGATAGACAAACCTAATATAAGATATGTTGTACACTATAATATGCCAAGAAATATTGAAAGTTACTATCAAGAGATTGGAAGAGCAGGAAGAGATGGAGAAAAGAGCGAATGCGTATTATTATTTTCGCCTCAAGATGTTCAGGTCCAAAAGTATTTAATAGAAAACTCAATAGAAGATGTAGAGAGAAAGAACAATCAATATAGAAAGCTTCAACAAATGATGGATTTTGTATATAGCAATTATTGCTATAGAAAATACGTTTTGGAGTATTTTGGAGAAACATATAATGGGCAATGTGATAATTGCAGTAATTGTTTGAGTAAAGGAGAGTTTGTTGATAAGACAATAGAAGCGCAAAAAGTTCTTTCATGTATATACAGGATGAAAGTTAAATTTGGAATTGGAATGCTTGTAGATGTGCTTAGAGGATCTAAAAATAAAAAAGTTATTCAATTTCATTTTAACGAGCTTTCTACTTATGGATTAATGAAAGAATATTCAGCAGAAGATCTCAAAAACTTTATTAATACATTGATTTCTCATGGATATATTAATGTGGTTGAAGGTACATATCCAGTGTTGAGTTTAAATGATAGATCAAGAAGAGTATTAACATCTCAAGAAAAAGTTCAATTAAAAGAGTTTAGAGTAGAAAAGAAAGCTAGTGAAGAAAATGAACTTTTTGAGATTCTTAGAAATTTAAGACAAGAACTGGCAAAGGAAAACAATGTTCCACCATATATAATATTCGGTGACGTTACACTAAAAGAAATGACTGTAAATTATCCGATATCAAAATATGAAATGCTTAAAGTTTCTGGAGTTGGAGAAGTTAAATATAATAAATACGGAAAAGTATTTGAAGATGTAATACGGAATTTTGTAGAAGAACATGAAATTGCTATATCTGATCATGATGAAGGCTTGCTAGACGAACAAAAGAGTATAAATAAAGATGAAGAATCTAGAATAGAAGTTAAAACAGACTTAGAATTATACGAGAGACTAGACAATGCAAGAAAAGAATTCGCTAAAGAAGAAAGAGCATTACCCCAAGCAATACTGACAATGAATACTCTGAAGGAAATAAGTGGAAGATGCCCGAGTTCTTTAGATGAATTAAAAGATATAACAGGCATGGGACCTAAGAAAATAAGTTTGTATGGAGAAAAGATAATAAATATAGTAAACGAATATTTGTCAGAAAATGATAGAAAAGTAGAATGGATTGAAAGAAAAAGAAGAAAGGTTATAATTGATGGAGAGACTAGGGAGAATGATCAAATCTCAATAGATATGCTTAAGCAGAACATAACTATACATGAAGTATCTCAAAAATTAGAGATCTCAATTTCAACTATCCTAGGATATGTAACAGATTATATAAAAGAGTTTGGAGAAAATGCATTTCATATAAATTTGGAAGAATTTTATAATAAAGAAGATGAAAAGCTAATAATAGATGCATGCCAAAAGCATGGATATGATAAGATAAATGTACTAAAAAAAGAACTACCTTCACATATAAAATATGAAAGCATAAGAGCTGTAATTTTAAAAAAGTACTATTTGTAGTCAATTAATAAAATCTATTAGGTTATTTTGGACCAAATTAATTACATGTAAGAATATTACTAATTTTTATTAAATATATTTAATAGTAGAATAGAAGATAGAGTAAAGAGGTGTAATTAAATTGGATCCATACGAGGTTTTAGGCATTGAAAAAACAGCTTCTGAAGAAGAAATAAAAAATAAATTCAAAGATATTTTAGAAGAATATACACAAAATCAAAATGAGACCACTAAACAAAAAGTTTTGGCTCTTAGTGCGGCATATGAGCTCATTATTAATGGTAATCTATATAAAGAAATTCGTGATTTAGTCGATAATAAAAACTTTTCTGAGGCTGAAGCAAAATTGAACTTAATAAATAATGCGAATTCAGCAGAATGGAATTATCTTCAAGGTTTTATATCTGTTCAAAAGGGATGGTTTGACAGTGGGCTTAATTACTTGAAAAAAGCTGTAGAATTAGATCCTAATAACCATGAATATTTGGACAGCTTAAACAAATTGCAGGCAAGAGTTATTGATTATATGAAAAAATATGCAAATAAAAATGTTAAACCTAATTCTAATAGTATGAATGCTTGCGGTGGAGATAATAATAGTAGTGGTAACGGGGGAATGTGTTAGTATATATGTTGTAATCAAATTTCAAGATTCTACTCTTAATTTAGCGTTTTGCTTACTAGAGTTTTAAATGTAAATTTATTTATTAAAACATATATATATATCTATATTAGGATTTTAAATTTAACATATATAGATAAAGTTTATAATTTGTGTTGAAATTTTGAAATATTTATGTTATTCTAAATAAGCAGTTGGTACGTAAAGTGCTAATGTGGAGCTTAGAGTGTCCTTCGCCGGTCTCTAAGCTCCTTTTTGTTTTAGTAAAATAAGCTGTAATTAAATTAAAAATCAAATTTATGTTTTAATAATATAAGTATGTGAATGATATCTTTTGTCAAATTAATAAAAAAGTGTTAGAAGTTACATTGATAAGAGAAAAAAAGTTCTATAAATATATTTTTCAACCAACAAAGTTAAAAATATATTTAATACATGATATAATAGTAAATATCACTTTAGATTTTACGAAAGTATTTTCAATTAAATGTTAAATTAAGCCTAGAAATTAAAGTTTTACATTTGTTTAATAAAAAGTACCAAAACCTATATTTTTTTTTGTATATAATAATGACCGGAGAAGGGAGCGTATGTCATGCTCGAATGTGTTTTAATAGATTTAAATGTTGATAAGAACACAAGTATAAATGAACTTATTGAAAATCATATGCCTTTTATAATAAAAAGTATTTCAGATGTGACAGGTCGCTATGTATCTTGCGAAAATGATGAAGAACTTAGCGTTGGATTACTTGGTTTTCATGAGGCAATTGAAAGATATGATAATGAGAAGGGACATTTTTTATCTTTTGCAAAATTAGTAATTGGAAGTAGAATAAAGAATTACTTAAAAGGTGAAAATAAGCATAATCATTCATCTTTGGACGAATTAGTGGACAAAGGTTTGGATTTTAGAGATGAATATTTTGAGCCTAAGGAAGATAATAGCATGTTGCTGGAAGAAATAACTGCCTTAAAGAATGAAATAAGTTCGTTTGGTTTTACTTTGGAAGATTTGGTGAATGAAGCTCCCAAACAACAAGCAACGAGAAAGAATGCAATTAATTTATCAGAAGAAATATCAAAGGATGAAGAATTTTTATCTTTTATGTATTTAAAGAAAAGATTACCAATCAAAAGGATTGTTTTAAAGTTTTCAGTTACAGAAAAGGTAATAAAAAGAAGCAAAAAATTTATAATTTCTGTTGTAATAATAATTGATAAAAATCTCAGTGCTTTAAAAAATTGGATCAGAAAGTAGGTGAAAAGAATGAATAGGGGAATAATAATGGAAATTAAAAAAAGTTATGCTATAGCTTTAAATGATAATGGCATAATGGAAAAGATTGAACCTAAGAAAGATATGAAAATAGGGCAAAAAATATTTTATTTTGAAGATGATCTCATTAAGGCTAGTAATAGTGGGACTTATAGGTATAATAACTTTATTAAGTCAATTGGAGCAATTGCAGCGTTGTTTTTAATAGTATTCACCTTCTTTCATACTATGAAATCTGATACAGCATATGCAGTTGTTAGTTTAGATATTAATCCTAGTATACAAATAGAAGCTGATAATAAATTGAAGATTATTAGAGTTGAAGGTGTAAACAATGATGGAAAGAATATAGATTTTACAGATGTTAAAGGTATATCTCTTGATGAAGGAATACAAAAAATAAAGGAAAAACTTATAGAAAAAAAATATTTAGATACTAATAGGGAAGTATTGGTTGGATTTGCATTTATAAAAAATGAAGATAACAGTGCTTATGAGAAAGATATAAAGGATGTTATTCAATCTACCTTTAATACAGAAAAAGTTACTTATGTTAAAGGTGATAAGGAAGATGTTGATGAAGCTAAGACAAAAGGAATAAGCTTAGGAAGATATGAAGCATCTCTAGTGGTAGATGAGAGTACAAAGAATAAAATAGATGTAGCACCAGTAAAAGAAATTACTGCAAGTATAAAAGATAAAGAAAATGTAACTCAGTGGGATGCAAAAGATGAAAAAAATAGTGATGTCGTTACTCCAGCTACTAATTCAAATTCAGATGCAAAACCTGAAAAAACAACTGTAGATAAGCCTGTAATAAATGGAGCAGCTGACAATTCATTACCTAATGTGGATTCGGGGAAAGCTACAGATAACCCTAAAAAAGAACAAAAGGATGATGGTGTGTTAAATTTACAACCAGAGGTTCCTGCACAAAATGAGAATGATAACAAGGGAAATACACCAGTGACAAGTCCTGCAAAGGATGACAATACTATTAATATAGGTCCAGATAACGGAACTATTGTAAATAATCCTACGTCAGGAAAAATTCAGGAAGATCCTAATAAGACTATACAAGTACCAAAAACTGACGAGAATACAGCTAATAAGACTGTTAAAAATTAATGAGTTATTTAAGAGTAGATTTATCTAGATGCATAGTATCAAAGATAGATCTACTTTTTATTTTTACATGCAATTTGGCTAAAAAATAAATTTATCAATAGGAAAATCGTATTAAAAAAGAGGACTAGAATAAAAAATTATAGTATACTTACTAGTAAGCATTATTAACAAGGATTTGGGGAGATTAAAAATGATAAAAGAGATATTAAAAAATGATATACTAATATGTGATGGAGCAATGGGAACATATTATTCAGAAGTAACAGGTAATGATGTATCCTATTGTGAATTTGGTAACTTAAATGATAAAGAAACTATAAAAAGAATACATAAAGAGTATATTGAAGCAGGGGCTAAACTAATTAGAACAAATACTTTTTCTGCTAATACATATGATCTTGGAGTATCGTTAGAAACATTAATGGACATAATTAAGTCAGGAATAAACTTAGCTAAAGAAGTAACAAGAAATACTTCTGTTTTAATAGGTGCAAGTATTGGACCTATTAAAACAGATAATTTAGATGAATTTAGCAATGAAGTTTTAGAAGAATATAAATACATAGTAGATTGCTTTTTAAAAAATGGTATAGATATTTTTATATTCGAAACTTTTAGCAACTATAATTACCTGAAAAAAATAAGCGAGTATATTAAGTACAAGAATATAGATAGTTTCATACTTACTCAGTTTGCTGTTAAGCCAGATGGATTTACAAGAGATGGGATAAGTGCGGCTAAATTGATTAAAGAAGTACGAAATACAGAATATATAGATGCATTTGGGTTTAACTGTGGTTCTGGACCAGCACATATATTGGAAATGGTTAAAAAAATTAATATAGAAAATGAAATTGTTTCGGTACTGCCTAATGCAGGTTATCCAGAGATAATTCACGAAAGAACAGTTTATCCAAACAATCCCGTATATTTTGCGAAAAAAGTTAGTGAAATAAGGTCTTTTGGGGTTTCAATTATAGGGGGATGCTGTGGAACAAATCCAAGCTATATTAAACAATTAACCAAAATAATTAATGAGAATTCTAAAGTAATCAATGCTAATACTAAGGCTGAGCCAAAAGTTAAAAGTTTTGAGAAAAAGGCTAAGAATACTTTTAAAGATAAGCTCGAAAATGGTGAGTTTGTTGTAGCTATAGAATTATCGGCACCAATTGATACCGATATATCAAGAATCATAGATGGAGCTAAGATATGTAAAGAAAACAATATTGATTTAGTAACAGTTCCGGATTCACCAATGTCGAAGGTTAGAGCAGATTCAACTATTATATCGTCTAAAATCAAGAGAGAAATAGGAATTGAAGCTATGCCTCATGTTTGCTGTAGAGATAAAAATACTAATGCAATAAGGTCAAGTCTGATAGGATCTCATATTGAAAATATAAGAAATATCCTTGCAATTACTGGTGACCCTATATCTGATGCTAGTAAAGTTGAAACAAAAAGCGTATTTAATTTAAATTCATTTAGGCTAATAGAATTAATAGAAAGCATGAATGAAGAAATATTCAAAGAAGATAGTATTTATGTAGGTGGTGCTTTGAATTTGAATGTTTTAAATAAAGAAGTAGAATATAATAGAATGATGAAGAAGATAGAAAAAGGTGCAAAGTTTTTTTTAACGCAACCTATCTATGATGACAATGCTATAGAGTTCTTGAAAATGATTAAAGAGAGGACTAATGTAAAGATTTTAGCGGGATTACTTCCCGTTGTAAGTTATAGAAACGCAATGTTTTTAAATAATGAGCTTCCTGGAGTAACTATACCAGATAAATATGTACAAATGTTTTCAGAAAATATGAGCAAAGAAGAGGCACAAGAAATCGGTGTAAAAATTACTGTGGAAATAGGAAAGAAACTAAAAGGTATTGCAGATGGATTATATTTCATTACTCCTTTTAATAGGGTTAATATGTTAATTGAAATTATTAAGCAGATTAATGCCTAATCATTATAGTTCTTATATGAATAATAAAAGACAAGAGGGATTTTTATGAATGTTGGTCTTATCAGACATTTTAAAGTTGATTACCGTAAAAGTTTTTTTATGACATCAAAAGAATTTAAAAATTGGGAAGAAAATTACAATATAAGTGGTGTGATTAGAAAAGATGTAGAGCTTATGGGGATAAATTGGGATAAATGTTATTCTAGTACGCTTATAAGAGCAATAACGACAGCACAACATGTATATAAGGATGATATAATTCAAAATGATCTAATTAGAGAAACTATCATTGATCCAATATTTAAAAGTAATTTAAAGCTTCCGTATTGGTTTTGGGCGATTAGTGGAAGAATAGCGTGGTATTTCAACCATAAATCTCAACAAGAAAATAAGATTATTACAAGAGAGAAAGCTGAGAAGTTTGTTGATTTATTATTAAATGAAGCGAGAAAAGAAGGTACAGAAAACATTTTAATTGTCACGCATGGTTTTTTTATGTATAGTCTTCAGAAAGAATTGAAGAAGAGGAGCTTTACAGGCAAGTTAATATACAGCCCTAAAAATGGAATCCTATATTTATATAAAAAATAATAGAATAACTATAAATTTATGTTTGAACAAAACTTTATGTAATATAAAGAAATATAAGGACAGAGTCAATAAAATATGCTATATTTTATGATAAAAAGTATAGCATATTTTTTGATATATATTATTGAAATAAATACTAAATTAAGTTAGTATACTTTATATACAAATGATGATAAGGAGGAAGACAAATATGATAAATAATAATAATTTGATTGGTGAAGCAAATAGATGCTTGCTATGTAAGAAACCAGCTTGTAAGTCTAATTGCCCAGTAGAAACACCTATACCTGATATTATAAATATGTATAAGGAAGGAAAAATTGAAGAAGCAGGAGAAATATTATTTGAAAATAATCCGCTTTCAGCAGTATGTTCATTAGTATGTATTCATGAAGACCAATGCAAAGGAAATTGTATAAGAGGGATTAAAGGGGAACCAATACGATTTCATGATATAGAACAGGAAATATCTCAAAGATACATAGAAGAAACTAGGTTTAAAGCTGTTTCTAAAAAGAAAGACAGAATTGCTATAATTGGTGGTGGTCCAGCAGGAATTACTATTGCATTTATACTAGCTAGGAAAGGATATAATATTACTATTTTTGATGCGCACGAGAAGATAGGTGGAGTACTAAGGTATGGAATACCAGAATATAGACTTCCAAAAAAATTAGTAGATTCCATTGAAGAAAGATTAATAGAACTTGGTGTAAAAGTTAGGCCTAATACTCTTATCGGTCCTGTAATAACATTAGATAGACTATTTGAAGATGGTTATAAAGCAGTGTTTATTGGTACCGGAGTATGGAATCCAAAAACATTAAATATTAAAGGTGAAACTTTAGGAAATGTACATTTTGCTATTGATTATTTAAAATCACCAGAGAACTATAAGCTAGGTAATAAAGTAGCTGTTATCGGAGCTGGTAATGTAGCCATGGATGCCGCAAGAAGTGCAAAAAGAAATGGAGTTGAAGATGTTACAATAATATATAGAAAAGGTTTTGATCAAATGTCTGCAACAAAGCAGGAGATAAAAGAAGCTAAGGAAGATAAAATTAATTTTGAATTATTTAAATCGCCATTAGAAATAACAGAAGAGGGAGTAAAGTTAGTTAATACTGAGAATGTAGTAGAGTCAGATGGAAAAGTTCAAAACAAACTTATTGAAGAAAAAGAAGAATTTTTCAAATGTGATTCAATAATTGTAGCTGTAAGTCAAACCCCTAGAACTAATATAGTTTCAAATACAACAAAATTAGATACCAATAAATGGGGATTGTTAATAACAGATGATAAAGGAAATACAACTAAAAAAGGTACATTCGCGTCAGGTGATGTTGTTACTGGTGCTAAAACTGTAGTAGAAGCAGTAGTGCAAGCCAAAATAGTTGCTCAAACCATTGAAGATTACTGTGAAAACAACTAAATAATAAAAATTAAATATAACATTGATAAATTAAGGAAAAACAATTAAAATCGTATAGGTTGCAAAAATGAATTTTAATTATTAAAATATTATTAGAAGTAGATTAAGCTTTTTTATATACTGTGATTATCGTATATGGTGAAAAAAGTTTACTTAATAAGGAGTGTAAAGAAAATATGAGTGTCACTATAAAGGATATTGCAAAATTAGCTAATGTTTCTCATACAACAGTGTCTAGAGCACTTAATAATAGTCCGTATATTAATGAAGAAACCAAGGTTAAAATTATAGCTTTAGCAAAAGAATTGAATTATGTACCAAATTATAGTGCTAAGAGTCTTGTTTTATTAAAATCATACGTTATAGGTGTATTTTTTTCATCGATTAGCGAAGGAACATCAGATACATTCTTTCACGAAATTATAAGAGGAGTCAATAATGTCATAGATAAAGAATATAATTTAGTTGTAAGAGGTATAGATGATTATCAATACTCCCATTTAATTGATAACAGAAATTTTGATGGAATAATTGTTGTAAGTCAAAGTAAAAATGATGATGAATTCATACAGACTATTCTAGAAAAAAATATACCAACTGTAGTTATAAATAGATACATTGAAAATGAAGGATTAGTAAACATAATGTCAGATGATACAAAAGGAGTTTACGATGCAGTTACTTATTTTATAGAGAACGATCATAGAAAAATAGCATTATTGCAAGGAAATAAGGAATTTGAATCAACAGTATATAGAAAAAGAGGATATATAAGAGCGTTGGAGGATAATAATATTCCAATTAATGAGGAATATATTTTAAGTGGTAGATATGATCTGAAAAGTGGATATGAAAATATGAAAAAGTTACTTAAATTAGAGAATGTTCCAACAGCAGTATTTTGCGCTAATGATGATATTGGGGTGGGTGCTATGAAAGCAATATTTGAAGCTGGGTTAAAAGTTCCGGAAGATATCTCAATTATAGGGTTTGATGATAGCAACTTCTGTAACTATGTAACTCCTCCGTTGACAAGTGTAAGGAAGGATTCTTTGGCGATGAGCGAATATGGCGGAAGAAACTTATTAAATCTTATAAAGAATAAAGAAGTAGATAAAGAAAAAGTTTATATACAATCTCAGCTTGTGGTAAGAAAATCAGTAAAAAAACTTTAATAATGGATTTTAATAATTAGTGAATTTAAGCACTAATTATTAAAAAAAGTTGTTAACGTTCACAAAAAAGTGTTGCGTTATTTGAAATATGATATTATAATAAAGTTATCAAGTAGATACAAGAAAATGTTCACGTGAACAGGGATTTGCACGTATTTTTGTTCACGTGAACAAAAAAGAAAAGAGGATTTTGATATGAAAAAGTTTATGGATGAAAATTTTTTATTAAGCAACGAAGCATCTGAAAAATTATATCATAATTATTCAGAAAAAATGCCAATTATTGATTATCATTGCCACATTAATCCGAAGGAAATATTAGAAGACAAAAAGTTTGAAAATATAACTCAAGTATGGCTTTATGGTGATCATTATAAATGGAGACAGATGAGAACTTTGGGCATAGATGAAAAATATATTACAGGAGATGGAAGTGATTATGAAAAGTTCTTAGCTTGGGCAAAGACTATATCATTTGCTATCGGAAATCCACTTTATCATTGGACACACTTAGAACTTAAGAGATTCTTTGGAATAGATGAAGTTTTAAATGAAAAAAGTGCACCTGCTATTTGGGAAAAAGTTAATAAGCTGTTAAATAGCGATGATTTTACAGTAAGAAATCTTATAAAGAAATCAAATGTAAAAGTGATATGTACAACAGATGATCCTATAGATTCATTAGAATATCATTTAGCAATAAAAGAAGATAAAAGCTTTGATGTGAAAGTATTACCAGCTTTTAGACCTGATAAAGCTCTAGGAGTTAATAAAGAAACATTTAAAGATTGGTTTAACAAACTAGAAGAAGTAGTTGGTTCTAAAATTTCAAACTTTGATGAATATTTAGAAGCATTAAAAAAGAGAGTGGAATATTTTCATGAAGCTGGATGTAGAGTGTCAGATAATGCATTGGATTTTGTTCCAGTAGGCAATGCTTCTTTAGAAGAAGTTAGAGAAATTTTTGCAAACGTACTTAAAAATGGACAAGTATCTTTTGAAGATGAAAATAAATTAAGAGTATATATATTAAAGTTCTTTGGAAAATTATATCACGATCTAGGATGGGTAATGCAATTTCACATGAATTGCGTTAGAGATAATAACAAAGTAATGTTCGAAAAATTAGGACCTGATACAGGATTTGATTCACTTAATGATACAGAAGTTGCAATTCCACTGTCAAGGTTATTAGATGCGTTAAATAGTGAAAAAGCTTTACCTAAGACTATTATATATAGTTTAAATCCAAATGATAATTCTACAATAGGAACATTACTTGGATGCTTCCAAGGAGACGGAATTAAGGGCAAAATACAATTTGGATCAGCTTGGTGGTTTAATGATCACAAGATTGGTATGCAAGATCAAATTAGAACTTTAGCTAATTTAGGTATGCTAAGCACATTTGTTGGAATGTTAACAGACTCTAGAAGCTTTTTATCTTACACAAGACATGAATATTTTAGAAGAATACTTTGCAACGTAATTGGAGAATGGGTAGAAAATGGCGAGTTACCTAACGACATTGAACATTTAGGACAAATTGTAGCTGACATTAGTTATAATAACGCAGACAAATACTTTAATATGTAATCTTTTATGTATGAAAATAAGTGAGATGCTTATTTTCATACAATAATGCAAAGATACAGATGAAGTGAAGATTTAGGAGGAATAGCTGTGAAATTAAATAAGGAATCATATAAAGAATTTAAAACATATCCAGAAAAAGTATTGCAATTTGGAGAAGGTAACTTTTTGAGAGCTTTTGTTGATTGGCAAATAGATAAAATGAATGATGAAGCAGATTTCAATGGAAGCGTTGTAGTTGTTCAGCCATTAGAAAATGGTCTTGTGGACATGCTTAATGATCAAGATTGTTTATACACTTTATATTTACAAGGGGTCCAAAATGGGCAAGCATCAAAAACTCATAAAGTAATCAATAGTATAAGTAGGGGAATTAATCCTTACAGAGACTATAATGAATATTTAAAAGTTGCAGAAAATCCAGATTTAAGATTTATAGTGTCAAATACAACAGAGGCAGGAATTGCATTTGATGAAAACGATACTTTAAATGGAGGATGTCAAAAAAGTTATCCAGGTAAGCTAACAGCATTTTTATATCACAGATTTAATGCATTTAATGGAGATGACAGTAAGGGATTTATTATAATTCCATGCGAGCTTATTGATAGAAATGGTGAAAAACTTAAAGAAATAGTATTAAAGTATGCAGAAGTATGGAACTTAGGACAAGACTTTATTGATTGGATAAACAATGCTAATACTTTTTGTTGTAGTTTAGTTGATAGAATAGTTCCAGGATATCCAAGAGATACAATTGATGAAGTTAGAGAAGAGCTTGGATATGATGATAATTTAGTAGATGTAGGTGAAATATTTCACTTATGGGTAATAGAAGGCCCTCAGTCTATAAAAGATGAATTACCAATAGAAAAAGCTGGACTTAATGTAAAAGTTGTAGATGATATGACACCATATAGAACAAGAAAAGTTAGAATTTTAAATGGACCTCATACGGCAATGGTTCCAGTAGCGTACCTTTACGGTTTAGAAACTGTAGGGGAAGCGGTTGATCATGAAGTTATAGGAAGATATGTCCACGATGTAATATATGATGAAATCATAGAAACTTTAGATTTGCCTCACGAAGAGCTAGTAGAATTTGCAGATGCGATTATAGAAAGATTTCAAAATCCATATGTAAAGCACTATTTAATGAGTATAGCATTAAATTCATTGTCTAAATACAAAACAAGAGATTTACCAAGTTTGACTGAATATCTAAAGAGAAAAGGTACGCTTCCTAAGAAATTAGTATTCTCCCTTGCATCTTTAATAGAATTCTACAAAGGAAAAAGAGGAGACGAAGATATTCAATTAGCTGATGATGAGGATATATTAGAATTATTTAAGAAATTATGGGAAAAATATGATGGAACAAAAGAAGGACTAAACAAAATTGTAACTTCTGTTCTTGCATATGAAAAGAATTGGGGAAGCAATTTAAATGAAATTCCTAATCTTGCTGATGAGATTTCAAGATATTTAGAAATAATTGAAAAAGTAGGAATGAAGGAAGCAGTTAAAGTAGTTTTATAATGAAATTTATTATCATGCAATTAAATTTTCTTAATTGCATGATAAGTAAATATATATCAATAATAAAGGAGGTAAATAAATGAGTTTTGATGAAAATTGTTTTTATTGTTCGAAGAATCAAGATTTAGATTCTTTAATGATTAAGATTTGTGATTTAGATGTATCAACAGTATATTTGTTTAAGGAACAAACTTATAGTGGAAGATGTAATGTTGTTTATAAGGAACATAAAAGTGAAATAGCGGATTTAAATGAAGATGAAGCAGCAGCTTTCATAAATGACGCTAGAAAGGTAGCTAAAGCAATCCATAAAGCGTTCAATCCAGATAAAGTAAATTATGGAGCATTTGCTGATACTATGAAACATCTTCATCTTCATATTGTACCTAAATATGAAGGCGGCCCATCTTGGGGAAAAACTTTTGAGATGAATCCACAAAAAATATATTTAAGCGATGATGAATACCAAAACCTAATTTGTAAAATAAAAGATAATTTATAATATTGGATTAATGAATAAAAAATTAACTAAATTAAAGATACGGAGGAAAAGGAATGTTAAATTCTGTTGACAAAAACGCATCAACTAATGCTAATAATGGAAACGTTAAATTAAGTTTAAGAGAGAAAATTTCTTACGGTTTTGGAGATTTTGGTAATGGATTTATGTTTGACTTAGGTCAATCATATCTTACAAAGTTTTTCATAGATACATGTGGAATTAGTGCTGGAGCAGTTGGTGGTATATTTGCATTTACAAAAATATTCGATGCATTCATGGATCCATTAGCAGGATCATTGATAGATAGTAGAAAGGCAGGTAAATCAGGAAAGTTTAGGCCTGTAATGATGATTTCAAGTATAATTCTTGCACTACTTACAATTATTACTTTTACTATGCCTGAGATGCCGCTTTCATCTAAGATTATATATGGTTATGCAACATATATGATTTGGGGTCTTGTATATTCATTCACTAATGTTCCTTATGGATCATTAGCATCGGTTATGACAAGAGATGTAGAGGATAGAAGCCAATTAGCTACATTTAGACAAGCTGGTTCATTAGGAGCACAATTAATAACTGGAGTAGCTTTTGTACCTATTCTTATGATGTTTAGTGACAAAAAAGTTGGTTATCCAGTTGCGGCCGCAGTTATGGCTGTTATAGGAGTTGTTTCATTCTTTATCTGTTTTGCTAACACAAAAGAACACGTTGTAGTTAACAGAGAAGGTAAATCAGAAAAAGCATCTGCTAAAGATTATTTTAAAGTTGTATTTACAAATAGACCATTGTTATGCTTAATTCTTATGCAATTATTTACAATATCAGCTATGAATACTAACAACCAAATGATGATTTTCTTCTGCCAATATAACTTAGGGGATATTAAACTTCAACCTAAGGTTAATGGTATAATGATTGGATGTTCTGTAATAGGTATATTCGCTATTCCATTCTTAGTAAAACATTTTGGTAAAAAGAAAACTGCGATTGCAGGACTATTGATTGGAATTGTTGCTAATGGATTAAACTTTATAATACCAACAAATGCTACTACTTTCACAGTTCTTGTTACAATAGGATATGTAGCTTTAGCTATTCCAAATGGAGTTACTTGGGCATTCGTAACGGATGCAATTGACTATGGACATTGGCATACTGGAATAAGAAAAGAAGGTGTAACTTATGCTGCATTTAACTTTTCAAGAAAAATTGCACAATCTATGGCAGCCCTTGTTAGTGCAGCAGTATTAGGTATGACTGGGTATGTTGCAAACGCACAACAAAGTGCAGAAACATTACTAGGAATTAAGGGAGCAATGACATTGTATCCAGCAGTAGCTTTAGCTTTAGCTGCTCTTGTAGTAGGTATATTACATAATCTACCAGATGACAAGTACAGAAAAGTTGCTCAAGACTTACAAGAAGGAAAATGGGAAAAAGGAATTTTAGAATAATAATGTTATAAATAAATCATTATTGTTTAGCTAAGAAGAATAAGGCACTATCAGCTTTGTATTTTGAGAGTTGATAGTGTTTTATCTTTATATATTGAGTAAATAAAAAAAGATATACTTGTAAAAAACTGTTAACGTTCACAAAAAAGTATTGCATATTTTTTTATTTGATACTATAATGTAAATATAACTTAAATAATTTTTAACTAAAATTGTTCACGTTAACAATTGTTCGACCTCTAATTGTTAACGTGAACGAAAATTATTTATTAAATTAAAATATTTATAAATATTTTAATTTAATAATCAAAGAAAAAAATGCTTTGATATATAAATAAGCTATAAACTTATTTAATATATAACACAGTTCTTAAAAATACAAAAATAAATAATATAGAATTCTTCAAACCTATAATTTTCATACTATAATTTATTAATCATATTTTAAGTTAACCATTTTAAGAACTGTGTATTTAATTAATAGTGATAGCACAAAATAGATTTGTTAAAAAATGAATGTTTGAAATTATAATATATATTCTGAAAAATTAGTTTGAAAGACTATGAATTTTAAACTAATGGATATTCTAAAGAATAATTTTATTATCTAAAACCTGTATATATATTCAGTATGAAGATATTAATTAAGAAAGAATTTGAGGTGTAATATGAGAAGAGAAGAAGTTTTAAAAAATATAAAAGAAGCAGGTGTTGTTGCAGTTGTGAGGGGAGACTCAAAAGAAGAAGCTCTTAAAATTGTAGATGCTGTTTCAAAAGGCGGAATAAAAGTGATGGAACTTACAATGACTGTTCCAAATCCAGTTGAAGTTATTAAAGAAGTTGCTGAAAAATATAAGGATACCGATGTAATTGTTGGGGCGGGAACTGTATTGGACAGTGAAACGGCAAGAGCTTGTATTTTAGCAGGGGCACAATTTATTGTAAGCCCAAGTTTGGATATTGATACTTTAAAGCTTTGTAATAGGTATAAGATTCTGGTTATGCCAGGAGTAATGACCGTTAAGGATGCTATTACAGCTTTTGAGTATGGAGTTGATGTGGTTAAAATATTCCCAGCCAATCTATATGGGCCATCAGTAATTAAATCATTTAAGGGGCCGCTCCCTCAAGGAGACTTTATGCCAACAGGTGGTGTTAGTATAGCTAACTTACATGAGTGGATAGAAGCAGGAGCCTTCGTAGTAGGAACAGGAGGAGATTTAACTAAAGGTGCAAAAACAGGCGATTATGATCTAGTTCAAAGGACTGCTAAAGAATTTATGGATGCATACAGAAAAGCGAAGGAGAGAATCTAAAATGGATGTTTTAACTTTTGGAGAATCAATGGTCGTATTTAGTCCTAATATTAATGGCCCTTTGAGACATGTTCATAGTTTTTCCAAGTCACTCGGTGGTGCCGAATCAAATGTCGCTACTGCCTTGGCAAAATTAAATCATAGTGCGGGCTGGTTCTCAAAAGTTTCGGATGATGAATTCGGAAGATTTGTTATAAGTTCTATAAAAGCAGAGGGAGTAGATACATCAAGAGTAATAATTGATAAAGAAAGGCCTACAGGATTGCTTTTTAAGGAACGTTATCAACGAAGCAATCCGAATGTATATTATTATAGAAAGAATTCTGCTGCTAGTAGCTTATCGCCAGAGGATATTGATGAAGAATATATTAAGCAAGCTAAAATTCTTCATATTACAGGTATAACGCCAGCTTTATCGGAAAGTTGTAGAAGAGCAGTATACAGAGCAATAGAAATAGCTAAAGAAAACAAGATATTAGTATCATTCGATCCTAATATCAGGCTTAAATTGTGGACGGTTGATGAAGCTAGAAAGATCTTGGTGGATATTGCTAGTAAGGCAGATATTGTAATGCCTGGATTAGATGAAGCGGAACTTTTATTAGGATTAACTAATAAAGATGATGTGGCAGATTTTTTCTTAAATAAGGAAGCGAAAATAGTCGCAGTAAAATTAGGGTCAGAAGGCTGCTATATAAAAGATAAAAAAGAAGGAGTCAAGGTCGCAGGATATAATGTATCAGATTTAATTCAAGATACAGCTGGGGCAGGCGATGGTTTTGCAGCTGGATTTTTAGCTGGATATTTAGAAAAATTATCACTAAACGAAATTGGACAATATGCTAACGGTGTTGGAGCTATGGCAACATTGGTACAAGGAGATATGGAAGGTTATCCATATTATGATCAACTGATGGAATTCATAGGAAAGAGACAAGGTGTTGAAAGATAGAGTTTTCTGAAACAGATATTACTATATTTCTAACAATTGAAAATGTTAGCGCTATTAAAAGTATTTTCTTCATATAAAATTTTAATTACATTTAAGGATAAGTAAAGAGGATTATTTTGATAATTAAATTTTAAGTGTATTCTATCTCTAAATTATAAACTTCAAATAATATTTAAAATAAACTTTTACTTATCTTTAACAATGTATATATCAAAGTTGATATTGGTAATTGAAGAGATATGAAATATTAAAATGATAGCATTTGCATTGTTAATTGTCCATTGAAATTAGTTTAAGATATTTTTAATGAAAAAACTTAGGAGGAATAACTAATGAAATTAAATAAGAAAATATATAAAGAATTTAAGACTTACCCTGAAAAAGTGCTACAATTTGGGGAAGGAAATTTCCTAAGAGCATTTGTTGATTGGCAAATTGACAAAATGAATGAAGAAGCAGGTTTCAATGGAAGTGTCGTAGTCGTTCAGCCTCAAGAAGGTGGACTAGTTAATATGCTAAATGAACAAGATGGCTTGTTTACACTTTATCTTCAAGGAGTTCAAGGAAAAAGAGCTATAAAAACACATAAAATAATCAATAGTATAAGTAGAGGAATTAATCCATATACAGATTATAATGAATATTTAAGAGTTGCAGAAAATCCAGAATTAAGGTTCATAGTGTCAAATACAACAGAAGCAGGAATCGCTTTTGATGAGAATGATAAGTTAAATGAAGGATGTCAAAAAAGTTTTCCGGGTAAGTTAACCGCATTTTTGTTCCGTAGATTTATGGTGTTTAATGGTGACAATAGTAAAGGTTTTATTATAATTCCATGTGAGCTTATTGATAGAAATGGTGAAAAACTTAAAGAAATAGTATTAAGATATGCAGAAATGTGGAATTTAGGACAAGATTTTGTGAATTGGATAAATGATGCTAATACTTTTTGCTGTAGTTTAGTTGATAGAATAGTTCCAGGATATCCAAGAGATACAATTGATGAAGTTAGAGAAGAACTTGGATATGATGATAATTTAGTAGATGTAGGGGAAATATTCCACCTATGGGTAATTGAAGGGCCTCAGTCTATAAAAGATGAATTACCAATAGAAAAAGCTGGACTTAATGTAAAAGTTGTAGATGATATGACACCATATAGAACAAGAAAAGTTAGAATTTTAAATGGGCCTCATACGGCAATGGTTCCAGTAGCATACCTTTATGGTTTAGAAACTGTAGGAGAAGCTGTTGATCATGAGGTTATAGGAAGATACGTCCATGATGTAATATATGATGAAATCATAGAAACTTTAGATTTGCCTCACGAAGAATTAGTGGAATTTGCAGATGCGATTATAGAAAGATTCCAAAATCCATATGTAAAGCACTATCTAATGAGCATAGCATTAAATTCATTATCTAAATACAAAACAAGAGATTTACCAAGTTTGACTGAATATCTAAAGAGAAAGGGTACACTTCCTAAGAAATTAGTATTCTCCCTTGCATCTTTAATAGAATTCTACAAAGGAAAAAGAGGAGACGAAGATATTGAACTAGCTGATGATGAGGATATATTAGAATTATTCAAGGAATTATGGGAAAAATATGATGGAACAAAAGAAGGCCTAAACAAAATTGTAACTTCTGTTCTTGCATATGAAAAGAATTGGGGAAGCAATTTGAATGAAATTCCTAATCTAGCTGATGAAGTTTCAAGATATTTAGAAATAATTGAAAAAGTAGGAATGAAGGAAGCTATAAAAGAAGTTATTTAGGAATAAGATTATAAATTATTATTATAGAATATTCATATAGCTGTTAAATTTAAAGTTGTGAACAATAATTTAATGGAAGTAGGTAGAGAGTGATGAAAGAAATTATAAAAATAAATGAAAAAGACAATGTTGTAGTAGCACTTAGAGATTTGTCTAAAAGTGAAATTATAGAAGTTGAAAATAAAAAAATAGAGATAAAAGAAGACATAAAAAGAGGACACAAAGTAGCTATATCAGACTTTAAAGTTAACGACAATGTAATAAAGTATGGATATCCAATAGGACATGCTGTTAAGGATATATCAATAGGAGAATGGATTCACACGCATAATATTAAAACAAATTTAGATGGAATTATGGAATATAATTTTAATCAGCAGCTAAAACAAGTTTCTATAGAAAACAAAAATCTTACTTTTGATGGATATAGAAGAGCAAACGGTAATGTTGGTATAAGAAATGAACTTTGGATAGTGCCAACCGTTGGGTGCGTTAATGGAATTGGTGAAAGAATAATCGAAAAATTCAAAGAAGATGTAAAACCTGTTGGGATCGATGGAGTTGAAATTTTCAAACATAATTATGGATGTTCTCAATTGGGAGATGATCATGCAAATACAAGAACTATGCTTGGAAATTTAGTAAAGCATCCTAATGCTGGAGGCGTGTTAGTACTTGGACTTGGTTGCGAAAATAATACAATGGCTGAATTTATTGAGTCATTGGGAGAATATGATACAACTAGAATTAAATTTCTAGTATCACAGGAAGTTTCTAACGAAATAGAAGAGGGTGCCAAAATATTACGTGAGCTTTATGAAAATATGAAAAATGATAAGAGAGAATCAGTATCTCTATCAAATTTAAAAGTTGGATTAAAGTGCGGTGGTTCAGATGGCTTCTCAGGAATAACTGCAAATCCTCTTGTAGGTAGTTTTTCAGATTTCTTAGTTGCACAAGGTGGAACAACAATACTTACAGAAGTTCCTGAGATGTTTGGTGCTGAAACAATTCTTATGAATAGAGCTAAAGATAATGAAACTTTTGATAAAACTGTACATTTAATAAATGATTTCAAAGAATATTTCATGGCGTATAATCAGCCTATATACGAAAATCCTTCTCCAGGAAATAAAGCTGGTGGAATTACAACATTAGAGGATAAATCTTTAGGGTGTACACAAAAATCAGGAGATTCAACAGTTGTAGGTGTATTAAAATATGGTGAAACTTTAAAAACTAATGGATTAAATCTTTTAAGTGGACCAGGAAATGATTTGGTTGCAGCCTCAGCTTTAGCGGCAGCTGGTTGTCATATGGTTTTATTTACAACAGGTAGAGGAACACCGTTTGGTACATTTGTTCCAACAATGAAGATATCAACAAATACTCCATTATACAATTTAAAGCCACATTGGATGGACTTTAATGCAGGAACTTTAGTTGAAGATAAGACTTTGAGTGAAGTAACAGAAGAATTTATAAAATATGTGGTTGAAGTGGCTAATGGAAAATATGTAAATAATGAAATTAATAAATTTAAAGAGTTAGCTATTTTAAAACAAGGTGTTACTTTATAAAATTCAGCATAAGAAAGTATACTTGAGTAAAAAATATAAACAATTTAGCATATTAAAATTACTTTAATATGCTATTTTTTGTTATAAAAATTATAATTTGTATTTTACTAGATATAATGAATTTAATTGAGTATTTGAAGTATAAATACTTCAAAAATAAATCTTTATTTAAAATTCTAGCAAGTTAAATGATTAATTAAGGCTAGGAGGCAGAAATTAAATTTCAACATAACATAAATAAGAGTAAATGATTATAGCTTAATTTTTTAATAAATAATAATATAAAGAAAATCTTATTTTGAGCTTTAAGTGGGATTATCACGATTTTGTTTGAAGGAAAGTGAATTGTTGTGATTGAAAATGAATACATTTTGTGATATTATAATTACAAATTTTAAAAATGAAATGTAGCGTTGGGGATAGCTGCGTTTAAATGTACATGATAAATATAGAATTAATATAAAATTTGAAGGGGTTTTGAAATCATGGAAATTAGCTTTGTAAGAATTGATGACAGATTGATACATGGACAGATTGCAACCATATGGTCAAAAGCAAGTGGATGTAACAGAATTATGGCGTGTAGTGATGAAGTTGCTAAAGATGATTTGAGAAAACAGTTGTTACTTCAAGTAGCATTAAAAGGAATTAAAGCTTATGTAATACCAATAGAAACCGCTATCAAAGCTTATAAGAATCCTAAATATAAAAATTTTAAGACTTTATTTTTATTTACTAATCCGGCAGACGTGCTTCGAATGATTGAAGGTGGAGTTGATATTAAATCTGTAAATGTTGGAGGAATGTGCTATAAGGATGGAAAAAAACAAATTACTGGTGCTATATCCGTAAATAATAAAGATATAGAATGTTTCAAGAAACTTTACGAGAAAGGAATTGAGTTAGAGATAAGGCAGGTAGCGAAAGATAATAAGATTAATTTAATTGACAGGTTAAAAGAATTGAAATTCTTATAGAGAATAACAGTGAAGTGCTATATAACCTTTTATAGATAGGTGGATAGCATTTTTTTGCTAAAAGTTAAAATTATTACACAACCATGATAAAAAACAACAGTAAAAGTTCTAATGTAATACAATCATATGGTAATTAATTTGCCTGATTCAGGTATTAATACTATAATTTTTTACAAAGAAGTTGTATTTCTATTGAATATGATGAAGAATTAAAAAACTAAATGTAAAAATGTTTTAGAGAGGAGAAATCTATGATAAAGCCTATAAAAAGAGCAGCTGTTTTACATGATTTATGCGGAATAGGAAAAGCTGCTTTAACCAATGTAATTCCTATTCTATCAACTTTGGGGGTAGAGGTTTGTCCGATACCTACTATGATATTAACCAGTCATACTGGAGGGTTTAGTCCAAACATAGAAAGATTGGATGGATATATAAGTAAGGCGGTTCAACACTATATTGAATTGAACATAAATTTTGAAAGCATATTTGTTGGATATTTAGGAAGTACTAATAATATCGAAGAAACTTTACTTTTATTAGAATCTGTAAACAAGAATAAATCATTAGTAGTGCTCGATCCTATTTTTGCTGATAACGGTTCTTATTATAGTAATTTTAGTAAGGAATATTCAGATAGTTTAAAAAGGATAATAAGATATTCGCATATCATTACACCTAACTTTACGGAAGCATGTATTTTATGTGATGAAAAGATTGTAGAGGAAGTGAATGAAGAGAAACTATTAGCGCTTTCTAGAAAATTATATAGTTTTGGATGTGATAATGTAATAATCACAAGTGCACCTGTCGCAAATAAAAAGAAGATTGGGATAGCTGTATATAATGGAGAAAACGATTCTTTCAAATTAATAATTAGGGATAGGATAGAAAGATCTTATCCAGGAACTGGAGATGTTTTTGCATCAGTTTTGATTGGATTAATTATGGATGGTAACTCATTAGAAAAGAGCGTTGAGGAATCATGCAAATTTGTTGAAGATTGCATTAAGGAAAGTAGTTCTTATGATTATCCAGTAAGAGAAGGATTACTTTTAGAACCAATATTGTATAAGTTAAATAATTTGAAACGGTCAATAGAAGAATAAAATATTTAAATTCGAATAAAAACAATCAATAAAAATCAATATAAGTGAAAATAAATGATTTTTTTGAAATAAAATGGTTGATTTTTATTGAAATATAAGTTATGATTATATCAGAGGAGTGATGATAATGTTTACAGAAGAAAGGTTTAATATCATTCTTCAGGAGTTGAAGGTAAAAGGAATAGTATCTGTTACTGATTTAGTACAATTACTGGATGCTTCGGAATCTACAGTTAGAAGAGATCTAAATACACTTGATAGTGAGGGACTTTTAAAGAAAATTCATGGAGGTGCAATTGCAATAGGTGAGAGTACATCCAAGCACGACTATAAAGTTAATGTTAGACAATCTTTGAATGTAGATGAAAAATCTGAAATAGCAAAGCATGCTGCTGCATTAATTGAAGATGGGGATATACTCTACTTGGATGCTGGAACAACAACTGAGATCTTAATAGATTTTATTGAAGCCAACGAAATAATAGTTGTAACTAATGGAATAGTTCATGCAAAAAAGCTTTTGGAAAGAGGTTTTAAGACTTTTATTGTTGGGGGCGAAGTTAAAGCTATAACTGAAGCAATAGTAGGAAGCACCGTTGTAGAAGATTTAAAAAAATATAACTTCTCAAAAGGCTTCTTTGGAGTAAATGGCGTAAGCAACGAGAGCGGTTATACAACTCCAGATATGAATGAAGCAATGGTTAAAGCTCAAGCAATGAAAATGTGCAGAGAATCATATGTATTAGCAGATCAATCTAAATTAGAAAAAGTTAGTTTTATAACTTTCGGAGCAATAGCAGATTCAACATTAATAACAACAAAAATTGATAATAATATTAGTTATGATACTAATGTAATAGAGGTGGTAAAAAATGATTAATACAATAACTCTTAATCCTTCTTTAGATTATATTGTTAAAGTTGATTCATTTAAAGTTGATTCATTAAATAGAACTGAAGAAGAAAATATTTATGCGGGTGGTAAAGGAATTAACGTATCCATAGTTCTTAAAAATCTAGGGGTAGCGAATACAGCTCTTGGATATGTTGCTGGATTTACTGGAGATGAAATTCTAAGACAAATACAAAGCCATGGCGTAAACTGTGATTTTATAAAATTAAAAAGTGGATTTTCTAGAATAAACGTGAAACTTAAAAGTGATGGAGAAACAGAAATTAATGGATCTGGACCTGCAATAACTGATGAAGAGTTAAATCTCTTACATGAAAAACTTTCGCATCTAACAAAAGGTGATTATTTAATATTATCAGGAAGTATACCAAATAGTGTGCCAGATAATATATATGAAAGCATTATGAACAGCTTATTGGATAAGGGTGTAGAGTTCATAGTTGATGCAACAAAAGATTTGCTGTTAAAGGTATTAAAATATAAACCGTTTTTGATAAAACCAAATCATCATGAACTTGCAGAAATGTTTAATGTAGAGTTAAAAGATGATGAAGACATAATTAAATATGGTAGAAAACTTCAAGAAATGGGAGCAAAAAATGTTCTTATTTCAATGGCAGGGGATGGAGCAATTCTACTACCTGAAAATGGAGAACCTATAAAAAGAGCTGTTCCAAAAGGAATACTTAAAAATTCAGTTGGGGCTGGAGATTCAATGGTGGCTGGTTTCTTATGCGGATATTTGAAAAATAAAAATATAGATGAAGCGTTCAAGATGGGAATTGCTACAGGAAGTGCAAGTGCTTTCTCAGAAGAATTGGCAACAAAAGAACAAGTATATGAATTATTAAAGCAAATTTAATAGTGAATTTACTATAGTGTGAGTTGAATCTTATTATATTTTAAAGTTTTAACAAGGGTAATTTAACAAGTATTATGATTTTTACAAAAGCATAAAAATATATTTAAATTTTAGGAGGCTAACAATGAGGATTGTAGATTTATTACACAAACAAGGCATAAACTTAAATTTTAATCCAAATACAAAAGAACAATGCATAAATGAATTAGTTGATTTAATGGACAAAACTGGGAATTTAAATAATAAAGAAGAATATAAAAAAGCAATATTAGCCAGGGAAGAATTAAGTACAACCGGGATAGGGGACGGAATAGCAATTCCACATGGAAAGACAAGTGCAGTAAAGAAAGCATCTCTTGCAGCTGCAATTTGTAAAAAGGGTGTTGATTATGATTCGTTAGATGGTCAACCAGCACATCTTTTCTTCATGATTGCTGTACCAGATAATAATGATAATTTACACTTAGAAGTATTAGCAAGATTATCTACTATATTAATGGATGAATCATTTAGAACAAGCTTAGTAAACTGTTCTGATAAAGAAGAGTTTTTAAGGTTAATAGATAAGAAGGAAATGGAAAAGTTTCCTGAAGAGGTAAAGGGGGAAATAGAGATGAATAAAAGTGGTTATAGAGTATTAGCAGTAACTGCATGTCCAACAGGGATTGCGCATACTTACATGGCGGCTGAAAGTCTTGAAAGTAAGGGGAAAGATATGGGAGTCTCAATAAAAGTTGAGACAAATGGTTCTGGCGGCGCTAAAAACGTTTTAACAAAAGAAGAAATAGCAAATGCAGAATGTATAATTATAGCGGCTGATAAAAATGTAGAAATGGCTAGATTTGATGGTAAGAGAGTAATTAAAACCAAAGTTGCAGATGGAATACACAAGTCAACTCAATTAATTGAGGAAGCTATAAGAGGAAATGCTCCAATATATCATCATGCTGGAGGTGCTGATAGCAGCGAAGATGTTTCAAACGAATCAGTTGGACGTCAAATTTATAAGCATCTTATGAATGGTGTATCACATATGTTACCGTTTGTAATAGGTGGTGGTATATTAATAGCTTTAGCATTCTTATTTGATACATTTAATCCTGCTAATCCGAGTGGTTTTGGTACAGGTACACCATTAGCTGCAGTTTTGAAGAATATTGGTGGTACTGCATTTGGATTTATGTTACCGGTTCTTGCTGGATTTATTGCAATGAGTATTGGAGATAGACCAGCTCTTTCAGTAGGTTTTGTTGGTGGTGCTTTAGCTAGTGCCGGTGTTACTTTTGCAAGCGCATTTGATCCAAAGGTTCCAGCAGTTTCTGGTGGTTTCTTAGGTGCATTACTTGCAGGTTTCATTGCTGGATATTTAGTTGTTGGTCTTAAGAAGTTATTTGCAGGTTTACCAAACAGTTTAGAAGGTATAAAGCCAGTATTTTTATATCCGTTACTAGGAACATTTTTAATCGGTGTTATAATGTTATTCATAAACCCAATTATGGGATCGATAAATACAGGTATCACTGGTGCACTTAATTCAATGGGTGGTACAAGTAAGATTCTTTTAGGTATTGTTTTAGGTGGTATGATGTCAGTTGATATGGGTGGTCCAGTTAACAAAGCAGCTTATCTTTTTGGTACAGCATCACTTGCTAGTGGAAACTTTGATATAATGGCAGCTGTTATGGCTGGTGGTATGGTTCCACCACTTGCAATTGCAATATGTACTACAGTATTTAGAAATAAATTTACTGAAAAAGACAGGCAAGCAGGTCTTGTAAACTATATAATGGGATTATCATTTATCTCAGAAGGTGCGATTCCTTTTGCGGCAGCAGATCCAATAAGAGTACTACCATCTTGTATAATCGGTTCAGCAGTTGCTGGAGCTCTTTCAATGGCATTTGGATGTGCATTAAGAGCACCTCACGGTGGAATATTTGTTATTGCAATCGTAACCAACCCACTTCAATACTTAGGAGCAATAGTCATTGGGGCAATAGTTGGGGCAATAATATTAGGAATAATAAAGAAACCAGTACAAAAATAAGATTTATGGGAAAATAAGAGGGTAAGTTAATATAAGGGTATAGGAAGCAGTGGAAGTTAAGAACATCCACTGCTTCTTTTATTGACTGCTAAATAAAATGAAAGGAAAAATATTTCTATAAAAAAGGATAAAATATAAGATTTTCTTATATATCTTTTTTATGGATTTGTATCATATGTTACGTAAAAATATAAAATAATATGGTATTATAAATTTACAAATAAAACATAATATAAATAAGTATTCGAAGTAAATAAATATGGATTTTTAAATTGTTTTAAGTTTAAAAATAACAAAGGTTTTATTTTCTAGTTAAATACTTTTGCTATAGGAGGAGAAAAAATATGAGTTTATTTTTAGGAAAGATACACTATTGGTTATTTAATAAGATTTTATGGTTTGAAAAATTAGAAGGTGAGATAATAAATCTTGCAAAAGAGGAAGGCTTAAATGTAGATGAGTTGCGTAAAGAAATCAATGAAAAGTATGGTGAGCCAACTCCGAATCTTCCACTAGAAGAGATGATAGATACAAGTAACATCCATGGATGGTTACAAGGAAAAATTCATTCAGCAGAAGGAAGAATGGCTGCGTGGACAACAAAACTTATAAATAATAATAAAGGTGTTACTACAAAATTAGAAGAGATTTATTCTAGCCAAGGAATTAAAGCTGCAAGTGAAGTTAAAGAAAAGGGAATGGAACTTACAAATGCAGGTGAAATTTTTGACAGTATCAATGATTATATTTTAGATGGAATGCCATGTGATAGAGTCAATGAAGTAATTAAAGCAGAAGAAGATATCGTTGAATGGAAGAGAAGAGTATGCGTTCATAGTGATATTTGGAATAAAGAAGAAGGTGACGTTGATTATTTCTACAAGCTAAGAAGTTTATGGGTTAAAGAATTTGTAAATGCAGTTAATTCAGATTTTGAGTATGTTGAAGAAGGCAACAATACAATGGTGATAAGAAGAAAATAAGATTCTTAGAATTAAGGATTTTTATGGGTTAATAATTTAAGAATAATAGAGTACCCAGCTATATTTTTGGTTATACGATGATTAAATTTATCACTATTATTTTTAATGAAAATATGTAATAGGAGGAAAAGATATGGATGCTATAGATTTAATGATGGAAGAACATAAGTATATAAAAAGAATGTTGGTTGTTGTAAGAAAAGCATGTTTTAGATTATACAAAGGTGAAAAAATAAGTTATGATGATTTTAATTCCATGATAGGTTTTATTAGAAATTTTGCTGATTCTCATCATCATAAGAAAGAAGAAGTAATGCTTTTTAATAGAATGGTTGAAGAAATAGGCCCAACTGCTGAAAAAATAGTTAAGCATGGTATGCTTGTGGAGCATGATCTTGGAAGACTACACATAAGTGAACTTCAAGCTGCACTTAAAAATCTAAAAGATGGGGATGAAGAAGCTATTTTAGACGTAATTTCTAATGCTATCTCCTATACGCATTTATTAGAGAGACATATTGATAAAGAAGATAAAGTTGTATATACATTTGCCAAAAGAGAATTAAACGCAGGCACATTAACAGGTATAAATAAGGAATGTATTGACTTTGAAGAAATAAATAATCACATAAAAAAAGATAATATTTTAATATTAGAAGAATTGGAGAAAAAATACAATTCGTAAGTAAATGGTGTTATAGTGGGAAGCGACTGTAACACCTTTATTTTTATATATAAGTATACATTTAATGGGGGCATAAAAAATACTGATTTATGTAATTTAGAAATCAGTACAGCCTAATTACTTTCTTGATTTTTTATAAGTATATGGTTTTTGTGACAAGGCTTTAGACAAAAAAATATTTTTCTAATGATAGAATTTGAATAAAAAATTATAGCAAGATAAAGTATAAAAACTTTATCTTGCTATAAAATATCCTCTAAGGTATATTTGCTAAATTCATCAACAAAAGAATTAATAGATGATGATAATATTGCTTTTAATTTGCATTTTGAAGTGGAACAAGTATGCTTTGCACTTGAAAAACATTCAGATACAGTTATACTTTCCTCTGTAATTATTAATATTTTCCCAAGGTTTATGTCTTTAGGCTCCATCCCAAGTTTTAAGCCGCCATTTCTTCCTTTAGTTGATATTACATATTCAGTTTTACCTAGCCTATGAACGATTTTCTTTAAATGATGTTCAGATATTTCAAGGTTAGATGCCAACTCTTCCACAGTGCATATTTTATCTTGATTCTTAGCTAAATATATTAAAATTCTAAAAGCATAATCTGAAAACTTAGATAAGTTCAAATTTTCACATCCCTTCTTTAGTTTCATTATACCTTATAATAAAAAAAAGTAAATTGGTTAAAAATAAAATGTGCATTTGTATTGCACATTAAAAAAACCTGTGCTAATATTAAGGTGTATTTAGAATGCACTTTAAAATTTATACATATAAAGAAATTATATATAAGACTTACATTTATGGAGTTTAGACAGGTGTTTTGTGAAAAACATAGTTAATTAAATATTAGTTAGATAGGAGAATTGTTATGGATAAGAGTTTGTTAAAAGTGTGTGATTTAAGAATTGAAGCAGATGATAAAGAGATTTTAAAAGGATTAAATCTTGAAATAAATAAAGGTGAAGTTCACGTAATAATGGGACCAAATGGAGCTGGTAAATCTACTCTAGCCAATGCTCTTTTAAATAATCCTAAATATAAAAGATTGAGTGGAGATATAGAATTCGAAGGTGAAAACATAAATGAATTAAAGACTGATGAAAGAGCTAAAAAAGGTTTATTTTTATCATTTCAATACCCAGAAGAAATTCCAGGAATTACTGTAGAGAATTTCTTAAAGTATGCTAAGAGAACTACAGATGGAAATGTGCTAAAACATTTTAAGTTTGACTTAGATTTAAAGAACAATATGAAAGAATTAAAAATAGATGAAAGCTATGCAAGCAGATATTTAAATGTAGGATTTTCAGGTGGAGAAAAGAAGAAAAATGAAATACTACAAATGTTAACTTTAAATCCAAAGTTAGCAATTTTAGATGAATCAGATTCTGGACTCGATGTTGACGCTATAAGAATTGTTTCTAAAGGTATTAAAATGTTCTCAAATGAAAACAATGGAGTTTTAATTATTACTCATAATACAAAAATATTAGAAAATTTAAAACCTGATTATGTTCATGTATTAGTAGATGGAAGAATAGTTAAAACCGGAGATGGAAGCTTAGCTAATGAAATTGAAGAAAAGGGTTATGAATCTTTTAAAGAAAATGTAGCTATATAAAGGTGGTGAAATAAGATGGAAAACAAAAAGAAGACTTATATAGATGAAATGGATAGAGGAATCTATGATGTTAAAAATGAAGACAGCTTTAGTTTTAAATCTGAAAAAGGCTTAACAAAAGATATAATTGAAACTATTTCAGAAGAAAAAAATGAAGCCAAATGGATGAGAGATTTTAGATTAAGATCTTTAGAAATATATAATAAATTGAAATTACCAACATGGGGACCATCCTTGGATGAGTTAGATATGGATAACATTGTAACCTATGTAAGGCCAAAGAGCAGCTTAGTTGGTTCTTGGGATGAAGTGCCTGAGGATATAAAGAAAACTTTTGATTTACTAGGAATTCCAGAAGCTGAAAAGAAATCACTAGCTGGAGTTGGAGCACAGTATGACTCAGAAGTAGTTTACCACAGTATAAAAGAAGATTTAGTAAAACAAGGCGTAATTTATACTGATATGGAAACAGCATTAAGAGAACATGAGGATTTAGTTAAAGAATATTTTATGAAGTGTGTTACACCTAATGATCATAAATTTGTTGCACTTCATGGAGCTGTTTGGTCAGGAGGATCTTTTGTGTATGTTCCTAAAGGGGTTAATGTAGACATACCGCTACAATCTTATTTCAGATTAAATTCACCTGGAGCAGGACAATTTGAACATACACTAATTATTGTAGATGAAGGAGCAAAGCTTCATTTTATTGAAGGTTGCTCAGCTCCAAAGTATAGCGTTACAAATTTACATGCAGGCTGTGTTGAGCTCTATGTAAAAGAAGGCGCAACACTAAGATATAGTACAATAGAAAACTGGTCAAAGAACATGCTTAACTTAAACACTAAGAGAGCAATTGTTGAAAAGAATGGAACAATAGAATGGGTATCAGGTTCTTTTGGTTCACAAATATCGATGCTATATCCTATGAGTATATTAAAGGGCGAAGGAGCAAGAGCAGAATTTACAGGTGTATCTTTTGCAGGTAAGGGACAAAACTTAGATACTGGAGCAAAGGTTATACATGCCGCACCAAACACTTCTTCTACTATAAACTCAAAATCAATTTCAAGAAACGGTGGAAAAGCTACTTATAGAGGAGTATTAAAGGTAAATTCAAATGCCTATAATTCAAAATCTATGGTATCCTGTGAATCTCTAATGTTAGATAATAAATCAAAATCAGACACTATTCCAGTAATTGATTTATTAAATGATGATGTTGAAATTGGTCATGAAGCAAAAATAGGTAAGATAAGTGATGCTTCTATTTTCTACCTTATGACTAGAGGAATAAGTGAAGATGAAGCTAAATCTATGATAGTAAGAGGGTTTGTGGAACCTATATCAAAAGAATTACCATTAGAATATGCAGTAGAAATGAACAATTTAATCAACATAGAATTAGAAGGAAGCATAGGGTAGGTGAGAGAAATGAAGGCTATACAATTTAATAATTTAAATAAAACTCCAATAAGAACTAAAAGCTGGGTTAATATTAATGATATAAGCCTTGGAGAATTAAATATTGGAGAAATTAAAAAGTTTGATAACGTAGAAATCAAGGGCTTAGAAGGCGTTGATATTCAAAAGTTAGAAAATGACAAAATATTACCTTTATATAGAGAGTTTCAATATGGAATCAGTGAAGATTTAATAAACCAAGGTAAAGAAGGTTTCAACCAAGGTTATGTAATAACAATAGGTAGAAATATAAAAACTGACGAACCAGTAATTATAGAATTCAACTTTGATAAAGATAACAGTTCATTAGTAGATAATTTAATAATAGTTGGAGAAGAAAATTCAAAAGCTTCTATTATAGTAAAGTATAAATCTTTAGACGATTCAAATGGTTATCATAATGGAATTTGTACAATATATTCAAAGAAGAATAGTGAAATTAAATTAACTAAAGTGAATTTCTTAAATGATAGTACTATTCATTTCGATTCTAATGTTTCAGATATTGAAGAAGATGGAAAGGTTGATTTTATATCAGTAGACCTTGGAGGAAAATACAGCATTTATAACTATCATGGAGACTTAGTAGGTGATAAATCAGCTGCAAATATAAATTCAATATATCTAGGAAGTAAAGATAAACTTATAGATATTAATTATATTGTTACTCATAAAGGTAAAAGAAGTAATTCTAATATAAATGTTAAAGGAGCACTTCAAGGAGAAGCTAGAAAGGCTTTTAAAGGAACTTTAGATTTTAAAACTGGTGCAGCTAAAAGTGTTGGAGCGGAAGATGAATATTGTATGCTCCTTTCAAAAGAAGCTAGAGCTAAAGCAATGCCAGTATTATTATGTGCAGAAGATGACGTTTCAGGAGAACATGCTGCTTCTTCAGGTAGAATTGACGAGAATAAATTATTCTATTTGATGTCTAGAGGATTAAGTTACGATGAAGCTAAAATTGTAATTGTTAGAGCTGCATTTAATCCAATAATAGACGCAATTGGCGATAATGATGTTATAGAAGAAATATTACAAGAAGTAGACAGGGGATTGAAAAATGAATAATTTAGATTTTTTAAAAGATTTCCCTGTTTTAAAGGCTGACGAAAATGGGGAAAGGTTAGTTTATTTAGATAGCGGTGCCACAACTCAAAAGCCTATCCAAGTTTTGGAGGCTATTGAAAACTACTATAAAGTAAGTAATGCAAACCCACATAGAGGAGCTTACAAATTAAGCATAGATGCAACAAAGGCCTATGATGACGCTAGAGAAAAAGTTAAAAAATTCATTGATGCAGAGTTTTCAAAAGAAGTGATTTTTACTAAAAATGCTACAGAAGGTTTTAATCTTATAGCATCCTCTTATGGAATGAATAACATTAATGAAGGCGATGAAATTGTTATTTCAATTGCAGAACATCATTCGAATCTTATTCCATGGCAGATTGTAGCTAGAGCTAAAAAAGCAACTTTAAAATATATGTACGTAAATGAAAACGGAGAGATTCCAGAAGAAGAAATTAAGAATAAGATTACCGAAAAGACTAAACTAGTGAGCGTAACACATGTTTCAAATGCACTTGGTACTATTAATCCAGTTAAAGAAATTATAGAATATGCTCATTCAAAGGGTGCTAAAGTAATTGTAGACGGATCACAAAGCGTACCACATATGAAAGTAAGTGTAAGAGACTTAGATGCAGATTTCCTAGTGTTTTCAGGTCATAAGCTTTTAGGACCAATGGGTATTGGTATAGTTTACGGTAAGAAAGAGCTTTTGGAAAGCATGCCTCCATATATAGTTGGTGGAGATATGATTGAATATGTTTATGAGCAAGAAGCAACCTTTGCAGAGCTGCCATCTAAGTTTGAAGGTGGTACTCAAAATGTTGAAGGTGCTGTAGGGCTTGCAGCAGCCATTGATTATCTAGAAAATATAGGCATGAAAAGAATAGATGAAATAGAAAGAGAACTTACAAGTTATGCACTTGAAAAATTTCAAGAACTGCCTTATGTAAAGCTATATGGGCCTAAGGATTTAAGCCATAGAGGTGGAATAATTTCATTTGACATAGAGGGAGTTCATCCTCATGATGTTGCTTCAGTTTTTGATTCTCACAGTGTTGCAATAAGATCGGGCAATCATTGTGCTCAGCCTTTAATGAGATATATGGGTATAAACGCAACATGTAGAGCTAGTTTTTACTTTTATAATACAAAGGAAGATGTAGATAAATTAATTGAAGCAACAAAGAAAACATATGAAATGTTTTTGAAATGGAGGTAATTTAGATGGATTTAAATGCTATTTATACAGAACTTATAATGGAACACAGCACTTCAAAGCATAATAAGAGAAACTTAGATAACCCAGATATTAAGGAAAAAGGTCATAATCCAAGCTGTGGAGATGAAATTACGTTAGAACTTAAATTAAACAATGGTGTTATTGAAGATTTAGCCTTTACAGGGCAAGGGTGTGCAATATCTCAAGCATCTACATCAATAATGATAGATTTGATAAAAGGTAAAAATATCGAAGAAGCATTAAAGCTTACAGAAACTTTTATTGGAATGATTAAAAGAGAAATTAAAGATGATGAAGAATTATATGCATTAGAAGATGCTATGGCTTTTAAAAATATCTCTAATATGCCAGCAAGAGTTAAATGTGCAGTTTTAGCATGGCATACTTTGAAGGAAGCTTTGGAAAAATAATTATTATTAGATAGTATAGAACCTAGACCTTATTTAAAATCAAACGAAATGTAAAATGTTATTTTAGTCAAGTAAAAACTTTAAATTCTTATATAAATATAGAAAAAGCTAGTACCCATTTTTTTAAATATGAAAGCTGTGGTATGTGAAAAATATAAATTTGAACATTTTAAAAGTTATAATACTCTCATGTATTTCCGTTGGAAACATACGAATAAGTGAGAATATTATAACTTTTGTTTATTTGATCTAAAATTATACTATCATTTGAAGAACATGGAATTACTTCATTGAAAAATACATACTATCAAAATTTTTTAGTAATACTATAAATGAAGATAGAATTAATAATTAACAATATAGAAACAAAGAGAAAATGAGGTAAATACAATGAGAAAAATGAAAACTATGGATGGGAACACAGCTGCTGCATATATGTCATATGGATTTTCGGAAGCAGCAGTGATTTTTCCGATAACTCCATCATCACCAATGGCAGAACATGTGGATGAATGGGTTGCACAAGGGAAAAAAAATATTTTTGGGCAACCGTTAAAAGTTGTTGAAATGCAGTCAGAAGCGGGAGCAGCTGGTGCACTGCATGGTTCGCTTCAAGCAGGTGCATTAACAACAACATATACAGCATCCCAAGGATTACTATTAATGATTCCTAATATGTACAAAATAGCAGGAGAATTGCTGCCATGTGTCATACATGTAGCTGCTAGAGCAATTGCAACATCAGCACTAAGTATATTTGGAGATCATCAAGATGTTATGGCGGCAAGGCAAACCGGTTTTGCAATGCTTGCAGAAGGGTCTGTTCAAGAAGTAATGGATTTAAGTGGAGTGGCACATTTAGCAACTATAAAATCACGGATACCTTTTATGAATTTTTTTGATGGATTCAGGACATCTCATGAAATTCAAAAAATAGAGGTAATTGAACCAGAAGAACTTGTTAAGGTATTAGATTATAAGGCACTTGATGAATTTAGAAAAAGAGCTTTAAATCCAAATCATCCTGTTATAAGAGGAACTGCTCAGAATCAAGATATTTACTTTCAAATGCGCGAGGCTGTAAATAAGTATTATGATGATGTTCCAGAAATTGTTGAACAATATATGACCGAGGTTACTAGGCTTACAGGTAGATCATATCATTGTTTTGATTATTATGGAGCACATGATGCTGATAGAATTATAATTTCTATGGGGGCAGTAAATGATGTTATAGAGGAAACTGTAGATTTTCTAAATAATAATAAACAAAGAGTAGGGCTTGTAAAAGTAAGGTTATATAGGCCATTTTCAGTGGATAAACTATTGAAGGCTATTCCAAAGACTGTAAGAAAAATTGCAGTTTTAGATAGAACGAAAGAACCAGGGTCAGTTGGAGAACCACTTTACCTAGATGTATCAGGAGCATTTTTTGGAATGGATAATGCTCCGATTGTTGTTGGTGGAAGATTTGGACTTGGATCAAAAGATCCAACACCAGCTCATATTGCTGCTGTCTATGATAACTTATTTTTAGATGTACCAAAAAATAACTTTACAATTGGAATAATTGATGATGTTACAAATACATCTTTAAGAACATTCGAACATATAGATGCTACTCCTGATGGAATTACATCGTGCAAATTCTGGGGCTTAGGATCAGATGGTACAGTTGGTGCGAATAAAAGTGCAATTAAGATTATCGGAGATAATACAGATATGTATGCTCAAGGATACTTTGATTACGATTCTAGAAAATCAGGAGGACTTACAGTTTCGCATTTAAGATTTGGTGATAAGCCAATTAAATCTAGATATCCAATTGATAGACCGGATTTTGTTGCGTGTCATAATCAATCCTATGTGTATAAATATCATGTGATTAGAGGTCTAAAAAAGAATGGTAAATTTATATTAAATACAATTTGGACGCCTGAAGAATTGGATGAGAGATTACCAGCATCTATAAAAAGGTATATTGCTCAAAATCATATAGAATTCTATATAATTAATGCAGTTAGAATTGCTCAAGGTGTTGGCCTTGGAGGAAGAATAAATATGATAATGCAAGCTGCATTCTTTAAAATAGCAAATATAATTCCAGTTGAGGATGCTATAAAATTTCTAAAAGAAGCAGTTGTTAAATCATATGGTAATAAAGGCGAAAAAATTGTTAATATGAATCACGCAGCAATAGATGCAGGGTTAGAGGGAATAACTAAAATTAAGGTTCCTTATAGTTGGAATACTGATTTAGACGATAAAATTGAGCTTGATGAGAATTTTCCGGAATTTATTAAAGAAATCACTAGGCCAATGAATAGGTTAGAGGGCGATTCAATGCCAGTGTCCCATTTCGTGAAAGCGGGAATACAAGATGGTACCTTTATGTCTGGAACAACGTCTTATGAAAAGAGAGGAATAGCTGTAAATGTGCCTGAGTGGATACCAGAAAACTGCATTCAATGTGCACAATGTTCATATATATGTCCACACGCTACAATTAGAGCATTCTTACTAAATGAAGATGAAAAAGAAAAGGCTCCTGAAAGTCTAAAAGTATTAGATGCTAAAGGAATAAAAGGTGATGAAAAGTTATATTTCTCAATTGGTATTACTCCGCTTGATTGTACTGGATGTGGTAATTGTGCACAAGTATGTCCAGCACCAGGTAAAGCATTAGTAATGAAATCACAAGATAGTCAACATGAGCAAATTGAAGCTTGGAATTACTATATGGAAAGAGTTAAACCTAAAAATCCGCTAAATAAATACACTCTTAAAGGAAGCCAATTTGAAAGACCATTACTTGAGTTTAATGGAGCATGTGCAGGTTGCGGTGAAACTCCATATGCAAGGCTTGTGACACAATTATTTGGTGATAGAATGATGATTGCAAATGCCACAGGGTGCTCATCAATTTGGGCAGCAGGGTCATATGAAATGGCATATACAATTAATGAACATGGTCATGGGCCAGCATGGGCAAATTCATTGTTTGAAGATAATGCTGAGTTCGGATATGGAATGTATTTAGGTGTTAAAACAATAAGAGAAAGAATAGCGAATAATGTTGCTATCGCCCTTGAAAGTAATATGTCAGAGGAAACTGAAACTGTTCTTAAAGAATGGTTAGATAATAAGGATATTGGGGATGGAACAAGAGAAAGGGCAGAAAGGTTAGTTGAAGTTCTTGAAAAAGAAAATAGTGAAATTGCTAAAGAGATATTAAAGGATAAAGAATATTTCGTAAAAAGGTCACAGTGGATATTTGGAGGAGATGGTTGGGCTTATGATATAGGCTATGGAGGTCTAGATCAAGTGATAGCAATGAATGAAAATGTAAATATATTAGTATTCGATACAGAAATTTACTCAAATACTGGTGGTCAGTCATCAAAATCAACTCCAACAGCAGCAATTGCAAAATTTGCTGCATCTGGGAAGAGGACGAAGAAGAAAGATTTAGGAAGAATGGCAATGACATATGGATATGTTTATGTAGCTCAAGTTTGTATGGGAGCAGATAAGAATCAAACTATTAAAGCTATAGCAGAAGCAGAAGCATATGATGGTCCATCATTGATAATAGCATATTCTACATGCATTAATCATGGAATAAAAGTAGGAATGTCAAATACTCAAGAGGAAGAAAAGAAAGCAGTTGATTGTGGATATTGGCATCTTTATAGATATAATCCAGCATTAAAGGGAGAAAAGAATCCATTTATATTAGATTCTAAAGATCCAAAAGAAGATTTTAAAGACTTCTTAATGGGTGAAGTAAGATATGCATCCCTTGCTAAAGCATTTCCAGAGGAGTCAGAGAAATTATTCGAGAAAACAGAATCTGAAGCGAAGGAAAGGTTAGAAATTTATAAAACATTAGCAAATCAACAATAATTTTATAAAAAGTAATAAATACAAAAGGTTGTAATTTAAATTAAATAGAAAATAACATACTAACTTCTTAATCAGAAGTTGATATGTTATTTTTTTTATAAATATTCTTTACGAATAATTTATTATATATATAAATATTATTAAATATAAATAGTATAAAGGAGTTAAGTGTGTATAAATTAAAAGAACTGAATATTGTACACATTAAAATATTATATATAGAAGTCGTTCATAAGGATTCCGAAGAGATACATGGAGGAGTTTAAATGAAAAAAAATATATTGATGGAAAGAATTTTTCATGATATTAATTATGATAATTATGTTGTACAGTATCAAGGAGATATTGAAGCTGAGATTTCTAAAATACCAGATTACTATGTTACAGTAATCAATGATAGATATGCCGTTGTATCTGTTAAAAAAGATGTTGAAATCAATATGGGAAATGAACCATATATTTCATCAATTGTATATGTTATTCCTGCAGAATTTTATACTTTACAAGATATTTCACCAGTAGATGCGTCTCAAGCTAGCTTTTTACAAACCGGATCTCAATTGAACTTAACAGGAAAAGGTGTAAATGTAGCAATTATCGATTCGGGTATTGATTATCTTAGCGAAGAGTTTATGGATGCTAATGGGGAAACAAGAATTGAAAATATTTGGGATCAAACATTGATAAGTAATGCCGAAAACGGTTCGGAATCTGTACCGTTTGGGGTATTATTTGATAGAAATAAAATAAATGATGCTATAAGAGCAAGTAGGGAGGGAGGATCTCCAGATGATATAGTTCCAAGCAGAGATGAAATTGGACATGGGACGAATATGGCTGGAATAATTGGAGCTAGTGGAAAGAATCCGAATTTAAGGGGTGTTGCACCAGACTGTAATTTTGTAGTAGTAAAACTTATAAGAGATTTTTCATATGAGGTCCAGTTTCCAGACGTAATAGTTCCTGTGTTTAATATAACTGCTATTTTTGCAGCATTGCAATATGTGTATGAATATGCTTTAACGACCAACAAACCAATGGTTATATATTTTCCTCTTGGAAGTAGTTTGGGAAATCATAAGGGAGAAGGTATACTGGAAGACTTTATAGATGCAATATCAAGCAATGGAGGAATAGCGGTAGTTACTGGTACTGGAAATCAGAGGAATGCTGGCGGCCACACATCTGGTTCAGTAACTCAGATTGTTGGAGCGCAATCACCTGGTGCTGGGGTTGCGGAGTTAGAAGCGTCACCTGAACAAAAAAATATATGGGTGCAAATATGGGCTGATTTGCCTAACATAATGACGGTTGAAATAGTTTCACCATCAGGGGAAAGTTCTGGGATATTGAGTTTAATAATTAATTACACCATAAATCATACTTTTATTTTTGAGAAGACCTCAATTAGAGTTAATTTTTATTTTCCAGAAGAAGTAACTGGAGATGAGTTGATAAGGATAAGATTTTATAATTTGCAGCCTGGTATATGGAGAATCAGAATACTGGCGAATTATATTTCTAATGGAAGATTTAATGCTTGGATACCACAAAAGGGGCTAACAGTTGGAGATACAAGATTTAGTTTTTCAGATCCATTTGGAACTATAACAAATCCAGGAAACTCAATATACGCTATAACTGTAGCGGCATATAATCAAAATAATAACAATATTGTTGATTTTTCTGGTATGGCCTTTTTGGAATCCTACACTGATAGAATAGATGTTGCAGCAGGTGGAATAAATGCACTAACGGTTGCCCCGAATAACACAACGGCAGTAGTAAGCGGAACTAGTGTATCAGCGGCTGTCGTATCTGGAGTTTGTGCTATGCTATTTCAATGGGGGATTGTAAATGGAAATGAACCTAATATGTATGCACAAACTATTAAAGCATATCTTGCAAAAGGAGCAATGGCGAGAAGTGGAGATGTTACTCCAAATCCATATTGGGGTTATGGCATATTGAATGTACCAAGGATTTTTGAAAATATGACATAGAGAAAGAGTAATTAAAGCAATATTTTAATTATCTTTTTATAGACTTATTCTTAATTGAGTAAGTCTTTTATTTTATTAAAGAAAAATATTGTTATTCTTTAGTAGATTAGTGGCAATTTATATAAGAAAAGCTAACAATATGTATAAATAAGTATTAAATGTAATCGATTAATGTTATAATTAGTTAAGGAATAATGTCAAGTTAAGGAGATGAGGAATATGAATAGGACTTATGTTGGAAAATATTTAGATGAATGTTTAAATAATGCTTCAAAAGAATTAAATGTTGCAGAGGAAGACCTAAACTATAAAATAATTAAGGACAATCATTCATTTATCAATAAAAAAGTTGAAATAGAAGTTATGGATGTTGATTTATATTCCTCAAGTTCTAATAATCATCTAAATTATACGGAAGATTTCACGAAAGATGTTGCTAAGAAAAGAGTTGTAATTAATGAGGATAATGTAATTAATAATGATGAAAATGGAGTTAAAGTAGAAAATGGTGATGTAGTAGTAATAGAAGGTTTAAGCAAAGTATATAAAGAACAGATAACAATTAGGCCTTGTGAGAAAATCAAACTTTTTATTAATGGAGAACTATGTAGTGAAAAAGGACCATATGAAATAAATCAATCTGATAAGATAGATTATATAGGGGAGAAAATAGAACAAGTAAAGAAAATATCAGTGAATATTTCAGTGGATAAAATGGAAGGATATATAAAGGTAGAATATAAACCAGCATACGTATATAAACTTAGGGATAAGCCAATGGCTAAAGATTTGATTCTTAAGGCGATGAAGGTAGAGGAAGATTATCCTAAAAAATATACATTAACAGAAATAAAGGAAATATTAAGGCAAAACAAGATAACTGATGGAATAATATATAAAAATCTTATAGAAGCATGCGCATTAGGAAATGGAGAAGAGAAGTTAATAGCTGAAGGTATTAGTGCTATTGATGACACGCCAAATGAAATTAAAGTGTTATTTGATATTGGAGAAAAGAGGATAGTGAATGAAAACTCAAATGAAAAGATAGATTATAGGAATGTATATTCTATATCTAGTATAACTGAAGGACAAGTTCTGGCAGAAATAATTCCAGGTAAAAATGGGCAAGATGGTAAAAATATATGTGGTGAAGTATTAAAGAAAAAGACTGTGAAAAGTAGACCTATAAAAATAGGCGATGGATGTAAAGTTGAAGGAAATAGTATAATTGCCACTAAAACTGGCAGGCCATCATCTAAAAATGGAATTTTGAGTGTAAATAGTTTATATAATATTCAAGATGTAGATATAAAATCCGGGAATATATTTTTTGTTGGAGACGTTTATATTAAAGGTAATGTTAAAGAGGGAATGAAAGTTAAATCGGGAAATTCTTTAACTATCGAAAAAAATGTTGACATATCTACCATAGTGGCAGGAGGAGAAATTAATATTAAAGGAAGCGTGATTAAATCAACTGTTCTTACTGGACAAGTAGATATGGAAAAGAAAATGTATTTGGAAAAGTTAAATGAATATAAAGATATCATATCAAAACTTATAAGTGCGGTTGAAAAGTTAAATGAGTCTAGCAATAACTCTAAAAAAATTTCTGAATTGGTTAAAATTCTTATAGAAAACAGGTATAAATCTATACCTAAATTGTCTTTAAATATAATAACTCATAGTATTTGTGAAGATAGTGATAATAATGATTTAGTAAGTTTTATAAGAAGTAAAATGATGGGATTAAACTTATCAAAAATAGAATCAATAGAGGATTTAAGAAATCTTGAAGAGTTAATAACCAATGAAATAGAACTGTTAGAAGATAATATGATAATTCCAGCAGACATATATATAGGCTATTGTCAGGATTCTTTAATAAAATCTACAGGAAATATTATTATAAAAGATAAAGGACAATATGTTTCTAATTTAACAGCACTAAATGATATTATTTTTTTACGTGATGATTCAGTAGCCAGAGGGGGCGTTATATCAGCAAGAGGAAATATTAAACTTGGAATAGTTGGGAGTCCTTCGGGGGTAACAACCAAATTGGAAGTGTTGCAAGGAGGAATTATAACTGCAAAAATTGCATATAGCAATACAGTTTTTTGCTTTGGAGAAAGATTAAAAACATTAGATGTCTCAAGTAAAGATATTAAGGCATATGTCAATAAAGAAGGAGAAATAATAATTGAGAAGTTTGTACTGTAAAGAATTATAGATTTTCTCATGTGTGTTGATAGGATTTCAAATTTTTACTTTGATTATTTAGGTGAACATTTATTCAATTAAAACATACTATAATATAAAATGAATTTTGTTCTCTAAAGTTTGGAGGAAAAATATGAGATATGAAAAAATTGAATTAACGTATTCGTATAATTCACTAGAACCATACATTGATGAAGAAACTGTAAAAATACACTATACTAAACATCTTCAAGGATATGTTGATAAACTAAATAATGTGCTTAAGGGATATGAGAAATTTACAGATGGAAAAACCTTAGAGCAAATACTTTCAAATCCAAATAAAATACCTAAAAAAATTTATCGCGATGTTATAAATCAAGGTGGAGGTGTATTAAATCACAATTTATATTTTTCAATTCTTTTCCCTTATCCTAAAAAGGAACCTGAAGGGAAACTACTTAACGAAATAGTTAGTACTTTTGGTTCACTAGAAATGTTAAAGAAGCTTGTTAGCGAAACTGCAATAAATAAATTTGGATCAGGCTATGGCTGGCTAGTTAAAGATAAACGTGGTAAGCTGAAAGTTGCAAATAGTTCAAATCAGGATACACCTCTAAGTTTTGGATTTACTCCAATACTAACAATAGATGTTTGGGAGCACTCGTATTATCTGAAATATAAAAATTTACGTGGAGATTACGTTAAAAACATATGGAATTTAATTGACTGGGCGCGAGTTGAGGAATTGTATAAGAATGACAATTTGGTTTGATTTTAATTTCCGTCAATAAAGAGAGCTTTACTTTAGTTAAAGTTCTCTTTTATATATGTACTAAAATAAAATCAAGATTGTGTATAGTAAATTATTATACACAATTCATAAAATAAGAATTATAATAAAGGAAAATTTAAAATTAATTTTGGGGTAAGGAGAATGCATATGGCGGAATTAAAAAAAATATCAGGACCAAGATTAAAGAGTATATTAGAAGAAAATATAAACATTAAAGAGAAACTCATAAATGAAAAATATTTAACAAATACTTTAGTTAGGAATAGTTGTCTAGAATATATGAATGAAGAAAGGGTAGAGATTAGTGCATGCAAGTTTGAAAATGTTGTGTTTAGGGAGTGTTGTTTAAGAAATGTAGACTTAGTAGATATAATATTTGAAAATTGTGATTTATCAAATATTGATTTTTCAAATGGAAGTATACATAGAGTAGAATTTAATAATTGCAAGCTTTTAGGATCTGATTTTAGTGATAGTAGTATACAAGAGGTTCTTTTTAAAGATACAGTTAGCAGATACTCAAACTTTGGATATTCAAAGGTCAAGAATGTAAAATTTCAGGAATGTGATATGCAAAGTAGTATGTTTTTGGAATGTAGCTTTACGTATGTTGCATTTAATGGATGTGATTTAGCTAACTCTGAGTTTACTAATACTCCTCTTAAAAAAGTAGATTTTAGAGAAAATAACATTTCGGACATATCGTTAACTGGAAAAGAGCTAAAAGATGCTATTGTATCTCCTATGCAGGCAGTTGAGCTAGCAAGATTTCTTGGTGTAATAGTTAAATAAGCATTATTCCCGTTAAAGTAAAATTGTCTATAGGTGATTTATTTTTCGATTTTAAAGATTAGATTTTTTAAAAGTTAGGGTATTAGTTTCGAAATGTTTTGGAAATATTGATAAACGTATAGAGAGTGATATAATGATTTTAATGTAAAATTAATTTAGGAGGAACAATAAGTGGAAAAAATAGCATTAATTACTGATAGTGCATCGGATATAAGCATAGAGTTATTAGAAGCAAACCAAATAAGGCTTTTGCCATTTAAAATTATATATTCGGATAAGGAATACGAGGATAGAATTGATATAACTCCCCAATTTATGTATGAAAGATTAAAAACAGAAATTCCTAAAACATCGTTACCGAGTATTGAAAAAATAACAAGCGTTCTGAAAGATGTTGTTAGTGAGGGATTTACGCATGCAATAATAATAACTATTTCATCTGCATTTTCAGGAACATATAATGCAGTAAGACTAATTTGTGAGGAGTTCAAGGAGCTGAAAACTTTTGTTTTTGATTCTAGAACATTAACAATGGCAGAAGGCGCAATGGTTTTGGAAACTTCAAGGTTAATTAGAGAAGGTAAAACATTTAATGAAATAATTGAAATTCTACCTACATACAGAGAGAAGATAGATTTATTTTTTACAATAGATACTTTAGAATATCTTCAAAAAGGAGGAAGGATTGGCAAAGTGGCAGGAACAATAGGAGAGTTTTTGAATCTTAAGCCAATAATAACTGTAGCAGAAGATGGAACATATAGAACTGCAGCTAAAGTTAGAGGTTCAAAGCAAGCTGTATCTAAATTAACCAGTATATTTAAAATGTATTTAGAAAAAGGTAAATATAAAGCCTGGATTTTAGATGGAAATGGTTTTGATAAGGTACAAAACCTATACTGTTTGATAAAAGATTTACCCAATGTAGTTGAGTGTACAATAGCTGGAACAATTGGTCCAGCGCTTGGGGTAAATACAGGACCAGGACTTGTAGGACTCGCAATTGAGAGAATAGATGAATAAGAGGTATTATAAATAAACTTCTAGTAAGTTAAGTGAAATTAAATTTCTAACTTACTAGAAGTTTAATTTTTTGTACATAAATATTTTTTAGTATATAGGAAAAACTAATTTTTATAAAAATAAAGAAAAACAGGAGGAATTAAAATGAATTTTCCAACATCTTTTCCAAAACAAGAACAAAAAGAACAACCAGGACTGGAGTATGAAATGAATCCAGCTCCAATATATGATGATCCAAGTTATAATAAAAAAGGAGATATATTAAAGGACAAGATTGCAGTAATTACTGGAGGCGATAGTGGAATCGGAAAGGCTGTTGCTATAGCATATGCAAATCAAGGTGCTGACATAGTGATTGCTTATTATAATGAAAATAAAGATGCAGAAGAAACAAAAAAAATAATGGATAATATAGGGAGAAGATGTACCTTAATTAAAGGTGATATAAGTGATCCTAATTTTTGTAATAATGTTTTAGAAAAAACTATTAAAGAATATGGAAAAATAGATATATTAGTTAATAATGCAGCAGTTCAATATGAAAGTGCAGATTTCAAGCAAATAAGTGACGAGCAATTTGATAAGACATTTAAGACAAACGTATATGGAACATTTTATATGACAAGGGCAGCATTAAATCATTTAAAAGCAGGTGGATGCATAATAAATACTGCTTCAATAACTGCATATAAGGGAAATGAAACATTAATTGATTATTCAATGACTAAAGGTGCTATAGTTACATTAACAAGATCTTTATCTACTGCATTAGCAAAAGGAAAAACTAATATAAGAGTAAATGCTGTTGCACCTGGGCCAATCTGGACACCATTAATTCCAGCAAGCTTTGATGAAAAAAAGGTTGAGAAATTTGGATCGGATACACCATTGGGAAGAGCAGGACAGCCAGTAGAGTGTGCTGGAGCATACGTATTTCTAGCTTCACAATGTGCTTCATATATCACAGGGCAAGTAATCCATGTTAATGGTGGAGAAATAGTAAATGCGTAGATAAACAAATATTTGTATAATGTTTTTGAAGAACAATTTTACATAAATTATATTAAGAAATTTATATGGGAAGCTTACTTTTAAAGCTGCGAAACTAGTAGTAAAATTTATTATATGATTTACATAGATTAAAATTATACTTTGTAACATCATAAAATGTTGATTAGAAAATCTAGAGTCAGGAATAAAATCTTGGCTCTTTTGATTTAAGCGATATTTCTATAGAAAGTAAAATATATTAATGAGAAATGCTAAAAGAATAATACTAGCATTTATGTTTGCGGAAACCTTAGATTAAAATATACTATTTATCAACATAAGACAGTAGCTAGAGTTATGGCATCAAATAGATAGGTATATATGTGATGGCGGTTTAAAAGGCAAATTAAAATAAAAAATCTTGACTACACATAGATGAATATCTATACTATATACATAGATTAGTAAAATGGCTAATATTGAAAAAGGAGTTAAATGTGTGTAAGAAATATGATAAGAATGGAAGAATTTTAAAGGCACTTTCAGATCCTAATAGGCTAAAAATAATAGACTTATTATCTTGTGGAGAAAAATGTGCGTGTGAGATATTAGAGAGCTTTGAATTTACACAACCTACTTTATCGCATCATATGAAGGTATTAATAGATTGTGGGTTGGTTAAAGCAAGAAAAGATGGAATTTGGAACTTGTACAAGTTAAACACAAGTAATTGTAACAGATTAGTGCTGTTTTTACTTAATCTAATTACAGAAAATGAGGATTGCGTACAAATTGATAAGAAAAATGAAGATTCTAATTAAAAGTTAATATGAAAGTACGATTTTGTTAATCTTTATAATATACTAAATATAATGTACTTATTAAAAATAATAAAAATTTATAAAAACGGAGATGAAATGAGACAGATTGATTTAACTAAAGGAAAAACATTGAATGTTCTAACAACATTATCAGTACCAATAATGGGAAGTTCATTGCTACAATTTACATATAATCTGGTTGATATGCTGTGGGTTGGCGGACTTGGAAGTAATGCTGTAGCGAGTGTTGGATCAGCGAGTTTTTTCGTAGGCCTTGGATATTCTATAAACTCATTAGTAGTTATAGGAACAGGAATAAAAGTCGCACATTCTATAGGTAAAAAAGAAGAGAATGAGGTAAAAGAGTATATTAATGCGGGCCTTTTAATTAATGCAGTAATGTCGTTTATTTTTGGGTCTATACTTATTATATTAGGAAGAGCACTTGTGAATTTTTTAAATATAAATAATATTGCAGTTGAAAAAGATGCATATGAATTTTTAATTTTCAGTGGACCTACAATAATTTTTGCATTTTTTAATCTTTTATATGCAAGGATACTGGGGAGCTTTGGAAATAATAAATTAGCATTTAATATAAATGTTGTAGGAGTAGTTGCAAATATAATATTAGACCCGATTTTTATTTATGCTGTAAAACTAGGCGTTGAAGGAGCAGCAATTGCAACAATGATTGCTAATATTATAATGTTTTTGTTATATTTATTTAGATCATCGGGAACACTTAGGTATAATTTTAGTGTAAAAATTGATTATAATAAGATAAAGGAAATAATAATTTTAGGATTTCCTATGGCTATACAAAGAATTCTATTTACTGTAATAAACATATTCCTTGCAAAAATAATAGCCATATTTGGATCAGATGCAATAGCTGCTCAAAAAATAGGACTTCAAATTGAATCTATTACATATATGGTTATTGGTGGTCTTCATGGTGCGATAGCTGCATTTACAGGTCAAAATTTTGGGGCTAAAAAATATAGAAGAATCAAAGAAGGGTATAACACTGCACTTAAGATAGGAATTGTATATTCTCTTCTTATGGCATTTATATTCATGTTTTTTAGTACACCATTTGTTAAATTATTTGTTAAAGATCAGCAAACAATTGCAATAGCTAATATGTACTTACAAGTAGTAGCATTTTCTCAATTATTTAGTACTACAGAAACTGTATCTAATGGATTATTTACAGGTATAGGAAAACCTAAAATATCTTCAATTATAAGCGTTGTATTTACAGCACTACGAATACCAATGGCCTTAGCTTTAATAAAACCATTTGGTTTAAATGGCATTTGGATAAGTATTTCTATATCGAGTATTCTAAAAGGAAGTGTAGCTTATATATTATATATAATTGAGGTGAAAAGAAAATATAAATAGGAATTAATAAAATATATAGATAAAATTTATATGGGGAGGCAGTCAATGTTAAATGAACTTAAAGAATTATTTACACCTTTTGAATTATTAAAAGGTAATTATGGTATAGAAAGAGAAAGTTTAAGAGTAAATAATAAAGGGGAGTTATCAGTTAAAAGGCATCCAGCAGTGTTTGGTGAGAAAGTGGAAAACAAATATATAACTACGGATTTTGCTGAAAGTCAAATAGAAGTTATAACACCACCATTTAAAAATATAGAAGAAACATATAATTTTTCTAGAGTGCTATATGATATTGCTGCAATGGAAATTGAGGATGAATATTTATGGCCACAGTCTATGCCGGGAATAGTACCTACCGATGATAAAATTAGAATTGCAGAATATGGTGACAATGAAAAAGGTAGAGAAGCTAGACGTTACAGAGAAAATTTAATAAAAAAATATGGAGGTAAAAAACAGCTTATATGCGGTATCCATTATAATTTTTCCTTTGATGATGATTTCTTGAGAAAGTTATACTGTTTATATGAAAGACAGAACACTCATAAGATTTTTAGTGGAATATTTAATGAAAATCAGAAATTGAGATACAAGGAGTTTAAAAATAACTTATACTTAAAGGTTACAAGAAATTACTTGAGGTATAGGTGGATTATTATCTATCTTTTAGGAGCAAGTGGAGTTGTTGACAAAAGCTATATGGGACCTTGTATGAATTCATCTAAGGAAATTGCACATGATAGTTTTTCAAATGAAGGGGCTTTGTCTTATAGAAATAGTGAATGTGGGTATAAGAATAAAATAGATCTATATCCTAATTATAATTCTGTTGATGAGCATATTGAAAGTTTAAGGAGATTTGTAAGCGATAAGCTTATAGGAAGCCATAAAGAATTATATAGCTGTGTAAGGCTTAAACCAAAAGATCCAAGTGATTTCTTTAATTCACTTAGTAAAGATGGAATCCAATATCTAGAATATAGAAGTATTGATATTAATCCTTTTGAAAAAGGAGGAATAAGCTTAGATGATCTGTATTTTCTTCAAGTATTTAATTTGTTTTTGCTAATTAATGAAGAAACTGACTATGATAGATGGCAGGAAGAGGGAACAGAAAACCAAAATATAATTTCAAAACTAGGACAAAAAGATGTTTTATTAAAGAAAGATGGAGAGCTTATTTCCAAAGAGCATTGGGGAGTAGAAATATTAAATAATATAAGAGATATTAATGATAAATTGAATCTTGGAAAAGAAAGAATTATTGACTTGATGATCGAAAAAATTAAGAATAATCAACTAACATATGCTTATAAAATTGAAAAAAAAGTAAAAGAAGAAGGATATATCAATGCCCATTTAGATATAGCACAAAAATATAAAGAAAATTCTTATAAAAACAGATTTAAATTGGAAGGATATGAAGAATTAGAGCTATCTACTCAAATATTAATGAAAGAAGCCATTAAAAGAGGAGTAGAAGTTGAAGTTTTGGATAAATTCGAAAATTTCATATCACTTAGAAAGAATAATAAAGTAGAATATATTAAGCAGGCAACTAAAACATCAAAAGATAGCTATATAACTGCTTTAATTATGGAAAATAAGAGCGTGACTAAAAGAGTTCTTTCTGATAGTGGTATTAAGGTTCCAAAAGGAATTGAGGTAAATTCAATAAATGAGTCTTTTAATATAATAAAAGAATTTACTAAAAAGCCAGTTGTTATTAAACCAAAATCAACAAATTTTGGGATAGGTATAAGTATATTTAAAGAAGGCGCTGATGAAGAGAGTATTAAAAAGGCTTTTGAACTCGCATTTAAATATGATAATACAGTTCTCATAGAAGAATTTGTTAAGGGAAAAGAATATCGTTTTTTAGTTATAGACGGTAAAGTTGCAGGAATACTTCATAGAGTTCCAGCTAATGTTAAAGGGGATGGAGTCAGTTCTATTAAGGAACTAGTGGAAATAAAGAATCAGGATCCGTTAAGAGGTCATCACTATGTAACACCACTTGAAAAGATAATTTTAGATGAAAGTGCAGAATTATTTTTAAAGCAACAAAATAAAGATTTTAATTATATCCCTGAGGAAGACGAAATTGTTTATCTAAGAGAGAATTCAAACATAAGCACTGGAGGAGATAGTATAGATTATACTGATAGTATTCCTGAAAAGTTTAAAATAATAGCTGTAAATGCAGCGGATGCTGTAAACGCAAGAATTTGTGGAGTTGACATGATGCTTGAAAATTTTAACGACGAAAATTCTAATTACTCAATAATCGAACTAAATTTTAATCCTGCAATTCATATTCATTGCTATCCTTATAAAGGTACGGAAAGAGAAATTGGTGTAGAAATATTAAGGGTATTAAATTTCGTTTAAAATATAAAAATAAAGGAAGCTCTCAAAAGAGCTCCCTTTAATATAATTAGCTATAATTATAGAGATTCAACAGCTAAAGCTGATAATACTGCATTAGTTATAGTTAATCCAGCTGTTACAGAAATTAAGCTAGTTGGCTCAAGTTGAACTGTATAAGTCGTATTAGCATAAGCTGGATTGCAATCACAAAATTGAAAACTAAATGATTCAGATTCTAAGACACTAACTGTTTCGGCGAAAGTAAATGTTCCACCTATTGGTTGAGGAGCTCCATCACCAACTGTTTTTATTAATGTGAAATTTAAATTTACTAAAATATCTACAGGTAAAGAAATTATGCTAGTAAATGTTAAAAGCACTTTAGGATTACACATGTTAGTAGTATCTAGAGAAACACTAGCTACAGGTATAGGTCTAGATAATGGTGTTGAAATTATAGGCAATGGTCCAACTCCACCAGAACCAACATTTAGTAAAGCTCTACCAGGCTCTGGGGCACGATTGTAACATCTGCAACTAGGACGATTGTCAGAATAAGTGCAGCTAGGACGAGTATCGTAGCAATCATAATCATGTTCATTTTCACAAATAATATTCATAAATTACCTCCATACTATCATAAGTTTATCAAGTTTTTCTCCGTATAATTTAGTTGTAAGAGATTCTTTTTATATTATATTGTATGAGAAATGTATAAAAATGTGATGTATTAGAAAATCTAATATTTTATAAATTTTTATGAGTATAATAATTAAATGCAAAGGTATTTATATTTTAGGAATATACAAATTTAACTAATAATTTAAAAGATGAGGTGCGACTCAATGATAAAGAATGATTATATGAAAGAGATAGAGAATACTTTAACATTAACAAATGAAGAAGTAAGAAAGGATATAGTAAAGGGTGATATAGGAGAAGCTAAAGAAAAAATAAACAAAAAACTTAAGGCTCTCGTAGGAATCGATATAGGAACTATAGACATATTTTCTTTCAGCAGCATAGAAAGTTTTATAGGTAAAGAAACGCATTATAATGCAGAAAAATTTATAGCATTTGGAAGTCTTATGAAACTTCAAGGACTTATTAGCGATAAGGAAAATAATGAAAGCGCTAAAATTCAATATTATGAAAAGTCACTAGAAGGTTTTTATAAGGCTTATATTGAAGATGATGAGATAAATGAGAAATATCTTTATGAAGCAACAGAAGTAGCAGATGAATTAATTAATTATGAACTTTCCTTAGATTTAGACAAGAAAATATTTAGAATATATGAACTGACTAATAAGTTTGATAGAGCAGAGGATACCTTATTTTATATTCTTAGAAAGACTGATAATGATGGTAGCATTATTTTAGAAGGAATTAAATTTTACAACAGACTTAAAGAAAAAGATTACGATGAATTAGCGGAAGGTAATCTTCCTATAGAGGAAGTTAAAGATGGAATTTTGGAGCTTGAAAGAAGACTTGGTTTATAAATCTTTACTTAAATGAAGTAAGTAGAAATGACTTGCTGTTGGTATTATAGGAACATTGCTAAAAATAAATAATATAATGATAAAAAGTAATTACAATTTAGAGGAAACTATGGAGTTTAAGGGATGGAATGATTTTGAGAATCTAGCGAGAGCTTGTGGATATAGTAGTTGTGGTAAAAATGACAATGGAGATAAAACAGAGGATGAGTTTGAAAATTCAGAATGTAGAGATATTCCAAACGGATTTCAAGATGTAGATCCACAGCTATTTATTCTTATAGGAGAGATATTGGGAAATATATTATCAGGAAGGCTTCCGTTCAATGTTCAAAATGCATTAGGAAATTGGCTGCAATTAGTTGGCCAAGTAATAGAGACATATAATGCCCAGCAGCAATATTTCCAAGGAGGACCAGGAATATACTTTAATCCTAAAAGTTATAATGTAAGTAATCCGTTTTGTAGTAGTTCGCAAAATACTAACTCAAGCAAAAATAAACCTAATAAATCAACAAATGATATTAAGAAGAAAAATTCAGAAGAGGACATGGATAGTAAGATAAACCATTTGGAATTATCATTAAATGATTTAAGAGAAGAAATAAAAGAGATTAAAAAATTACTAGAAAAATAATCCAGTTAATTTATTTTTCTAGTAATTTTTCTTTAACTTTTTTTAAATTTGTTACCTGTTTTGTTATAGTAGATACAAATATTACCCCTAATGCTAATGTTCCAGCACTAGCTAATGTATTTAACCCTAATTCTACTGCACGGTTTATATTGCCACTTATTGTTTCGTACATTGTATAGTACATTCCAGAACCAGGAACTAGTGGAATAAGTGCACAAATTACCAAAGTTGTTACAGGTGTTTTTAAAAGCCTTGCACAAATTTCTGAATATATGCTAAATAGTATTGAGGATATAAACAATGATAAGATATCACCTATATAATTTTCTTTTAAATAAAGATAAGAAAACCAACTTATAGCACCACCTATAGATGCAAATATTAAATTCTTTCCTTTTATATTAAAAATTATTCCAAAGCCTAAGGATGCTAAAAATGAGACTGCAATTTGTGTTAGCATAAAACCTCCTAAATATTATAATAAAAATGAAATATATTCTATTAGCTTATTATTTGGATTAGAATTAACCTAAGTTATTTATAAATAGGCTTAAAACTGCACCAGTGCCAACAGCTATAGAAACCGCAACTAAAAATGCTTCGGAGGCTTTTGTTATACCAGATAAAAAGTCACCAGCTATAGTATCTCTAATTGCATTAGTAATTGTGAGCCCAGGAACAAGAAGCATAATAGAACCTATAATAGTTTTATCTAAATTATTAGATAAATTTAATTTTATGAATGCTATAGCTAAAAATGCACACAATCCTCCACTTAAGGAATTAGTGAAAAATTCGTTTATATTTAATTTTTGGCATATAACAACAATGATTTTTATTACTGCACCAATTATGCTTGCAGAAATAAAGTCTTTAAGATTTCCACCAAACATAATACTAAAGCATCCTGCGCTAAGAGCAGACCACAATAAAGTGGTTAAGTTAGAGTACCTATGGCTATTCGATATGTTTGTAAGTTCTTTATTAAATTCATTTATATCAATAGTTTCTGTTTGTATTTTTCTAGAAAGATCATTGACTAAATCTACTTTATGTAAATCAACACCCCTAGAAATAATTCTTTGAACAAGGGTAGCAACCTCATCGTAATAAGTGACTGTTACAATTATCCCTGTCGGTATTACAAAACTATCAACTGTATGAGCACCAAAGGCAGTACATATTCTACTAATGGTTTCTTCGACTCTATAAGTTTCAGCACCACTTTCTAGCATTATTTTTCCAGCCAATGTAGATACTTTGAGTAATTTATTTAAGTCCATAATTTTTTCTCCAATATATTTTTTATAACAAATGAATTATAGCACATAATAAATAATTCTTATAGGAGTAAGTTATATAATATTTAATAATGAAAGATTATATGTTATCAGCGGATAAAATCATTGGAAGTTAAGCATATTAATATAGTAGACTGAATCTATAAGATAATATAAAATATAACAAATTCTACTAAAGGAAATATAAAAATATAAAAAATAGTTGATAAATTTAGTAAGAAAACATATAATTTGAATATAAGTGAAACTCTTGTACATATTTTATACTATGTTAAAGTGGTTTCTCGTGCCCGTTAGGGAACAAAAATATATTGGGGTGATTTATTAAGATGAATTTTGAAAATATACAAAGAGAAGATAAAGAAATTTATGATTTAATTGAGAAAGAGCTAGTTAGACAACAAAAAGGAATAGAATTAATAGCTTCAGAAAATATTGTAAGTCCGGCTGTTATGGAAGCTATGGGCTCTTATTTAACTAATAAATATGCTGAGGGATATCCAAATAAAAGATATTATGGAGGATGTCACGTTGTAGATGAAATAGAACAAATTGCAATTGATAGAGCTAAGGAATTATTTGGGGCAGAGCATGCTAATGTTCAACCTCATTCAGGTTCACAAGCTAATATGGCTGTATATTTTGCAGTATTAGAACCAGGAGATACTGTATTGGGTATGGATTTGAGCCATGGTGGACATTTAACTCATGGTTCTCCAGTTAACTTTTCAGGAAAATTGTTTAACTTTGTATCTTATGGAGTTGATAAAGAAACTGAGATGATTGACTATGAAAATGTAAGAAAGCTAGCTATTGAAAATAAGCCAAAGCTTATAGTTGCTGGTGCAAGCGCATATGCAAGAATTTTAGATTTTCCAAAGTTTAGAGAAATAGCTGATGAAGTTGGTGCATTACTAATGGTAGATATGGCTCATATTGCAGGACTTGTTGCTGCAGGTGTTCATCCATCACCAGTGCCATATTCTGATTTTGTAACAACAACAACTCATAAGACTTTAAGAGGTCCAAGAGGTGGGTTAATACTTTGTAAAGAGAAATATGCTCAAGTATTAAATAAAAACATATTTCCTGGAATACAAGGAGGTCCTCTAGAGCATATTATAGCTGCTAAGGCTGTGTGTTTTAAAGAAGCATTAGATCCAAGTTTTAAAACATATGGAGAAAATGTAGTTGAAAACTGCAAAGAACTTGCAGCACAATTAATAGCTAGAGGTTTTAAAATTGTATCAGGTGGAACAGATAACCATGTATTCTTAGTTGATTTAAATAACAAAGACATAACAGGAAAAGAAGCGGAGGCTTTATTAGATTCCGTTGGAATAACTGTTAATAAAAACACAGTACCTAATGAAACAAGAAGTCCATTTGTAACTTCAGGAATCAGAATTGGTACAGCAGCGATAACAACTAGAGGTTTTGTAAAGGATGATATGGCTGAAATTGCAGCGGTTATATCAGAGGCAATAGAGAATAGAGATGGAGATTTATCAGCTCTTAAAACTAGAATAGAAACTTTATGCGATAAACATCCACTATACAATTAAGTAATAAGGATATAGTGAGGCTTCATTTATATGAAGCCTCTTGTTATATTTATCTAGAATTCTAAAGAGTAAATAGAAATTATTATTTTTATTGTCTCTATTATTTATACTTAAATAAGTAATTAAATACTTAAGATAATAATAAAATAAAGTGAGGTTTAGAATTTACATAAGAGATTTTGAAAATATAATATGATTTATGTGGAAGATGAGGAGATAGATGAAAAAAGCACTTTTAATTATTGATGCTCAAGAAGATTTTATTGGTGAACAGCGTAATAAAGAGAGATTTAATTTTGAAGATGTAGATAATCTTATTAATAATATAAATAAGAAAATTATATTTTATCAGAGAAATAAAGATATAGTAATTTATATTGCTAGTGTACTTCCTAATAATTTTTTTTATAAGAAGTTTTTTGGATACGGTCTTGTAGGAACTAAAGGGGCCAAATTGGATAAGAGGATTAAGATAGTATCGCAAAATTATTTTGAAAAACAATTTGCAAGTGCTTTTAGAAATAGTAATTTAGTGAAATTCATGAAAAAGAATGAAGTGAGTAAAATAGAGTTGGTTGGAGTTGATAATAATGAATGTATTTTTAAGACTGCAAGAAGTGCTGTTAAGATTGGACTTAATGTTATCATACCCAGCAATAGCATAGGAATTATTAATAATGAAAAATATCGTAGAATAACGAACAAATTAAAGTCAATCGGAGTAGCTTATATATGAAAAAAACTAATAAAATTAAGATTAAGTTTTTATAAATATTTTATTTAAAAATTTCTCATGAACATTTAAAGTATTTCAGAATAATATATATTATGAAGAAAGAAGGTTTTATGGGAGGAAAAATTAATGAATCCTTATCAATTAATCATGAATGTTCAACAAAGAATGCAACAAGATCCTGACTTTGCTAATAAATTTAATAAAGCTGTATCTGAATTAAACAAGGTGCCAGGACTTCAGCAAAGAGTTATTCAAATAGCTCAAATTAGTGATGAAAGTCAAAGGGAACAAGCTATGGAAAGATTACCTAAAGATGCAAAGCATGCGGTAAAAAGAATCTTAGGATTATTAGATGAGTATAATATTTATAAATGATTTAAATTAGAATTATATATTTTCAAGTACTTATTGAATAAAAGAAGTTTCATATAGTTGTAAGGATTTAACTATATGAAACTTCTTCTATTTTAGATTAAAAAGCATAATAGATTTTTAGGGGAAATTTATTATTAATATGTTAATTTGGCTCGGAAATTAAAATCCTCTTTTTTCAGCTTCAATACCACTTTCATTTCTTCCAGGCTTTTTTATTGTTGTATTGTAACTACTTTTCGCATATTGATTTTGAGTTTTGTTACCATTTCTTAAAAAATTACTTTCTGAATAATCTTTATTATTATTATTGTCCACAAAATCATCTCCTTTAATTTATTATATATATAGTATGTCTACATTAAGAAAAATTAATTGTGGTAAATTTAGTATAGATATTATAAAAAATAATATTCTATTTTATAATCCTTTTGCAAGAAAATATTACAAAATAGAAATTAATACAAATAAAACACCCCAAAAAAACAAATGCATGGAGAATGTTATAAATGAGCAAATTAGAAGTCTCTGCCTTGTATTTAAAGATGGCTCTATACTTACTCTTATAAGAAAATAAAAACCTGTTAAAGTAAAAAGTGCAGAACATAGACTATCGTAAGAGAGTATAAAGATAAGTAAAATTAAGCCTAAAAATATAAAATTCCAGCCAGGCATGTATTTTACTTGGACATAGTTTTTTCCTGAATCTAAGTATGTACCATTAATAGCAATATCACAGTTATTATCTATACTTACCAGAATAGCGGTTTTACTTCCTAGTTTAAATGTAGTCTCGCGTGTAACTCCAAAAGTTTTAGAGCTTTGAAGTTTTACAGGAATGTTATTTACTAGTAGGGTCTTTCTTAAAAAATTTTTAGAATATTCTATAGTGTAATTTATATTATCTACATTGGCAATCCATCTTTTAGTTCCCATAAAAACCTCCTTTATTAATGAACATTAAAGTTATTATTATATAAATTTATAATAAAATTAAGTTAGTATATTTAAATATATACATAAATATGTTTGAATAGAATTGAGTTTTTACTTTAAAACAAATTATAAGCTAAATAATTAACTAATTATTTGACAAAGACTATGTAGATATGAGTTATATTTATATGATAGCAGTACAGTGAAAATGGTCATTAAGCATCTATGATAGTAGGGTTAATCATAAATTCAAGTTAATTATTGAAAAATAATGGTGGGTGTAAAGAATTAGTGATTTTAAAATGACTAAGCTGAGAATAGTTGATTCAAAATAATAGGATTATCAAGAAAAACGTTGTATAATGATAAAGTAATTAAAAATCATACTGATAATCATATACTAGAATAATTAAATAAACGATAAGACGTCTTAAAATTTGTAAAATAAATATGATTAATTTGAGAAATATATATTTTACTAAAATAAAATTAAGTATAGAAAATAAACAATGATAAGAAATAAATTTTTATTATTGAATTTTTTATCGACAAGGAGAAAAAATGAGTAAAACATTAGTATTAGCAGAAAAACCATCAGTGGGGAGAGATTTGGCAAAAGTTCTTAAGTGTAACCAAAATAAAGGTTCATATATAGAAGGTAGTAAATATATAGTGACTTGGGCAATGGGGCATTTAGTTGGGCTTATGGATCCTGAAGGATATGATAATAAATATAAAGAGTGGAAAATGGAAACACTCCCAATGCTTCCTAAACATATGAAACTTACGGTGTTAAAAAAAACAGGGAGACAATATAATGAAGTAAAAAAACAATTATTGAGAAATGATGTTAGCGATATTGTAATTGCTACAGATGCTGGAAGAGAAGGGGAATTAGTTGCTAGGTGGATTTTGGAGAAATCAGGGGTGAAAAAGCCGCTTAAAAGATTATGGATCTCATCTCAAACAGAAAAAGCAATCTTAGATGGATTTAGAAATTTAAAACCAGGTGCAGCTTATAAAAATCTTTATAAAGCAGCAGTATGTAGAGCAGAAGCTGATTGGCTTGTAGGACTTAATGTGACAAGAGCTTTGACATGTAAATATAATGCACAATTATCAGCAGGAAGAGTTCAATCTCCAACATTATCTATGATTGTGTTAAGAGAAGATGAAATAAGAAATTTTAAACCAAAAACTTATTATACTTTGGAAGGAAAAACTAGGGGATTTAACTTAGCATGGGTAAATAAAGACAATAATTCGAGAATATTTGATGAAGAATTTGCTAATAAGGTAGCTTCAAAACTAAAAAATTCAGAGGGGAAAATAGTAAATATAAATGAAGCCAATAAGAAAAAGTTTTCTCCAGCTCTTTATGATTTAACAGAACTTCAAAGAGATGCAAATAAAATATGGGGATATTCTGCAAAACAGACATTAAACATAATGCAAAGGCTTTATGAAAATTATAAAATATTAACTTATCCAAGAACAGATTCAAGATATATTACTACTGATATTGTGGCTACTATTCCTGATAGATTAAAAGCAATTTCTATTGGAGAATATAGAATTGTAGCAGAAGAACTACTTAAAGGAAAAATAATTGGCAATAAGAGTTTTGTAGATAATTCAAAGGTAAGTGATCACCATGCTATTATTCCAACAGAACAAAAGCCTAATTTAGCACTTTTATCATCTGAAGAAAGAAAAATTTATGATTTAGTGGTTAAAAGATTTTTAAGCGTTATGCTTCCACCCTTTGAATATATTCAAACCACAATAGAGGTAGAGGTTCAGGGGGAAAAGCTTGTAGCTAAAGGAAAAGTTATTAAAGCTAAAGGATGGAAAAAGCTTTATGATAGATTAGAAGAAGATAGTGATGAAGAAGAAATAAAAGAGCAAGTTCTTCCTACAGTGTCTATTGGGGACAATATTAGAGTAGAGAGTGTTAATATAAAGAAAGGTGAAACAAAACCACCAGCTAGGTTTACAGAAGCTACTCTTTTATCAGCGATGGAAAGTCCTCATAAATATATTAATGTTTCCAAGGAAGCTGCTAAAACTTTAGGTGAAACAGGTGGCCTTGGAACAGTTGCTACAAGAGCAGATATTATTGAAAAATTATTTAATTCATTTGTTATAGAAAAAAAGGGCAAGGAAATAATTCCTACGTCAAAAGGAAAACAATTAATGGAACTTGTGCCAAAGGATTTAAAATCACCACTTTTAACGGCTAAATGGGAAAGCCAATTAGATGAAATATCAAAAGGAAAAAGAGATGATCATTCATTTATAAAAGAAATGAAAAACTATTCAGTTGCTTTAGTGGAAGATGTTAAAGGTACAAATAATAAGTTTGTTCATGATAATAAAACTGGAAAGAAGTGTCCTAATTGTGGCAAGTATCTATTAGAGGTTAAAGGTAAAAATGGAGTAATGAATGTCTGCCAAGATAGAGAATGTGGATATAGAGAAAGTGTAGCTAGAGTGACAAATGCTAGATGTCCAGAGTGCAAGAAGAAATTGGAACTAAGAGGAAATGGTGAGGGAGCAATATACGTATGCCCTGGCAGTAACTGCAATTTTAGAGAAAAAGCTTCTCAATTTAAGAAGAGATTTGAGAAAAATGGAAAGATTGATAAAAGAGAAGTGAATAATTATATGAAGAAAATGAAGAAAGAAGCAGAGGAATTTAATGATAATCCTTTTGCCGCATTATTAGGCGATATAAAATTTGATAAATAGTAAAAAAGCTTCTAGTAATTTAAAGTTACTAGAAGTTTTTTATTAAATATATTTATACCCTTTATTTCGGTAGTTATGCATAAGTTAAAAATATTGTCATATTGTTAAGAAAATTAGAATTACTTGTTATATTATTTCTTCTTATGGTAACACTAATTTTGAAAGGAGGCAGTAACTATGAAAAATAATGCAAAAAGAATTATATCTTTTACTTTGATATTTATTTTTACTTTATTACTTTTACCAATTAACTTAGCCAAAGCTGTAGATACAGATGAAAAAGTAAAATCAGATGGAACTAATATTGAAGCAAGATCAGCTTTATTAATGGAACCAATGAGCGGTAAAGTACTTTATGAAAAGAATGCAGATGAAAAATTTGCACCAGCATCTGTAACAAAAATTATGACTATGTTGCTCACAATGGAGGCTGTAGATAGTGGAAAAATTAAATTAGATGATAAAGTAACTTGTAGTGAAAATGCTAAGAAAATGGGCGGAAGTACAATGCTTTTAGACACTGGAGAAATAAGAACTGTTGAAGAACTTTTGAAAGGTGTAGCTATAGCGTCTGGAAATGATGCTGCAGTTGCACTTGCAGAATATCTTGGAGGGACAGAACAAGACTTCGTTAATATGATGAACAAAAGGGCTCAAGAGCTTGGAATGGTTAATACAACATTTAAAAATTGCAATGGATTACCAGCTGATGGACATATGTCTACGGCAAAAGATATAGCAATAATGTCAAAAGAGTTGTTGAAACATCCAAAGGTATTGAAATACACAGGAACTTATATGGATAATATATCAGAAGGAAGAAAATCTCCAATAGAACTAGTAAACCACAATAAATTAGTTAGGTTTTTTGAAGGATGTGACGGGCTAAAAACTGGATTTACAGATGAAGCTAAATACTGTATTAGCGCTACAGCAACAAGAAATGGAGTAAGAATGCTATCTGTAATAATGGGAGCACCAACTTACAAAATAAGAAATCGTGATGCGGGTGTTTTACTTAATTATGGATTCTCAAAGTATGAAGGTAAAAAACTTGTATCTAAAGATGAAGAAATAGATAAAGTATATATGGATGAACAAACAGATAAGTTCTTTATGGCAATGGCAAAAGATGATTTAAATGTTATAATTCCTAAGGGTGGTAATAAAGATTTAGATAAGAAAATTGTTATAGATGAACTACAAAAAGAATACAAAGCAGGAGATATAGTTGGAAAATGTGAAGTTTATTTGGGTAGCGAAAAAGTGGGAGAAGTAGATATATATTGCGATAGAGATGTGAAGAAAGGCAATATAATTGACAATATAAAATATAATATTAAAAACTTATTCGAAAAAGGTGTATAGCCCGATAAAAAACATTATGAATTTTATATTTTTCTTGTAAAACTATAAATAAGAAATAATTCAAGCATAGCTAAACAATAAATTTAATTAAATTTATTTAGCTATGCTTGTTTTATATTTTTATAATATACATATTTTTAATTAGCTCTTATATATTGTTCTTAAGTGAAACATTTAACTTAAGAAAATTTCAAATGTAAATTTGTTATTCAAAATATATATATTGCAAAAATAATTCTTCATTATAATTCTAAAAATATTGCAAGAATTTTAGCCGTAATTGTGAATTGTGAATTGCAACATATATATATATTAATGATTCTTGTTTTAGATGTTATAACTTGTTATTATATATTATAGTACTTATTATTTAGATTTAAAGTTATAATTTAAGTATAATTCATAATGGAGGTAAAAAAGATATATATGGAACTTCCAAAGATTAAAATTAATGATTTTGAAGGCCCGTTTGATCTTCTATTGCATTTAATAAGAAAGAATCAAATGAGTATATATAATGTAAAAATATATGAAATAACTAATCAGTATCTGAATTATATTAATGAAATGAAAAAGATGGATTTAGAAATAACTTCTGAGTTTATTGTAGTAGCGGCTACCTTAATAGAAATTAAATCTAAGAATTTGTTGCCGAAGCTTAAAAAACAAGAAGATGATGAAGAAGATGATGAGAAAAAGCTTTTAGAAAAACTTATTCTTTATAAGAAAATAAAAGGGGTTTCAGTATTTTTAAAAGACAGATATACTAGTGCTGGCGAGATATATGGAAAGAAACCAGAGGTAATAGAAGAAAAAAGAGATGATACTGATAAAAAAGATTTATTAAAAAATATAAGTCTTATAGAATTGTTTAATATATATAATAATTTACTTGAGATATATAATAATAAGCAAAATAGAAATAACATAATTCAGAAAAAAATATATATGGATAAATATAAAATAGAAGATAAGTTAGAATATATTATGGACAAGTTAAAAACAGAGAAGGTAAGCAGCTTTCACAAGATTATCGAAAATTGTGAATGCAAATTAGAGTGTGTTGTGACATTTTTGGCATTGCTAGAGATGATTAAACAGAGGATGATCAAAGTATATCAAAGCGAAAATTTTAGCAATATATTGATTGAAAGGAGAACAGATGATGAGTAATGATAAAGGGATTCAAATTCCATTTATAGATGACAAGAAAAAAAATTCTTTAAAATCAGCAATAGAATCTTTACTATTTGCTAGTGGTGAACCATTAAGTTTGCAGGATTTGGTTAACCATCTTGAAGAAAAAAATAAACTTATTGAAATTATCATACATGAAATGATGGAAGAATATGAAAATGATAATAGAGGAATAAAAATAATATGTATTAAAGGAAGTTACCAGTTAGTTACGAAAGCTGAAAACTCTGATTATATACAGAAGCTTTTGAAGAAAAACAAAAGACAATCTTTATCACAAGCATCTATAGAGAGTTTAGCCATAATTGCTTATAAGCAGCCTATAACAAGAATTGATATTGATGAAATTAGAGGAGTTAAATCAGAGAGTGCTCTCCAAAGGCTTTTAGAAAAAGATCTTATAAAAGAGGTTGGCAGACTAGAAGTGCCTGGTAGACCAATCTTATATGGAACAACAGATGAATTTTTAAGACAATTTGAATTGAAAGATTTAAAAGAACTTCCTTCTCTAGATTTATTTGGGCAAGAAGATGTTCAGGAAGATCATGGACAGGAATAAAATTTAAGGATATATCATCGGAATTTATAAATATATTAATACTTGAAATTTTGAAAAACAATAAAATCTATTTTTAGATATTTTATATTTATTTTATTAAATTTAAGAGAGAAATAGTGTATTATTAAATAACTATTTCTCTCTTGAATTAAAAATTAGGAGCAATTTAAATATTATCGCTATCACTGCAATAACATTCTTCGGAATTATTATCAACAGTAGTAGTATTGACAGTAGCAGATTTTTTATTCTTTCCACATATATCTTTTACTAAACTTTTTGCAATATCTAAGATTTGAGGAACTGTATCCACAATTCTATCATATGTAGTATCTTGATCTACAGGTAGCATTCTAACACCATCTTGTTTAACAACTAGGAATGCTACAGGTTTAACAGAAACCCCTGCTCCGGAGCCGCCTCCAAAAGGAAATGTTGTGCTTGTGATATTTTGCTTTAAATTTAGACATTCACTTCCACCAGAAGCAAATCCAAAGCTTAATCTTGAAACAGGAACGATATAAGCTCCATCTTTTGTTTCTATGGCTTTCCCTATTACTGTGTTTACATCAATCATATCCTTAAGATTTTCCATGGTACTTTTCATTAAGTTTTCTACATGTTGTTCACTTGACATAATAAATCCCCTTTATTAAGGGGTCACCTCCCTTGTTTATCGTTATTTTTTAATAAATTAATTATTATATATATAATGTTTGCAAGTGATAAGAAAATTATACTTGAAGTTTCAATTTTTAGTAAAAAATTATCATCAAATACAGGAGTTATTTTAAAATTAAATTTCTTTATATTAAAAAGGTAATTAAGGAGAATGTAAGTTAATGATGTTGTATTATATATGACTCCATAGAAAATTGCAGTTCTCGCAGCATCGTTTAGTGAGTATTCCATAGATAAATTTATTTTTAACAGTGGCCTATATTTTAAATTATTTAAAGTAGAAATCAGATGCTTGAAATTTATTTTACTATTAATTTTTGAAAAAAATTTATGCTTACTTTTAATTAAAGGTGAATTTTTGAGTTTTTTTATACGTGTTATTCTTTTCTTATTTTTAGAGATAAGATTAAATCCATATAATTTTATATAATAATCTACGGTAGAATAGTAAATACTAAATTTAATGGGAATAGGAATAAAAAATATTAATAAGACCACTAAAAAGACATAAAATAATTTCATAAAATTCCTCCAAACTACATCTACTCCATAATTATTGACTAATAATAAAAAAATAAACCTAGAAAATTATCAAAATTAGGTTTAAAAATTAATTTTAAAGGTAAACTAGAACCAAATAGTAAGTTTAGAAGGTGATTAATTATGCGAAAAGGTACTAGTAAATGCACTTCATTGATAGCACTAATTCTTATATGTACTCAAATAATATGTATAGATGCAAATGCCAAAGGTAAAGGTAATAATTTAAGGGTAAATGCTAGATCTGCGATTGCATTGGATAAGGAAAGTCATGCAGTTTTATTTGAACAAAATGCTTATGAAATAGTTCCAATGGCAAGTACAACAAAGATACTTACTTCTTTAATAGCTATTGAACAAGGTAATCTAGATAAAAAAGTAGTAATAAGTAAAAAAGCAGCTAGTATAAGAGGGTCTACAGTTGGATATAAAGAAAACGAAGAAATTACTTTGAGGGAGTTAGTTTTTGGATTAATGTTTAAGTCGGGAAATGATGCAGCAATAGCTATTGCCGAGGAATTAGGGGGATCAATAGAAGGATTTGCGGAAATAATGAATCATTATGCTAGGGGCATAGGAATATTAGATTCACATTTTGAGTCTCCTCATGGATTGGATAGTAGTAAACACTATTCTTCAGCATATGATTTAGCGATACTTACTGCTAAGGGCATGGATTATGATCTATTTAGAGAAGTAGTAGGAAGTAAACAAATCTCAAAAGAAAAGTATAATTTTACAAGAGATTATAATAACATAAATAAAATATTGTGGAGAATTCCAGGAGCTAATGGTGTTAAAACAGGATATACAGGCCAAGCTGGTAAGTGTTTAGTTTCATCAATTAATAATAATGGCAAAGATGTGATAATTGTAGTTTTAAATTGTCCAGATAGATGGAATGTGACAGAAAAAATATATAATTATGTATTAGAGAAAGTAGCATTTGGGAATCATACAGTTAAAGAATTGGTTTAGTAAGCAATAGTAGATAGTTTTTTATTACTATCTACTTTTTTTATTATTAAATAAAATATTTAGAAAATCAAAAATAAATCATTAGAGTATAAGGTATAGATTAGAATATTGGAAAATAAATAATTTTAAACAATTATATTTGTGTCAAATTAGATATTTTAAAATAATTTATATTAGAAGCAATTTTATCTAAAGGAGAAAAAATGGTAAAAGAAGCTATTGATTGTATAGATGCGGGAACGGAGTATTGTCCATGTAAACTTGCAGAGTATGGGCAGTGTTTGACATGTTCCCAATGCCAAGGAGAAGTTTTTTGTGATTGTTTGAATTGGAAGGGGGTTTGTATATATCAAGAACTCCATAATAATGGAAATAAAGCAAAAGAAGGGCGTAAAACTTTTGAATGTAATGTGACAGAGGTACTAAATTATAATGATGAATTAGTGATAATTAAATTTAAAGCTCCTCATAAATTAGTTATAGATTTGGTGAAGCCTGGAAGTTATATATTTATAAGAACTGATGGAAATACTTATTTCGATGTTCCGATATCTATAATGAATTCAGATATAGAAAGTGACATTATCATGGTTGCTGTTGAAATTAGAGGGGTTAAAACTGCTAAATTATTAGATATTAAAACAGGCGGGAACATAGTAATACGTGGACCTTACTGGAATGGTGTTTTTGGAATTAAAAATATATTGGCCCAAAAGAATAATGAAGCATTAGTACTTGCAAGAGGTATTGGATTAGCTCCTATGATACCTGTAGTAAGAAAGTTAATTTCACAAAATAATGATATACAAATAATAATCGATAAAGATCCATTTGAGGAAAATTTTTCTGAAGAAATTTTATCTGAATATAAAATAGAGGTATCAGAATGTTCACTACTGGATACGGGCAAGCTCTCAGATCATGCAAAAGTATTGATTAAGGATTCGCTTAAAAATGGAACTAATTATATTCATGTAGCAGGAGCCGATATCTTGACTTATGGTGTTATTAATTATTTAAGCGACATTAATAGAAATGATGTCTCACTTTCATGTTGTAATAATTTTAAGATGTGCTGCGGTGAAGGAATTTGTGGAGCATGTACATCAAGATTTTCAGGTCACAGAGTAAAAAGATTCTGCAAAGAACAGGCTGACCCGAGAAGTATTTTTGAAGGGAGAAGATTTATATGAAGGTTATTATTGTTGGCGGAGGTTGGTCTGGATGCGCGGCAGCAATTTCGAGTAAAAAAGCTGGAGCAGATGTTACTATAATCGAAAAGACAGATTTGTTACTTGGACTTGGTAATGTAGGTGGAATAATGCGTAATAATGGTAGATATACTGCTGCAGAAGAATTAATAGCTCTTGGCGGAGGAGATCTGATTAAGATCACAGATGAAATTTCAACTCATAAAAATATAGATTTTCCAGGACATAAACATGCTACACTTTATAATGTTAATTTAATAGAGGGAGTTGTTAGCAAATATTTGAAATCATTAGATATAAATCTAATGATGGAGAGCAGAGTTAATGACATAAATTTTGATGGACAAAAAATAAAAGGTGCTTATCTTAGCGATGGAACTTATATAGAAGGTGACGTATTTATAGAGACAACAGGAACTACCGGGCCTATGGGAAATTGCTTGCGTTATGGAAATGGCTGCTCAATGTGTGTTTTAAGATGTCCTGCTTTTGGGCCTAGAATTAGTATTAGTGAAAGATGTGGAGTTTCCGATATTCAAGGAGAAAGAGGAGATGATATCTTAGGGGCGTTCTCTGGTTCTTGTAAATTGGCTAAAGAAAGTTTGTCAGATGAAATAAGAAATGAGTTAGATTCTAAAGGTGTTGTAGTTTTAAAAGTTCCTAAGGAAGATATAAATTATGATAAATTAAGTACAAAAGTATGCCAACAATATGCGCTCAAAGAATTTGCTGAGAATATCATACTCTTGGATACGGGACATGCAAAGCTAATGACAACTTACTATCCGTTATACAAACTAAGGAAAATAAAAGGATTAGAAAATGCTAAATATGTTGATCCATACGCAGGAAGTAAAGGAAACTCAATTAGGTATTTATCAGTTGCACCAAGAACTAATGACTTAAAGGTAATTGGCGTAGATAATTTGTTCTGTGCAGGTGAGAAAAGTGGATTATTTGTTGGTCATACGGAAGCAATGTGTACTGGTGCTTTAGCTGGACACAATGCGGTAAGATTGGCTATGGGAATGCCGCTTTTGATACTTCCTTCATCTATAGCAATCGGAGATATGATAACTTACGCGAATGAAAAGGCGAGTACTAGAGAAGGAAGAAAAGATAGATATACTTTCGCAGGTTCAGTATATTTTAATAGGATGAAAGAATTAGGTCTGTATACAATAGATGTAGATGAAATTACAAAAAGAATACAAAAAGTAAATTTAGATAATGTTTTTAGCCAAAAATTATTATAATAATTATTACAATTAAGAGGAAGTTATAAAGATTTAAAAGACATGGTATTTAAAATCATGTCTTTTATTTTTATAAAGAAACGTACATTAAGCATTAATTTAAATAAGTTAGGAAAATTTATTCTATAAGTTGACGTTAATTAAACTTTAGTTAATTAGAAAGATAGATGAAATAAGTTCGGCTTTTTAACACCAATCATATGATCGTACATAACATATAGTATATAAAAACTGAGGAGGAATTAGATATGAGCAACAATAATAATTGCGATATTGTTTATGGTCGTCATTATAGAGGAAACCAACTTGGTGATAATTATTATAGGTATAGGGATCATAATCATGAATTTCTATCAAGCACAAATTATGAAGAAGATGAGAATTGTGAAGAACACAATCATCGTATTGCTGGTACTACTGGCCCAGCAATAAGGGTTGGACTATCTCATGTTCATAGAATCGAAGAAGTCACAGACACATTTAATGATCATAATCATAGAGTTTGCATTACAACTGGTCCAGCGATTTATATTTCACGAAATAAGCATATTCATATAGTTCAAGGGCAAACATCATTCAATGATGGGCATGATCACGATTATTTTTTTACTACTCTAATTGACGATCCATCTAATGTACCAGATAGAAATTAACGATAAATTAAGATATTTTATTTGCATATATTATTGCATAAACAAATATGAGTCGTCATAGCTATTAACCACACTCTAGTATAAATAGAGTGTGGTTAATTAGTTTTTTTATTCTTTAAGAATTTATAATGTATTTAAATATTTAAATATAGCATAAAAGTACATCAAAATTGCAAATAATAAATAAAAATACTATTCATTCTATTTGAATATGTTAAGTATTTAAAATTAAGGAGTAACAAAAATGGCAGAAAATAATAAACAAAAGAAATTAACATTAATTACACTAATTCTGATGATCTTTACATCAGTTTTCGGATTTGCTAATATGCCAAGATCTTTTTATCTTATGGGTTATGGTGCAATTCCTTGGTTTATATTAGGAGGGATAACATATTTTATACCATTTGCATTCATGATGGCAGAATATGGATCTGCATTTAAAGATGAAAAAGGTGGTATATACTCATGGATGGAGAAGTCTGTGGGCCCTAAGTTTGCCTTTGTAGGAGTTTTCATGTGGTATTCTTCTTATGTAGTATGGATGATAAATATATGTTCTACTATTTGGATTCCATTATCAAATACAATATTTGGAATAGATACTACATCAAATTGGGGAATACTTGGATTGAATTCAACTCAGGTTTTAGGGGTACTTGGTGTTATATGGGTATCTGCAACATATCTTATATCAAAAAGAGGAATAAGCAAAATAACTAAGATTACATCAGTTGGAGGAATAGCGGTAGCACTTCTAAACATAGTTTTGATAATAGGGGCAATTATAATATCTATATTAAATAAGGGACAATTTAGAGAGGAAATTACATCTACAATGTCTTTTGTTAATTCACCAAATCCAGCTTATCAGAATGTTAGTTCAGTTTTATCATTCCTAGTCTTTGCTTTATTTGCATATGGTGGTATCGAAGCTGTGAGTGGACTTGTCGATCAAACTGAAAATCCAGAGAAGACATTTCCTAAGGGGATTTTAATGGCAGCAGCTATAATTTCTGTTGGTTATTCTCTTGGAATTTTCTTGATTGGAATATTTACAAACTGGGCAGGCACTCTTTCAGGTGAAAACATCAATATGGCAAACGTTGCATATGTTGTTATGAATAATTTAGGATATACTTTGGGCAGTTCAATGGGGTTAAGTAATTCGTTATCTATACAAGTTGGAAATTGGGTAGCTAGGTTTGTTGGATTATCAATGTTTTTAGCATTAACAGGAGCATTTTTTACACTATCATATTCTCCACTTAAACAGTTAATAGAAGGAACGCCAGCAAAACTTTGGCCAGGAAAGATGGCTGTTATTGATGAAAACGAGATGCCAATAAATGCAATGTTTATTCAAACTATTATAGTAGCAGTTATGGTGCTATTTGTTTCTATGGGAGGAAGCAGTGCAAAATTATTTTTCACAATGTTAGTATTAATGACTAATGTCGCAATGACTATACCATATTTATTTTTATCAAGTGCGTATATATCATTTAGAAAAAAAGATAATATAGAGAAGCCTTTTATAATATTGAAAAGTAAATCATTTGCTATATTTATAGGAGTTATAGTTACGGCAGTGGTTGGATTCGCAAATTTCTTTACAATTATCGAGCCGGCAATCCATGGGGATTACAAATCGACATTTGCTATGATTGCGGGACCTGTAGTTTTTGCTGTAGCAGCATTATTAATCTATGCTAATGGAGAGAAGAAAAAAGATATTTAGAAAATTGTTTGTACATAGTAAAAATAACTAGGGGTTAAAATCTCTAGTTATTTTTATTATTAATATTTTCGGTTACATTATGTATATTAAGGAAAAATTAAGAAATGTTAAACAATTATTAATTGAAAAAGCAAGAAATGAGTTTTATAATTCAAGTGTACTATATGAGTTAGTACACTTAATACAATTAGGAGGGAAGTTTATGAAAAAATCAACGATAATTATTATGTTTGGAATTGTCATTATAGTTACTGCTTTTCTTGCGATGGATAATAATAAGATTTATCAAAAGCAGAAGCATTTTGAAACTATAAATGAAGTTCTAGATCAGCTAAATGATAAGCAGTTAAAAGCAATTGATGATACCGGAAAGTTAACTGAAACAAATGAATTTAAAGAATGTTTTTCAGAACGAAAAAGGTTAACTAATTTTGAGTTTAATTTTTCGAAGGTAAACATAGAAAAAGTATGTGATCTTAATGAAAAGGATAAAAATGAAATGCTAAGTGAATATGATGGATTCCGAAATAATTTTTCTAAAAGACGTCCGATAACAAGAGAAGAACCAGTAAGTTTAATTGTTGATGCATATAATTACAGATCTCTAAAAGAAAAAGATGATAGACCACAAAAGCTAAAAGTTAACTTAGTCCTCGTAGATGAGGGGGAAGGTTTAGTAATTGATTATATTATGTATCATTCTTATGTAGAAGGTAATGACAATGCTTAGAATTGATCCTAGGAGTAGTACTCCTATTTATGAACAAATAGAACTTGGGATAAAGGAACTTATTCTAAAAGGAGCTTTAAAGATGGGAGAGAAATTACCATCAGTTAGAGAGTTGGCATCAATACTTATGATAAACCCCAATACAATAAGCAAAGCTTATGGTGAACTTGAAAGAGAAGGTATAATTGAAACTTTAAGGGGAAAAGGAACTTTTATAACATCTAATTATGAAGGTAAGGGGGATCAGAAAAAAATGGAGCACATTTCAAATGAATTAAAAAAAATTATACTTGAGGCAAGTTATGGGGGCGTTAGTAAGGAAGAATTTATAAGGTTGGCACTTCAAATATTTTCCGAGTTAGGGGTGGATGATAATGATAGAAGTAAATAATTTATCCTTTGAGATTGATGGGAAACAAATTTTGGAAAATATAAATATTAGAATAGATAAAAATAAAATATTTGGAATTATAGGACCAAATGGCGTGGGAAAAACTACACTTTTAAGATGCTTAACAGGAATTTATAAAGGGACATCAGGAAATGTATTTTATGATGGGCAAGATGTTTATGATAATATAGACGTCAAAAATAAGATTGGCTATGTAGCTGATGAGAATATCATGCAAACAAATTTTAAAGTTAGCGAAATATTAAAGTATTACAAATATTCATATAAAAATTTTGATGAAAAGAAATTTAATGAATTAAATAAAATTTTTAAAGTTCAAACTAATAAATATATATTCCAATTATCAAAAGGAATGAAGATGAGACTTTCCATAATGCTAGCTTTTTCTATTCATGCTGAATATTTAATATTGGATGAGCCAACATCAGGACTAGATGCAATACTAAAGAATAAATTATTAAAGATATTTGCAGATGAAGTTTTTGAAAATGGTATAACTATAATAATAAGTTCTCATCATTTAAATGAGCTTGAGAGAATTTGTGATGATGTAGCTATTTTAGATAAAGGCATAGTTACATATGAAAATTCTGTGGAAAATATGAAGAATAAGATAAAAAAGATACAAGTGGCTTTTGATGAGCCTGTTTATGAAGAAGATTTAAAACTTAAGGGAATATTTAGAATTAGTAGAGTTGGCAGAGTATTTACTATAATAACTGATGAATATGATGAGGAGTTTATAAAAAGCTTAGAAAAGTTTAAACCTTTATTTATTGAAGAAATAGATCTAAGCCTAGAAGATATCTTTATCTATAAAGTTGATAAGGAGGATAACGATGAAAAAATATTTAAATAAAGGATTGTTATATGCATGGTTCAATTCTGCTAAAGCTGCTATAGCTATAGGACTATTAGTATGGGGCGCTGTAGCATATGAAATTATAAAGAGCAATTTAAATGATGTTAGAAATCGACTTGCAAACAATTTTGATAATTACTATTATACGAATGTTTGTAATGAATATTTTATGTTATCAATTATATTTGTAGCCATATATTTTATAGCAAAGGGAATTAATAAGAGAAATACTGAAATGTTTTTATGCAGTGGACCATATACTAAAAAGCAGATTAGATATAATGAATTCATATGCCTTTTAATTACATTAATACTTTTTGTAATGACTTATGTTTATATTGCAACAGTATCATATTTCGGTAATGTTGAATTTATATCCGTTGTTGAAGGATATTGGAACATAGTTATTATAGAAACTTCAAAAATAATCTTACTTGGAATTATTGGTATAATGTTTATGTTAATAATAGATTTGATGTTTTCTAATTCAGTAATAGGGTTTATTAGTATGATTTCGATAATACCTGCATCTATTTTTATAGTAATAGTTAAAGTTGGTTCGATACTTGTATATTTTGGAGTTAATAAGAATTATAGTTTATTGGATAAAATAATAGGGTTAGATTATAACGGTAAATTAAGAAGAGGTTTTTTTGAGCTTGTATTTGATAGGATTAGCGTTAAAGATATAATAATCAGAAATTTGTGGATTGAAACAGTAATTATTTTATTTATTATTATAATTATGATCATTGTTTACAGTGTAGTTCAAAATAAGTATAAACTAGAAAACGCTAATAAGATATTTTCATCACAAAATAATGAAAAGATTTTACTGATATTAGTATCAACAGCGGCTGGATCATTTGCATCATTGTTTTTAACTGAAAGTTTTATTCATAGTTTGCAGCGGAAGAATGGAAATTCTATGGTATTAATAGGATCAGACTTAATAAAGGGTCTTGGATTAGATATAATATGCATGCTTTTAATTGGATTTATAGCCTATAAAGTAATAAAAAGAATATTAAAAAATATAGTTTAGGTGATAAAAAAAGTTTTGATAAACAGAATATTTATAAATTTTAATTTAGTGAGAATCATATGCAGTAAGGATACTTGTAGATGGTTCTCATATTTTATTTAAATCATAAAGAACAAAAAATATATGTATCGAATAGAATATATTAACAAAAGAATAGGAGATGATCAACATGTCTAAACATTCTAATGATTGTTGCTGCTGTAAATGTAATTCTTGTTGCTCTTGCAAACCTAGTTGCTGTAATGTTTGTGGATGCGGCGGCGGCTGCGGAGGATACGGTGGATACGGTGGTGGATTTGGAGGCTACGGCGGCTTTGGTGGCGGCGGCTTGGGCTGCGGAGGTGGCTTTGGTGGCTGCGGAAGCTGGCTTTGGATTTTATTAATTTTATTCCTTGGTGGCGGAGCAGGTTGCGGAGGATTTCTCTGGTAATTTGATTAATCATAAGGAGTACAATTTAAAAGTAGCCTTATAATTAGATAATAGAAACGCTGGTGACAGCGTTTCTATTACTTTATATTCAAATAAAAATAATTAGAAAGTTGTATTATATAAGTGAAAAAGATATAATCTAAAATGTAAAAGTATAAATGTATTTATATGCTAAATGGAGTGATTTAAATTATGGAAGAAAGATTGCAGAAATATCTCGCAAATTGTGGAGTAGCTTCAAGAAGAAAATGTGAGGAATTAATAATTTCAGGAAAAGTTAAAGTAAATGGGGTTATAGTTAATGAAGTAGGAATAAAAGTAGATCCATTAAAAGATATGATAGAATATGATGGAAAGGAAATAAAAAAGAAAGAAGATAAAGTTTATATAATGCTCAATAAGCCTGAGGGATATATTAGCTCGGTTAAAGACGAAAAAGGCAGAGATACTATTTTGGATATAGTTAAGGTGAATGAGAGAATATATCCAATTGGCAGATTAGATTATGATAGCTCAGGATTATTGTTATTAACAAATGATGGGGAAATTTACAATAAAATAATCCATCCAAGGGTAGAAATAATAAAAAGGTATGTGGCGGTAGTTAAGGGAGAGATAACTGATAAAGATAAGATGAAGTTTGAAATAGGTATAGATATTGGAGGGTATATTACTGCTCCAGCTGAGCTTAAAGTTATTAGTTATGATAAAGGCGTTTCGACTATTGAGATTGGTATTCATGAGGGAAAGAACAGACAAATAAGAAAAATGTGTGCTGCTATACACCATGATGTATTATCTTTAAAAAGAATATCTATAGGGGAAATAAAACTAGGATATTTAAAAAGAGGGGAATATAGAAAGTTAAACAAAGAAGAACTAGATTATATTAATAGTTTATAGAAAATAACTAATCATAATGACAGATAAAGGAAATTTGATTGTACATCATTAATAAATTAAAGTAAGATATTGATTTTAAAATATAATACGTAATGAAAGTAGCTTGATAAAATATTGCAAAATTTTAATATGCTCTGTGAAAAACAAGTTATTTGTTGAATATTTAGAAATAAGATGATAGAATTAAGATAATATTATTCAATGTTGTAACAGGAAGGCAAAAGATGGATGAAGTAAATAATGAAAACAGTAAAGATTTAATGAGATTAATTCAGGGAAAATTTATAAGGCTAAGTAAAGGTCAGAAATTAATAGCTGAGTACATATTAAAAAATTATGATAAAGCAGCATTTATGACGGCAGCCAAACTAGGAATATCTGTTGGAGTTTCTGAATCAACAGTTGTAAGATTTGCGATTGAGCTTGGCTTTTCAGGATATCCTAAATTGCAAAAAGCATTACAAGAACTTATAAAGAATAAGCTAACAACTGTACAGAGATTAGAGCTTAGAAATGATTATTTTTCTGATGGAGATGCATTAAAAGGTGTACTAAAAGCTGATATGGAAAATATACGTGCAACTCTTGAAAAAATTAATCAAAACACGTTTGAAGACGTAGTAAAGGGGATTTTTGAGGCAAATAGAATATACATAATTGGTCTTAGAAGTTCTACTGCTCTTGCGGAGTTTTTAGGGTTTTATCTAAATATAATACTGCAAAATGTTAAAATTGTAAGTTATGGAATTTCAGATGTATTTGAACAAATGATAAATGTAGGAGATGGAGATTTAGTTATAGGAATTGGTTTTCCTCGATATGCTGCTAAAACTATTGATGCATTAGAATTTTCACAAGATAGAGGAGCCAAAGTGGTTGCTCTCACGGATAGTTTACTATCACCTCTTGCGTCTAAAGCTGATCACACATTAATTGCACAAAGTAATATGGCATCATTTGTAGATTCTTTAGTTGCACCTATGTCGGTAATAAATGCACTAATTATTGCAGTAGGAATGCGAGAGAAGGAAAACATATCTGATATTTTTGGTAATTTAGAACAAATATGGCAGACGTATAATGTTTATTCTTATAATAATAGAAATGTTGCAGATGATTAAAATTCTAGTAAATAGAGCTGTTCTCAGATGATTATGAGGGCAGCTTGTTTTTATTAGATAAAGATAAATTTATTTTGATAAGAATGATAAGTTTAGAGGTGAAATATTGAATAAAAATATAGAGATGCCTAAAAATGTTGCATTAATCATTGATAGGTTATTAGAAAATGGATATGAGGCTTATATGGTTGGAGGATGTGTTAGAGATTGTATTCTAGGAAAAGAACCTAAAGACTGGGATATAACAACTAATGCTAAGCCACTAGAAGTAGTGGAGTTATTTGATAAAGTTATATTAACTGGATTAAAGCATGGAACAGTTACAGTAATGTTAAATAAAGAGAGTTATGAAATTACAACTTATAGATCAGATGGTGAATATGAAGATAATAGACATCCCAAAGAGGTTAAGTTTGTGAGTTCTTTAAAGGAAGATTTGGCGAGAAGAGATTTTACCATTAATTCAATGGCATATAATAATATAAGTGGATTAGTAGATTATTTTAATGGGATAGAGGATTTGGATGAAAAGGTAATAAGAACTGTAGGTGAACCTAGAAAAAGATTTGGCGAGGATGCATTAAGAATGCTTAGGGCAATTAGGTTTTCTGCCCAACTAGATTTTACTATCGATAGGTTAACACTGAATTCAATAAAAGAACTTAAAGATAATATAAGAAATATATCAAAAGAGAGAATCAGAGAAGAATTTAATAAGATATTACTTAATAATCCAAGAAAAATAGAAATATTGAGGGAATGTGGAATTTTAGAATACATAGTTCCAGGAATAAGCAAAATCTATAATTTTAATAAAAACAATTCTTGCCATTCACATGATTTATATAATCATGTAATTATAGCAACTGAAACTGTAGAATCCCAAATATATTTGAGATTGAGTATGCTATTTCATGATTTTGGAAAGGCTTGCACAATAAGAACTGATGAAAATGACAATTTGCATTGCAGTTCTTATTCAAAAGAATCCTCAAGAATAGCCAATGAAATATTAAAATATTTGAAATATGATAATAATACAATTAATAAAGTTACACTTCTTATACAGTATCATGACTATAGGATGGATAATAAAGTATCTATAAAAAAACTATTGAGAGAAATAGGTATAGATCTTTTTAAAGATCTAATTAAAATTCAGCGAGCGGATATACTTGCTCAGGACTCTAAATACTCTAAAAAACATTTAATAAATTTGGATGAGGCAGAAAGTAATTTTAATGAAATAATTGATAACGATGAATGTTTTTCTTTAAAGAACTTGAAAATCAATGGTGGAGATTTATTATCCTTAGGATTTAATAAAGGAAAAAAGATTGGTGAAATCTTAAATTATTTGCTGGATATTGTAATTGAAGATCCTAAATCAAATGAGAAACAGGAACTAATTAAATTAGTTATGAAACGATGGAGATAAAATTTATTAATATAGAATATGTTAATAATCAAAAGATATAAATTCAAATTAAGCGCTGCTCATTTTGAATTTATATCTTTTATTTTAAGTTTTTTTAATTTGTATATATAAATATTTAAGTTTTTATTTAGTTAAATCTATACAATAAATTTAATTAATGAGAGAATAATTGTGTGATTGTATTTTGTAGAAAAATTGGATATAATTATAATGAAATTTGAGAAAATTTTTACATTTAAGAAAAATTTAAGGTGGAGATAGGATTATGATAAATTTAATATTTTCGAACGTACAAGAAGCGTCCAGGTTCACAAATAATAATACTAATATGGGGTTTATATTATTTTCAAATGTAGAAAATGTTGTAGAATTATCCAAATTAGTATCTGAAAATGTTATACTTTGTTCTACGTCTGGAGAGTATGGGAAAAATGGTTATGAAAATGGAATTATCTCTGGATTCCAGTATGAGCTTTGTGATGGTGAAGTTATAGAAATAAGTTATCCACCAATAAAAAGCATAAATAACTTAAAAAAGGCTTATGAAAAAATAAGAAATAATGAGAATGCTTTTGCACTTTTATTATGTGATGGTTTAACTGGAATGGAAGAAAGTATTATAGGTACCCTCTATTTTACAGATGATAATTTTAAAGTCATAGGTGGAAGTGCTGGAGATAATCTTAAATTTAAAGAAACATTTATATTCATAGGAGAAAAACGTGTCAATAGTGCAGTAATATTCTTCAACATAAAAAGAAGAACTAGTATAATTAAAGAAAATATATACATACCAATGGGGCAAAGGCTATTAGTAACTGAAGCCGATCCTATAAGTAGAACGATAAAGACATTCAATAAAGTTCCAGCCAGCACTGAATATGCAAGAGCTTTAAACATAAAAGAAAGCGACCTTCCTAATTATTTTATAAATAATCCTTTAGGCAAAATATATGAAGATGAAATTTTTATATCTTCTCCTATGAAAGTAAATGCTGATAAATCAATTACATTTTATAGCCAAGTTATGTCAAGTACTTTCGTAGAGGTTCTAAAGCCTGTCGATCCAATAAGTCAAATAAAAGATACAGTTAGAAAAATCGGATTTAAACCTAGCTTTATACTATCAATCCATTGTATATTAAGAAGTTTAAAATTTCAACAAGATAATATTTGGAAAGCAATAGATAAAGAAATCCTCTCATTTTGCCCTAATACTACCGGGTTTGTAAGCTATGGAGAACAATTTTATAAAAAACATGTAAATCAAACTATGGTAATATTAGCAGTTGAATAAGGGGGATATTGGGATGTTTAAATTTAAAAGCAAGAAAATAAGAACTATACAAAATCAAAATGAAGTTAACATAAATGAAAAAGAGGAATGTTTCCTATACGTAGATGAAGTTATGGAGTTAACATCTATAATGGAAAATAATATAAGAACAGTTATTAATGAAGAAGAAAATGTGACATACGTATTAGACAGGCTTCTTAAAGGAGCTGAATATACGACTAACCAAACAGAAAATGTTAATGAGTATTTGCAAGTTTTATCTAATAATAGCGATAAGACAGAAAGTCTTGTGCAAGGTGTTTTTTTTAGTCTTGATAATTCTAAAAAAGAAATAGATAATGCAAGAAATGATTTTAATGAATTAATCAATCGGGTCGGTATAGTCTCTAAGGTTTTTGATGAATTTATCAGTTTAATTTCAGAGATACAAAATCAGTATAACAGCATTCAAGGGTTTGCTAATATTATAAATGGAATTGCCCAGCAAACAAATTTATTGTCATTGAATGCAGCTATTGAGGCAGCTAGAGTTGGTGAAGCTGGAAAAGGGTTTACTGTTGTAGCTAATGAAATCAAAAAACTTTCTGTTGATACTCAGAAAAATGCCAAAGATATTATGAATTCCTTAGATGATTTAACAAAATCAATGGAGCAATTATCTGGTAAATCCAATGAAGGAACTGAAGTTATAAATAAAACAACTAAAATTATTGAAGGATCTTCGTCTATACTAGATAAAATAGTAGATGCTGAATCGGAAGTATATAAACATGTACAAGGAGTTCAAGATTCTCAAAAGAATAATTTACATGGAATAAAGGAAATATCAACAAATTTAACTAATTTAGTTGAGGAATCAAGAACTGAAAATCAACAATTACAAAACATAGTATATAGCATACAGAAAAAAGGTGATTGTTACCTAGATATACTTAATTATATAAATCAAATTAAAATTCTTAAAAAGGAATAAATATTGTATAAAATATTTTTGTACAGTGAGCAAACTAACAAGTATAAAGCAATAAAAGATGAGTTTAGCAGAACTAATCTTTTATTGCTTTAAATACAGATAAATGAGTTTATAAGGGTTAAAATATTCAAAAATTAGTGATATAATTGTTGTGTTAGAAAATTGTGGTATAATTTCATTATCAGTGGTAAAGATTAGATAATGCTTAAGACTTTAATATTAAGGAGAAAACATAATGGAGAATGTTATTAATTATATGGAAATATGGGTTAAGGAGTATATGGAAATCTTGTTAGCAAAAACAGATGGATGTAAATGCGATAAATGTAAAAGAGACATCTTCACACTTTCTCTTAACAATTTAAAACCGTACTATGTGGCAACACCTTTGGGAAAGATAATGGCCAAAATAGAAAGTACTAAACAACAAGTTGAAACTGATATAATAGTACAAGTTACAACAGCGATAAATAAGGTTAGTAATAACCCTAATCATGATAGATGAACATTGCAGAAAAATATTACTACTGATATTCAGAAAATTATAAAATATCGTTTAGAAGAGCACCTTTATTTTATGGTTTAGGGTGGTTCTACCAGTTTCCACTAGAGCCACCACCACCAGAGGAACCACCACCGAAGCCACCAAAACCTCCTCCAGATGATCCGCCTCTGGGACCACGGCCTCTAAAGATACTACTCCAGAAAAGAATTTGAAGTAGTGAAAAAGAAATCCTACCTCTATTAAATATAATATCTAGCAATAGCACGCCTAGAATTATACTTCCAAACACCTTAGTTGTGGTATTAGACTTAATAGCATTTGTATTTTTTTCAGAGATATTTAATGATTTATCTAGAGTAACATTATATTCCTTTGCTATATGATCGCAGAAAGTACTATAAGAATTAAGTAATCCTTCACCATATTTTCCTTCTATAAAACTAGGTTTAGCAACTGATTCCATAATTCTGCTACTTAAAACGTCTGGAATAGCACCTTCAAGTCCGCGGCCGACTTCAACTCTCCACGCCCTATCGTTTAACGCTAAAAGAATCAATAAGCCGTTATCTTTACCTTTTTCTCCGATGCCCCATGATCTAAAAAGAGTATTAGCATAGTCTTCAATAGGAACATTATTAGTTGAATTTATGATAACTACAACAGCTTGTGCACCAGTTTTATCTTCTAATTCCTTTCCGATAGAGATTAAACTATTTAATTCAGTTTCGTTGATTATATGGACATAATCATTTAAATATTTGTAAGATGTTGGAGAAGGAACTTTACTTTCAGCGTTTGCTGAAAGGAGGCAAAGGGAAGAAGTAACTAAAAGAAGAAAACATAATAATGAATTTAAAAATTTATGTATTAATTTTATTATCATTTTGTAAAATCTACTGAAGGAACCTCTTTTGAACCTTCGCTAGCTTTATAAAGTGGTTTTTCTTGAAAACCAAATAATGAAGATACTATATTGACTGGAAAACTTCTTCTTTTAGTATTATAATTTGTTGCAGCAGTATTATAATCTTGTCTCGCTATTGCAATTCTATTTTCTGTTCCTTCCAATTGAACTGATAAATCCCTGAAATTTTGATTAGACTTTAGATCAGGATAATTTTCTACTATAGCCAATAATCTTGAAAGAGAACCAGAAAGTTGATTATCAGCATTAGCCTGTTCCTGTATATTCGTTGCACCAGATAGCCTGCTTCTTGCGTTAGCGATATCAGTAAATATAGATTTCTCTTGTGTAGCATATCCTTTAACTGTATTAACCAAATTAGGAATTAGATCTGATCTTCTCTGCAATTGAGTATCAATATTTGAAGATGCGGAATTGGTAGTCTGTTCTAAAGAAACCAACTGATTATAACTACTTATAGGAACACCAACTATTATCAAAATTATTACTACAATTATTGCTATTTTTGTACCTTTTCGCATTAAAAAGCCTCCTTTCTAAGTTAATTATATTATGTGCAGAAATATAAATTTTATATAGTAAACTAACCATATAACAAAATTTAAAATAATAATTCAAAAATTACAAGTAGCTTTAGATTATTGATTTGGAATTAAATAAGGAGAATATTTATGATGTTAAAATTTAAGTATCATAACGATAAACGAATTTTAATTAACGAATCATTATGAAGTTTAAGGATATGATGAAATGATTATGATAATATGTTAAAATATAATAAATTTATACTTAGGAGATTAAAAATGGTCTATGTTTTAGAGAATGATATATTACAAAGTGATAAAATGGAAAGTATTACAACAAATAATAATAAATTATTTGTTGTTGTCATCAAATTTGATGAACTTAAATCAGTTTCGGACATCCTCAATATAAACGAAAAATTATTATATGATTGTATGAATGGAAGAACATCTAAATTTGAAAGTTATGAAGGTCTAGATTACATATCTTTAAAGATTCCTATAATTAATAATGTATTAAAACAATCAAAAAAAGTAAGTATGTTTCTTCAGAAAAACGTACTTGTATTTATAAGTGATGGAAATGATATTCTAGAAGAGGTGATTTCTAAGAGTAAAACGGGTGAGATTAAAGGATTGAATCTTAGCAAGCTTTTATATGCATTTTTTGATAAACTTACATTTGAGGACACTTATCATATTGAAGAACTTGAATATGAAATTGCAGCACTTGAAGAAGGCTTAATGACTTCAAAGAATGATAATTACTTAAAGAAGATTATTATGTTGAGAAAAAAATTATTAAAATTGAAGAGGTATTATGAAAGATTATTAAATATTGCAGAATCTATAGAAGAAAATGATAATGGATTAATTGATAAAAAAATAATAAGATACTTTAGAATGTTCACTAATCGTATTAATAGACTATATCAGAATGTGAATAATCTTAGAGATTATGTTACTCAAGTAAGGGAAGCATATCAAGCTCAAGTTGACATAAATCAAAATCAATTAATGAGGTTATTCACGGTGGTCACGACTATATTTTTGCCACTTACTCTTATAGTAGGGTGGTATGGAATGAATTTTAATATGCCGGAATATGGTTGGAGTTATGGATATCCCTTTGTGATTTCAATAAGTGTCAGCGTAGTTGTGTTATGTGGTGTATGGTTCAAGAAAAATAAGTGGTTATAAAAATAATACCTCATAATTTTATAAATAAGAAATTATGAGGTATTGCATTAAAATGGAATTAGATTATTTTTTGAATTTTACAAAATAAAGAATGATGCGGCAACTATTAAATAGACAGCAAGGAGTTGAACTCCTTCCAACCAATTTGATTCTCCATCGTTGGAAACTCTATTAGCTATTAATACAGCAACAATAAGGCCAATCAGTTCAAATTCATTGAAAACAATACTCATAGGAGTGAATAATAAACTTAAGAATATTAATACTGGTGCTACAAATAATATAATTTGCAAGCTTGAGCCAATAGCTATTTCCAAAGCAACGTCCATTTTATTCTTCATTGCCATTACAACAGAAGTACTATGTTCGGCAGCATTTCCTATAATAGGGATTAAAATAATACCAACGAAAAATTCACTAAGTCCTAAGCTTGAAGTTATAGATTCTATTCCACTTACCAAGAATTCACTTTCTATAGCCACTAGAACTGTAGCAATAACTAATACAGATATTGCTTTCTTTAATGTCCATTTAGCACTACCTTCTTCTTGATTAGAAACTGTATAAATATCTTTGTGAGTGAAGAATGAAAAAATAAGACTTAAAATGTAAATAGAAAGCATTACTATTGCAACTATTATACTTAACCCTTCATATCTAGTATTCAAAAGAGTTGGGTCCACAGTATGGGTAAATAAAGCAGGTACACACAAGCCAACAACAGCAAATAGTAACATACTTGAAGAAACTTCAACTACTTTTTTGTTAAAAGTCTGAGTTTTATGTTTTAGCCCCCCAGCAAGCATGCTAGCACCAAGTACTAACAATATATTGCCGATTACAGACCCAGCTATAGAAGATTTTACAACATCAAAAAGGCCTTCTTTAAGAGCAAAAAATGATATTATTAGTTCTGTTGCATTTCCGAAAGTGCCATTTAAAAAACCGCCAATCTTAGGGCCTGAGTAGAATGAAATTTCTTCAGTTGCTTCACCCATAAGTCCTGCTAGTGGTACTATAGATAATGCTGCAAGTATAAACATTATTGATGGAGATACATGCATAACAAATTCTGCTATAAAGCTTATTGGAATAAAAATAAGCATATATTTTAGTAATTTCATGAAATATTGCCTCCTTGATAATTATTATAAATTTGTAATTCTAATTAATTTTAATTGAAAATTCAAATGATAATTGAATAATAATTAGTGTTTAATAAATACATCATAATATTATAAACTATAATTTGACATTATGCTATATTTTTCTAATTAGGAAAATAGTTAGAATTAGTTTTACTTTTATTTTAGGAATAGGAAACTATTTTATTATTTGCATTTTATGTGGTATATTAATATAAGAAATTAGTGTATATAAATGCAAAGTAATGTTGTATAGAGAAATATATACTATTGATGCAAATAAATTATAAAATTATTTAAATTAAGGAGGAACTGAAATGTCAGTAAAAATGTTGCATACTTGTATTAGAGTTAAAAATTTAGAGGAATCTTTAAAGTTTTATAGAGATGCACTAGGTCTTATAGAGACTAGAAGAAAAGATTTCCCAGAACATAAATTCACCCTTGTTTATTTATCAAATGAGATGGGGGGATATGAAATTGAACTTACCTATAATTATGGTGTTGAAAAATACGATTTAGGAAATGGATTCAGCCATACTGCAATAGGTGTTGAAAACTTAGAAGAAATGAGAGAAAAACATATAGAACTAGGATACGAAGTTACGCCTTTGAAAGGATTACCAGGAGAAAAACCAGGATATTATTTTGTGACTGATCCAGATGGATATAAAGTAGAAGTTATACGAAGATAATACTTTTATGCTTGAAAAATAAGTGAATTATATAAATATATATTAGATTAAGAGAGATTGCGAAAATATAAAAGTAGTCTCTCTTTATATTTTAATAATGTGGAATTCGAGATGTAAAGATATACATTTATATGGTATAATTTACTGATAGATTTAAGATAGAGAAGGTTGGATTTTATGGATAAAAAGAAAAATATTTATATATTAATTGGTGCAGGAATAGTAGTAATTCCATTTATTATTAGTTTAGCTGCTTTCTTTTTTTACAATAAGACACACAAACCGGAAAATAAATTACTGGAGTACTTTAGCTTATTAAATTCAAAAGAATATGAAAAAATGTATGATTTGGCAGATGGTGAAATTATACAAAAGATGTCCAAAGATGATTTTATTACAAGGAACAAAAATATTTATGAAGGTATTGGTGCTAGTAATATTGAAATCTATGTAAAAAATGTAAAAAAAGATGGTGATAAAGCTACCGTATATTATGAAACCAGCATGGATACTATATGTGGAAAATTAGAATTTTCAAATAGTGCAACTATGAGTAGGAAGATTGGAAAGGATTATGCTTTAATGTGGAATTCTCAAGCAATATTCCCGGACTTAGCTGATAGCGACAAAATAAGAGTTAAAATAATAAAATCTAAAAGAGGAGACATATTAGATAGAAATGGAGTTAAACTGGCAACAGATTCTTTTTCATCTAACGTTGGAATTGTTCCAGGAAACTTAGGTGAAAACAAAGATAAATCAATTGATGAAATCTCAAAAGTATTAGGGATAACTGTTGATTATATAAACAGTCAACTAAATGCATCATATGTTAAACCAGATATGTTTATTCCGGTAAAGGCAATACCATATGGTGATGAAAGAATTCCGAGCCTTCTTAAAATTCCAGGAGTTAAAATTAATGATAAAGATGCAAGAGTTTATTCTCTAGGAGAGCAGGTAGCACATCTAACTGGATATGTGCAAGCTATAAATGCTGATGAATTGGATAAACATAAAGATGAGGAGTATACTGAAAATTCTATAATTGGTAAATCAGGGCTTGAAAAAACATACGAAGATACATTAAGAGGAATTGATGGTGCTGAAATATATATTCAAAGTATTCAGGGCGAAAAGAAAAAATCAATTATAACAAAAGATGTTAAAAACGGTGCGGATTTAAAATTAACAATTGATAGCAGTCTACAAAGCTTATTATATAGTCAGCTTGGTAGTGATAAAGGAACTTCAGTTGCTATGAATCCTAATACAGGAGAGGTTTTAGCTTTGGTTAGTACACCAGCATTTAATCCAAATGATTTTGTTTTGGGCATGTCAGGTGATGAGTGGAATAGTTTGAATAATGATCCTAAAAAACCTATGTATAATAGATTTCAGGCAACATTAGTGCCTGGATCTTCCTTTAAGCCAATTACTGCGGTTATTGGTTTAGATACAAAAAAGATAGATCCCAATGCAAATAAAAATATAACTGGCCTTAGCTGGAAGAAGGATAGCAGTTGGGGAAATTACTCAGTTACAAGAGTAAGCGATTATAAAGGACCGTCAAATCTATCGAATGCACTTGTTTATTCTGATAATATCTACTTTGCTCAGGCAGCGTTAGATATTGGAAAGGATATACTTAGAGATAAGTTAAATAGCTTTGGATTTGTTGATAAAATTCCATTTGAATATCCATTATATAATTCACAATATTCAAGTGATAAGGATTTTAAATCTGAGGTACAACTAGCAGACAGTGGGTATGGTCAAGGTGAAGTTTTGGTAAATCCTGTGCATCTAGCAGCGCTTTACACTATGTTTCAAAATGAAGGAAATATATTAACACCATATCTTGTGAAAAAGGATAATTCAGATAACAAAGTATGGAAAGCTAATGTTGTATCAAAAGACTCAGCTAATACGGTACTTCAAGATTTGATACAAGTAGTAGAAAATTCAGGTGGGACAGGTCATGGAGCTTATACTAGTGGGTTAACTATAGCTGGAAAGACAGGAACAGCGGAGATAAAAGCATCTCAGGATGATAATAATGGTACAGAATTAGGATGGTTCGTTGGGATGACCACTAATAAATCTCCCAATAATCTATTGGTAGTAATGATGATTGAAGATGTTAAAGATAGAGGTAGTAGCCACTATGTAGTTCCTAAAGTAAAAAAGGCTCTTGAAACTGTAAATTAGTAAGATTAACAATTGCAATTCATATATGAAATGGCTGTAGATTTATACAGCCATTTTTTAGTAAAATATACTATAAATATTTATGTTAATTAGCATTCAGATGAAATTATAGATTAAGAAGTCAAAATAAAATTAGGTTAAAACTCACGTTCAAAAATACTTACTTTTTCATGATCATGAAAGTCATCTATTGAATTTATACCAAGTTTATTTAATACCTCATCAAGTACTTTACTATGAACTGGAACCTTTATAGGTGAATCATAAGCAAATTTATCGGCTGATTCCTTACCTTGTTCTGTAGGAATTATTGCTTTAGGACCACCAACACATCCGCCAACGCATCCCATTCCTTCTAAGAAGTTTGCATCAACATTTCTATTTAGAGCGTTTTCAAGAAGTTCTTTGCAATCTTTTACTCCAGAGGCTTTTGCAGCTTTAAAATACTTGTGCTTTTCAGGGAAAAGTTCTTCAACTGTTTCTGATACAGCAATTGAAACGCCACCACTGCGGGCGTATAATCTTCCGCCTCTAGAAGCGTACTCAACAGATGGTACACCATCCAAATCACCAGGCTTTATGTCTAAAGTTCTGAATACTTCGTCAAGCTCTTGAAATGTTAATACAAAATCTACTGCATCGTTTAAATCCTTATCTTTAGCTTCAGCTTTTTTTGCAATACATGGACCTATAAAAACTACTTTTGCATCGGAATCAAGACTTTTTATCATTCGTGCAGCAGCAACCATAGGTGAAACCGATGGGGATAAATCAGGAACAAGTTCCTTGTAAACTTTTCTAAGAATTCCTATCCAAATAGGGCAGCAGCATGAAGTAATCATCAAGTCTTTAGGCCCATTCACATGTTTATCAAATTCAACAGCTTCTTTTATTGTTAATACGTCTGCTGCAAAGGCAACTTCGATCATATCAGTAAAACCTATTTTTATAAGAGCAGCCCTGATTTGATCCATAGTGACCTCAGCGCCAAATTGCCCGCTAATAGCAGGAGCAACTGCAGCAAAGACTTTTTTATTGTTCTGCATTAAATCTAAAACGGGAAGAAAATAAACTTTATCTAATATTAATCCATGCTTACATGAATCCACGCATACACCACAATTTAGACATTTATCGTTATCTATGTATGTTGATCTTTCTTCTTCATCATAAAGAATGGCATCAAAAGGACAAGCAACCTGACAGCTAAATTTACCGTCTTCATTTCTAGGACATGATTCATTACAGCCTTTAAGTTTTTCAATTAATCTTGTATTAACTGTATATTCTGTAATTGCTTTTTTTAGATTATATACATAATTATTATCGAACTCCATATCAACTCCACACAACGATCTAATAATCTCAAAAGTTTCTTGTGGAGACTTTTTGTGACATACCATAATACGTTTAAGAGTTTCATCAAAATTACCATTGTAATATGATTTAACTAACTCATCGAATAAATCATTATATTTATTATTCATTAAGACACCTCCAAATTGCAAAAATATCTATTATATATTATTATATATTTATTTGCATATATTAATACTAAAATTCAGCATAAGTTAAATTAAAATAGAAAAAAATAAGAAAATGGAAGGAAAAACAAATATAGATGTAGAAGTAATATTTAAAATACAGTTAATAAATTTTATATTAATCTTGAATTTTATTCAATGTAAACGTATAATTAAATTTAAGTTTTATTCTTATTGGGGAGATGTAAAAATGTTTATTTATATATTAAATATTTTAAAAGATGGGGCAAGGAAAAATAAAATTGAGGGGTTATCGAACATTGAAATTATTAATGATACAGGTTGCATTTCGAGGTTAGCAAATATCAAAAGAGGTTCTAATCTTAAAAGTTTTAATAGTGAAATAGGAGATATTGTAGGAATTTTGGATAAATATAAATTGGATAGAAATGATAGAATTGAGATTTTGAGTAAGTTTATAGTTGATAATGACTATAATAGGATACTTGAAAACATACATGACAATTTTTATATTAAAAAAAGAGAAAAAGTAATTATAGATTCAATATCAATACTAGAAAACATATTTATAAAGGCATTGTTTTAGATAAAGAGGGAAATTTGATTGAAATACTAATTTAAAATAAAAAGGAGCACTAAATATAGTGCTCCTTATATTCAATGAAATTAAGCTCTGTTTACTGAACCGAATAATTCCATTTTTTCTTTAACTGTAGCTTTGATAGCTTCGAATCCAGGATTTAATAACTTTCTTGGGTCAAATCCTTTTCCTTCTAAATCTTTTCCAGCTTCAATATATTTTCTAGTAGCTTCTTGGAATGATAATTGGCATTCAGTATTAACATTGATCTTAGCTACTCCAAGAGATATAGCTTTCTTTATCATATCTTCAGGAATTCCAGTACCACCATGTAATACTAATGGCATAGAAGTTCCAACAGCTTCTTCAATTTTAGCTAATGCTTCAAAATCTAATCCAGCCCAGTTTGCAGGGTATTTTCCATGAATGTTTCCAATACCAGCAGCTAACATAGTAACTCCTAATTCAGCTATTTGCTTACACTCATTTGCATCAGCAACTTCACCTTTACCTATAACTCCGTCTTCTTCTCCACCAATTGAACCAACTTCTGCTTCTAAAGAAAGTCCTTTTTCATTAGTTATAGCAACTAATTCTTTAGTCTTTTCTATATTTTCAGCTATTGGATAATGAGATCCATCAAACATGATTGATGAGAATCCAGCTTCGATACATTTTTTTGCACCTTCATAGCTGCCGTGATCTAAGTGTAAAGCAACTGGTACAGTAATGTTTAATTCTTCGATCATTGCTTTAACCATTGCAGATACAGTCTTATATCCTGTCATATATTTTCCAGCACCTTCAGATACACCTAAGATAACTGGTGAATTATTTTCTTGTGCAGTTAATAATACAGCTTTAGTCCATTCTAAGTTGTTGATGTTGAATTGACCAACTGCATATTTTCCTTGTCTAGCTTTGTTTAACATTTCTTTAGCTGATGTTAACATTTTACGACCTCCGTATACTTGTATATTTATTATAATAACTATAATAGCTTAGGAAAAATGATTTATGTACTTTACACATCAGTTTTTCCTTTTTCAAACTTATTATACTCTAAAATTAACTATATGAAAACAATAAATTGAAAAATCTGCTTCTTTTAATAAAACATATGTATCTTTATACGAAATTTACATAATATATATTTAGATAATAAAAATCTTATTTTATGAAAGAGTGGTAATATGTAGAATTTAATTAAAAAAAGGACTTATGTAGAGAAATGATGGTACGGATAAAAAATGCTAAAAGTTAGATTTATATTTTGAAATAAGTACCATACTAGAAAGTAAAAACTTTTTATAACTACAATGGTCATAAGATGAGTAGGCATTTTAAAATGAACTTTTAGAGCGCTTAATTTTATATGTATTATCTAGATAATTACAATATTAAAATTTTATATAATTTAGTTTTATTAATTCTATTACATGTGAGGAGGTCATTTTTTGTTTAACATAGGAGATAAGGTTGTATACCCAAGTCAAGGAATAGGAATAATTGATGTTATTGAAGAAAAGGAACTCAAAGGTGAGAAAATAAAATGTTATATAATACACTTAATTAATAATACCATGAAATTAACTTTACCTATTAGTGCAGCAAATACATTCAATATAAGGTTAGTGAGCGATATTAAAACATTAGAGAATAGTTTAAAACATTTGGATAGATTTATGACAGAAGCAGAAAAATTTTCTAAAATTAATTATAAAGAAAGAAGGAATATAAGTAAAATAAAAATGAAATCAGGCACATTTGATGAATTTATTGAAGTTATCTTTAATTTAACACAATTGAAAAGATGGCATAGTTTAAATTCAAGTGAAAAACAAATGCTAAATCATATAAAGAAAATTGTAGTAGAAGAGATTGCTCAAGCAAAATGTTTAACAAGTGATGAGGCTTCTGAGTTATTGGATATCTCAATGAATTTAAAAAGTTAAGTTAAAAAGTTTGCTATTTTACTGAAGTATGTTATAATGAATATTGTAAATAAAATAAAAGGTTTTTTATAGATATGTAAATTTCTCCTTTAGAGAATTATATGAATCAATATATTAATCTTTAGTTAAAGGAGGAACTTTATATGACAGATAAGACTTTAGTATGCAGAGATTGTGGAGAAGAATTTGTTTTCACTGTAGGGGAACAAGAATTCTACCAAGAAAAGGGATTTACTAATGAACCTACAAGATGTATATCTTGCAGAAGAATTAAGAAGGAACAAAATAATAGAAGATAATATTATTTTATTAAGAGTTGTAAGATTTTCTTACAACTCTTTTTTTATTCTTTAGAAATTTATATTCCAATAAAATTTATGGATAACTTAAAAAAAGTTGCCTAGATAGTTTTTGCGTTTTAAGTTGATAGATTAGAAACATTAATAAGAAATGCTATAGATATGGGAGTTAAGGTGGGAGCGTGTTCTATGAGCATGGAGTTAATGGGGATTAAAAAAGAAGAATTTATTGATGGGGTTGAAATTGGTGGAGTTGCTTTATATTTAGGATCAACAGAAGGTTCTGGACTAAACTTGTTTATTTAATTAATAATTGTTTGTAATATAAATATTTCATAGACTTGGTAATTAATAATTTCACCAAGTCTATTTTTTATTGTTTGTTTTTACAATGATTGGTGATAATATGAAATTATAGAAGACAAGTATTGGGATTAAAATATATAATTAGAATGGGATATATTTTAATTTGAAAATATTATCATGCAGGTAAAACAAGTTAATAAACGTTTATATAAACATATTAATATGAAAGCGAGGGATTTTATGAGAGATTTAGAAAATGGCTCAAATTTAAAGACAAAAAAGAAAAATACAAGTATGATACTAGCTGCGTTCATGATTTTCATTTTGCCAATAATGCTGGTATTTATAGGAGCTTTTATAGGTGGAATAATAGGTGAAAATATGCAGGTGGCTTCTGATAGAACTTTTCAAATCGTAGGTGGAGTAATTGGCTTTTTGTTATCAGCCATAATAGTCAAAGTGTTTGATAAACATTCAAAAGCAGATGAAAAGTCAGAGAAGATTTATTGGGATGATTTATAAATAACTGATAGAAATAATAAGGAATTGCTAAATAAAAAATATTTGTTGACAATTGTTTAATATATAGTAACTAAGAATATATTTCCTACATAATTTATAAGTACAAGAACTTTTATAGGAGAAATATATGATTAACTTAGTATTAACACCGCTTCACTATATTTATCTTATTTTTATCATTATAATTATATTGGCTATGGTGAAGAAGAAAGATATCTCTCTTTTATGTATATTAGGCATTTTTATTCTGGGATTGGCCGGAACAGAATCAATTTATAAATCTGTAATGGGAGTATTTAATAGTTTTGTTTATGCAGCAAAGGAATTGATGCCAACAATTTTTATAATATCAATAATAACAGCAATGAGTAATACATTAATGGACTCTGGAATAAATGATGAGATGGTGTCTCCTTTTAGAAAAGTTATAAAAAATTATTGGATTGCTTATTGGGTAATTGGAATTTTTATGATGGTTTTATCGTGGTTTTTCTGGCCATCTCCAGCAGTTGCACTTATAGGGGCATTGTTTCTACCTATTGCTAAGAAAGCTGGACTTCCAGCTATTGGAGTAGCTATTTCAATGAATTTATTTGGACATGGTATAGCTTTATCAAGCGATTATATAATTCAGGCAGCACCAAAACTTACTGCTGATGCAGCAAGTATACCAGTTTCTGAGGTTATATCTGCAAGTATTCCACTTGAACTAACAATGGGAATAGTTACAACTGTTGCTGCATTTTATTTCCTCAGAAAGGAGATTAAATCAGGAGAGATGTCTAGTGAATATGAGGAAATAGAAAGTTCAACATCAATTTCAAGTTCTTCAATGCTTATTTCTTCAAAAAAAGTAAGAAGGTTTTTAGCGTTATTAATTCTAGTATTATTTGCATTAGATATTTTTATAATGTATATTGCTAAATTACAAGGTGGTGATGCAACAGCGCTTATTGGAGGTACTGCTATATTTATCCTGAGCTTAATTTCAATACTAGCTTATAAAGAAAAATCACTAGATAAAATTACTGATAATCTTGTTAAAGGACTCCAGTTTGGTTTCAAAATATTTGGAGTTGTTATACCAATAGCTGCATTTTTTTATTTAGGTGACTCTGCATTTACAGATATATTTGGAAAGATACTTCCAGAAGGCTCAAATGGCATAGTTAATGACTTAGGTGCTGCACTTGCAAATAACGTTCCAATAAATTCAACTATTTCTGCCGGCACACTTACAGTAGTTGGCGCAATTACAGGCTTAGATGGATCAGGTTTTTCAGGAATATCTTTGGTAGGATCCATTTCGAAAATATTCTCAACTGCTTTAGGTGGTGGTGTAGCAACATTAACAGCTTTAGGACAAATTGCAGGAATATGGGTAGGTGGAGGAACCGTAATCCCATGGGCACTAATACCAGTAGCAGCGATTTGCGGTGTAGATGCATTTGAATTAGCTAAAAAAAATCTCAAACCTGTTGTTATAGGATTAATTATCACAACAATAGTAGCAATAATTATTATTTAACAAAGTTAAAATCAGGCTAAATTAAATAGCTATATCATTATTAAAATAGAAGATTACGATTAAAAGACTCCACTAATTTGTGATTTAGGGGAGTCTTATTTTTTGTATATATATTGCAAAAATAATTCTTCATAAAATTTCTAAAAACATTGCAAGGATTCTAGCCGTAATTGTGAATTGTGAAATGTGCATTGTAAATTTAAACATAATATATAATAAAAGATGCAATGTGAAATATAAATGAACCCATACAATTGCTAGAGAACTCCTATAGTGTTATAATAATCACAACATTTTCCTATGAAGATAGAATAATACAATAAGGGGGGCTATTATATGGAAAATAAGAATTCAAGAATTGTAAAAGTAATTCAGACGGGTGTCCTTGCAGCATTATGCTTTGTATCATTTACTTTTCTTTCAATAAAAATACCTGTAGGTGAAGATGCGGTTTCACTGCACATTGGGAATGCATTTTGTGTATTGGCAGCATTGCTTCTAGGAGGCTGGTATGGTGGATTATCAGGGGCTATAGGTATGACAATATCAGATCTATTAGATCCAACATATGCAATCGGAGCACCTAAAACTTTCATTTTAAAGTTATGCATTGGTTTGATAACTGGTTTAATTGCTCATAAATATGCAAAAATAGATGAAAGTAGGGATAAAAAGTATATAGCTAAATGGACTATTATTGCTGCAATTGGAGGATTAGCTTTTAATGTTGTTTTTGATCCTATAGCTGGATACTTTTATAAACAATATATTCTTGGGCAGCCGCAGCAAATGGCTGCAGTTTTGGCAAAAATAAGTGTATTTGCAACCTTTGTTAATGCAGTAGTGTCAGTAATATTAGTAAGTATTATTTATAATGCTATAAGACCCGTTTTATCAAAGTCTGGATTATTATTACCAGTTGGAGAAAGAAAATCTATAGTAAAATAATAACTTTATTTTTGTATGTAAGAAACCATTAAAATCACAATTTCTGATTTTGGTGGTTTTTACCAATTTAAAATACAATAAATTTTAATTTTTATAAGGCCATACGATCACATAGATGAGAGTTTTATTCTTTGAGTTTAGATTAATGTTCGTGTTTATAAAGGAAAAAAGAAGAAAAAAATAATTTGTTATTGATTTTTATTAATATATGAGCTAAAATTACCTAGTAATAAGAACTATTTTAAAAAAAAAGTTAATAATATTCACTTATATAAATCTGATAATAAGGGTCGGATGTTTCTACCAAGCTACCGTAAATTGCTATAGGACTATAAGTGTCTACTTAAAAATTATATTTAATGTCAAGGAGAGATAAGAATGAATTATGATGTAATAATAGTAGGTGCTGGTCCAGCAGGAATATTTACTGCGTATGAACTAAAGAAACAAAAACCTCAATCTAAAATCCTTTTAGTTGAATCAGGAAAGAGCATTGATAAGAGACATTGTCCAAAAGATAAGACTAAAAAGTGTGTATCATGCAAACCTTATTGTCATATTACTACTGGATTTTCTGGCGCAGGAGCGTTTTCAGATGGAAAGCTATCTTTAAGCTATGAAGTAGGTGGAGATCTACCTGAACTTGCAGGAGCTGATTTAATACAAGAATACATAAATTATACAGATTCAATTTATTTGGATTTTGGAGCAGATACTAAAGTTGAAGGTGTAGGAAATAATGAAGCAGTTAAAGAAATAAGAAGAAAAGCAATACAAGGTGGATTAAAGCTAGTAGATTGTCCAATAAGACACTTAGGAACTGAAAAAGCTCAAGAAATATATTTGAAGATTCAAAAACATCTATTAAATGCTGGTGTTGAAATTAAATTTGATACAACAGTTAAAAATCTTTTGATAAGAAACAATGAAGTATCTGGGGTATTAATAACAGATTCATTAACTAGAAGTAATGATGAAGAAATGTTTTCAGATAAAGTAGTTGTAGCAACAGGTAGAAAAGGTGCTGATTGGTTAAAAGACATGTGTATTGAACACAAGATAAATCATAGTGCAGGGCCAGTTGATATAGGTGTTAGAGTTGAGCTCAGAAATGAAGTAATGGAAAGTGTAAATAATGTACTTTACGAATCTAAACTTATAGGGCATCCAGCACCATTTAAAGATAAGGTTAGGACTTTTTGTCAAAATCCAGGTGGTTTTGTAAGTCAAGAGAATTATGATAATAATTTAGCAATAGTTAATGGACATTCTTATAAAGATAAGAAATCTGATAATACAAACTTAGCAATTTTAAGTTCGCATAATTTTTCAGCGCCTTTCAATGAACCAATTGAATATGGTCAGAAGGTTGCAGAACTTGTTAATATGTTGGGAAATGGAAAAATATTAGTCCAAAGATATGGAGATATATTGGATGGTAAGAGAACTTGGGAAAAGGAATTGTATGAATCAAACGTTAGACATACATTACCAGATGCAGAAGCTGGAGATTTAACATCAGCTATGCCATATAGAACTATGACAAATATTTTAAACTTCATACAAGCCATGGATACAGTAGTTCCAGGATTTGCAAGCAGAGAAACATTATTATATGGCCCAGAAATAAAATTCTACAGTAATAGAATTGATTTAGATAAAAATTTCGAAACTAATATAAAAGGCTTACATTGTTTAGGTGACTCAAGTGGATGGACTAGAGGACTTATGATGGCATCAGCCATGGGTGTGATAATGGGTAGAAAACTTTAAAAATATTGAAAATACTAAGTTGTATTAATATAAAGTATTCATAAATTCAGGGGATGATAACATCCATTAAACAGTATTCTACATAATTTTTTATGAAAATTATGGGGGATGCTGTTTTTTTATAAAAGATATATTAATTTAAATGATGTGTTATTAGTAATAACCTAAAGTTAAGATTATAAATTGTATAAAGAAATATAGATAACCCAACTAAGACCTTAACTTATGCATATAACTCGCTGAAATGAGTAACATACTTTTGTTCCAGTTTCTAGGTAATTCTGATGGGTGATTCTAAGGCTATAAAAGTTGCACCCAAAGTGCTAGTCTCAAAGAACAAGCTTTGAACTAGCACATTTGGAACAACTTATAGCCAAAGAATCACATCCATCAAAATTACCAATGAAACATTCCACAAAAGTATATTACTCATTTCTGGTTGGAAGACATTTCATAGTCTAAGTATAGTTTATGATTATGTTATATATATAGATATCCAAACTAATAAATACACTTATGCATAGCATATTTATTTTTACACAAACTAGTATTAGTTAATTTTTGTAAGGAGAAATAGCTATGGGTAGAAAAGGTATTGAAGTAACATCATTATATAATTGGACAATCGAAAATCTTAAGAAAATGAGAAATTCATCTAAGGACGAATTTGCTCGTAACGTGCTAACAGCTGTAATCATGAGATATGAAGGAAATAGTACTATTGAAATATCAAAGTTTTTATTAAAAACTAAATCAACAGTTATTCATTATATAAAAAGTTGGAATTCCGTCGGTCTTAAGGCACTTAAAGATGGTCGTGGTGCTTTGACCGGAGGAACTTTTACAGCCGAAATGAAGGATGATTTAGTAAATACTGTTCTAAATACGCGTCCAAACGATTTCGGATTCATCGGAAATGTATGGACTTGCCCTCTCTTGGCAGAATATATAAACCAAAACTATGGTATTAAATATTCAGATGAATATATAAGAGTTTTATTAAAAAAACGTAGATTAAGCTATAAAAGAGCTCAACGAAAGCCTAGTAAGGCTGATAAAAAAGAACAAGAGGTCTTTAAAAAAAATGCGAACCCTTCTCCATACTGTAGAAAATTCTTCTGATACTGTTTTGTATGCCTTAGATGAGACTGGTCTTAGGACAGAATCTGATATTCGTAGGACTTGGAGTAAGGTAGGTGTATCCCCTGTTTTGGAAAGTAATAATTCTCACGAAGGACTTAATTTAATTGGTGCAACTGAGATTTCAAAAAAATTCGATACCATTATGGATGCTTATTCCGCTCAACATTCTATTAAATCACATGAGGTTGAGGTTTTTCTTGAAAGATTGCTTGACGCAAATCCGGGCAAAAAAGTATATGTTTTATTGGATAATGCAAAATTTCATACATCTAAAGAAATTCAAGATTTCGCTAACGCGCATAGCGAAGAATTGTTTTTAATAAATACTCCTAGATATTCTCCTAAGTTAAATCCTCAAGAAAATATCTGGAATAAATTAAAAAGTTGTATTTTCAGTCCTAGTGCTTTTCCTTCTATTGATGACCTTTTTTCCTCTGTATCATCAATTTATGATTGTTTCAATGATGATACAAATATGGTTAAGTCGTTAGCTTATGCTAGAAATTACTACTAATAAGTCTAATTCTAAATTTGTTTATCTATATAGATATCCAATTTAAGAATTCAACTTATTAGATGAATGTATTTGCAAATTTGCTAAAACTTTAAGTTCATATCATCACTAGAAATCATAAATATATTTGTGGAGAAAACATTTGAAAATGAGCTGTTAAAGGTTCTTAGCTGTAGGTTGTTCCAATTTAGCTTGTCAAACTGAAAGGTGGAGCATGCTAAATTGGATACAACTTGCTGCTTAGAAATTTTAGCGATATTTTCATAGCTTTTCGGAACAAAATATTTATGATTTCGGTAAGTTATCACATAAGTTTAGTTTTAAATTTGGATATCTATATGAGAATTATAAAATTAATAAGGGTAACTTATTACAATACATAAATAAGTTACCCATAAACGATTTTATATAGAAGGATAAATAGTTAATAAGAAATTATCTTATTTTCTTATTATAGCTGATAATTATTACAAGATTATAACAAATATGTTAATTCAATATAAACATTATATTAAAATGAACTTAAATATGATATTTAAGGACAGTAAATAAAATTTTTTATACATTTAATAATTACCTTTAAATATGTAACAATTATTGTAAGGTAAATATTGCATTTAATGTTGATTTTTCTTATATTATTGTTATAATATATACATAGAAAGACATAAAGTAACATAAATATACAAAGATTGGGAACTGTGAAAAATTCTCTGTATTTGGGCATCTTGAGAATTTGGAGTTAATGATGCAACCCACCAATCAAAACTAATTAATTTTTTTAATTAGTTTTGATTGGTTTTTTATATTTTTGAACTAAACATAATAGAGTTAAAAGTAAATAAAATAGTTTTTTAAAGTTAATATATATGAGAGGTGATATGCTATGAAGATACATAATGAAATCATGAAAGTTATAAATGATAATTTGGAAAAGTGTTCTAAATTTGAATTTGTTGCAGAGTTAAGAGATTTAACTTTAGCAGATATGTACTATATTGAAAAGATATCGAGTATTGATAGTATAAAAGCGAAGTTCAATTATAAAATAATAAATAATACTTATATAAAGATTAATTATTCACGTTAATTAATATGTAGGAAGAGGGAAGACATGACACTAACTATTAAGATTAAATTAGGCAAAATAAAGAAAACGGAAGATGATGATAATAAAATAATTACAGACTTTTCTCATAAAGAGGTTTAATTAATAAGAATCATGGACATTAGAAATATTGTTTATGATTCTTATTTTTTTGTTATAATAATATGGTAGATTTGACGAGGAGAGTGATGGTATAAATAAAAAGGTATATGAGCTATTAGAGGAGATAAAATTACATTCAGAGAAAATTAGTGATTGGGAACAAATAACAAATATATTTGCTAATGCTATTAAAAGAAAAGGATTGAATAATGAAGAAGTTGAAGAGATAAGTGAGAGAATACTTAGAGAAGTTAGAAAAAAGTAGAAGTGAATTTGAATGATTTATAATATAAAGGACTTTCTTTAATGTTATAATTTAAAGAAAATCCTTTTTAGCGAATATATATATTTTAACTATTATAATCCAGCGCTTTTAATTCTTTTTCTAATCTGAGGCCCTATTAGTGATGCAACTACCATCTTTGCGAGGTCAGCAGGAATAAATGGAAGAACACCAATTGTTAGAGCCTTATTAAATGGTAGATGTGCAACATATGCTAGCCATACTGTTCCGAGCATGTAGGTTACTAGTGTACCTATCAGCATACCTAAAAAGCACATAAAAATTTTATTAGGAAATTTGTCAATGAATATTCCACTTATAAATGCCATAAAAGCGAATCCAATTAAATATCCACCTGTTGGCCCTGCTAATTTAGTAAATCCACCAGAGAATCCTGAAAAAACGGGCAATCCCAATGCACCTATGAGAAGATAAATAAGATAACTAATTGTTCCTTCCTTTTTTCCAATTATATATATAGTAAGGTAAATTGCCAAATTTGTTAATGTAATTGGTACTATACCAATAGGAATTGAAAATGGTGCAGATGTACATATAAAAGCACTCATTATTCCGATTATTGTTAACTGACGTGCGTTAGTTCTACGTATATTTTCCATAATTTTAAATCTCCTTTATATATTATATTTCTTTTCTATAATTCTTTTTTAATTAAAAAACCGAGTGTTTGCAACATTATTTTATCTTGGCATGTATTGTTACCTACAGTAGTCAGCATATCACCAGTTATCGTTGCATTAGCTCCAGATTGAAAAATTTCTATGCCGCCATCTTCAAAATAAGTTCTTCCGGCAGCCATACGAATATAAGCTGTTGGATTTATGTAACGAAAAATAGCAATCGTTCTTAAGATATCGTCATTAGAAATCCTCTTTAAATTTTCTAATGGAGTACCTTTGATAGGCATTAATATATTTATTGGTATAGATATAACTCCAAGTTCTGATAAGCTTATAGCCATGTCAATTCTGTCATACCAAGTTTCACCCATTCCTATAATACCACCGGAACAAACTTTTAAACCTGCATTTTGCGCTAGTTTAATTTCTTTAATCTTGTCATCATATGAATGAGTAGTACAAATATTATGAAAATTTCTTTTAGAAGTTTCTATGTTTGCATGGTACATTGTGACTCCTGCTTCTTTTAAAAGTACAAATTGTTCTTCGCTTAAAAAACCGTGAGATGCACATAGGTTGATGGAACATTCTTTATTCATCATTTTGTATGCTTGTACAGCTTTATCAAAATCGCTCCCAACTAAAGCTCTTCCTGCTGTAACAATAGAGTATCTATGTACACCATTAGCTTCATTTTTTTTGCAGTCTTTTAAAATTACATTAGGATCTAAAAAATCATATTCTTTAATTTCTGTTTTGTGGTGGTTTGATTGAGCACAAAACTTACAGTTCTCGCTGCATTTTCCACTGCGACCATTAATAATTGTACAAAGGTCCACGCTTTCTCCGCATAGTGTTTTACGAATTTTATTAGCACCATCACAAATTTTCTTTAAATCACAAGTTAATAAAAATTCTAAATCGTCAGATCTAGTTAATCGTCTTCCGTTAATAATTTCTTCTGCTAATTTTTCCATATAATTTTACCACGCCCCAATTTATTAAATAATTTCAAGACAAGTATATAATTAATATTTAATATTGTCAACTCGATATGAAAATGTAGTTAACAACATTGGTTGTGCTTAATATATGCATATAAAACCAATGGATTAACAAAATATTTTATAAGTATATATAATATATTGCAATTAAGTTTCTATATTATGCTCTTAATTGAGCACTTGGTTTGCTAGAGATTCAAATGTTGATTTATTATTTTAATCTATATAAGAAATTGCATAGCACTAATAAAAATAAAATTTAGTTTAATAAGAACAAATTTTAATAGAATAGAGTAATGTAATATGTAGAGTTCGAATAGATTAAAATATAGTTATGAGTAGGTGCTAGAATGACTATTGATTTTGATAAAGTTATGCTTAATATAAAACAAGGCTATTATAAATATATTGGTTCAGGTTCTGGCAGGAAAGCATTCGATTTAGGAAATGGATATGTTTTGAAGATAGCAAAAAATAAGGCTGGAATAGCACAAAATAAAGCTGAATATATCATTTCGGATAATGATCATACTAAGTTATTTGCAAAAGTTATACAAGTTTCAAGTGACTTTAGCTTACTTATAATGCAAAAAGCAAGCAAGATAAGTGATATTTTATATGTATGGAAGTATTTTAATGTATCGAATAGGGATGAATTTTTAAAAACTCAGGAATTGCAAGAAATAAAGAAAAATTATAGGTTGTTATTGGGGGATTTTTGTAGGAAAAGCAGTTGGGGAATGATTGATGGAAAGCCAGTCATCATTGATTATGGATTTACAAGAGAAGTGGTGGAAAAGCATTATTCTTTTTAGGATCTTGAATTCAGTAAAGTATATTTAAGCCTTAAATTTGAGATGAATTTAAGACTTTTTCTAACCATAAAGTATTCCGAAGATTGATGTATGTAGCTTAGAGACATTTCGAGTGATTCATCATATTATGAATTAATGATTAATTTTTTGAAGGGGAAAATGAGATGCATACTTTAGGGCAGGGCGGTATCTATAGCTTAAATGATTTTAACGATGATCAATGCTCATCTAATAAGCTAAAAGTTATAGGAAAAGGAACGGTAAGTGTAAAACCAGATTTAGCAGAAATAGTCGTTGGAGTTATAACTGAAGATTTGCAATTGGAAGTTGCGCAGGAGGAGAATGCTAAGATAACTCAAGAAGTTATAAATAGTATAAGAGCATTGGGAATACCTCTTAAGAATATACAAACCGAAAATTATAGCATACGGCCAAATTATGATTACATCAATGGAAAGCAGGTTTTTAGAGGATATGAAGTAATAAACAATTTGAAGATTTTAATTAGTAATATTAATAATGTAGGTGCAGTAATTGATACTGCAGTAAGCAATGGTGCAAATTCATTAACTGGGATTATCTTTATTGTCTCAGATGAAACAAAGTATTATTATGAAGCGTTAAGAAGAGCTCTACAAGATGCTCAAAATAAAGCACGAGTTGTAGCTGATCAACTTAAAGTAAAGTTGAATATTATACCAATTCAAATAAATGAACAAAATGAGACCACTAGTACACCACTAGTAATGACTCTTAAATCTACCAGTAATACTACCCCTATTGAAGCGGGAGAAAATATTATAAATGCAGATATAGAGGCTATATTCACATATGCGGATAATAAAAATAATTACTAAAAAGAGCAGAGATTAATTTGAGCTCTTAAACATTTATTTTAGTTTTAATTCATGAAAATAAAAAGCCAATGCTTAACATTAAGCATTGGCATAGAATGTCCTATATAATATCCAAAATACCGGTACTCTAATTTTGACCCCTATCCTTCGATAGGTGGGTGCTCTCACAGATGATTCAATCGCCTTCAAAGCCGTAAAAGGACTCATATGAAAGTACATTTCCACATCTAGATAATTGAACTCCCGTATTTTAAGTGTAGGTTCAAAATAAGAGCTTAACGAATATTCCAGAATTTATAATCAATATATAAGCCTACTTGAACAACTTAATATCATTTGTTCTTAGGCCGTGAAGATATAATAACATATTTAAATTTCTTATGCAAGAGATTTTTATGATAATTTAGGCTAATGTTTATAGATAATTTGTATTAGTATTTACACAAGGCATTTAAGCGGTTTTTATTAAGGTTGTTTAGAATTAATATAACAAAATTGTATAAAGAAATTTGTTAAACCTAGAGGCATAGAGAACAGATGATATAATTAAATTATATTTTAGAAACAAAATAATATATTTTTTAAAATATATTGAAACAAAATTTCAAAAATGTTATGATGTATATATCAAGTGAAAACGTAGTCAAAATTAAATGTTTTATATGGAGGCGATGAATGTGGATAGTTTAAATTTAAAAAATCTAACAACTGAAAGCAGAAATGAAACTACAATAAATATAGATAAAGTATCGACTTTAGAAATGGTAAAAATCATGAATGATGAGGATAAAAAGGTAGCAAACGCTGTAGAAAAAGAGATTCCTAAAATAGCAAAAGCTATAGATATGATAGCTGAAAGAATTCATAGAGGAGGAAGATTAATTTATATAGGTGCAGGAACATCAGGAAGGCTTGGCGTATTAGATGCCTCAGAATGTCCACCAACATATGGAGTTTCAGAAGAATTGGTGCAAGGAATTATAGCTGGGGGAAAAGAAGCTATATTTAGAGCAAAAGAGGGAGCAGAGGATTCAGAAGAATTAGCAGTGGAAGATTTAAAGAGTAAAAATATAACAGAGAATGATACAATAATAGGACTAGCAGCCTCCGGAAGAACCCCTTATGTTATAGGAGGATTGAGGTATGCTGATGAAATCGGTGCGTTAACAGTTTCAGTGACTTGTAATGAAAATTCAGATGTTGCAAAGGAGGCCCATATTTCAATTGCACCAGTAGTTGGTCCGGAAGTTGTAACAGGTTCAACGAGACTAAAGTCTGGGACAGCTCAAAAGCTAGTATTAAATATGATATCAACTGGTGTCATGATTAAGCTTGGAAAAGTATATGAAAATCTAATGGTAGATTTAAGAGCTACAAATGAAAAGCTAATTGAAAGAGCTAAAGGAATAGTTTGTAAAGCAACGGGTATAAACATGGAAGAGGCAACAGAAGCACTAAATAAAACAGATTACGATGTCAAACTAGCAATATTTATGATACTTTCAAAGCTAAATAAAGATGAGGCGAGAATTAAATTGGATAAAAATAAAGGTTATATAGCTAAAGCGTTACAAGAAATAGATAATAAGTAAAGGAGAGGAGATTTATGACAAATAAAGAGATTGCTATAAAATTAGTAGAATTAGTCGGAGGCAAAGATAATGTAAAATCAGTTACTAATTGTATGACACGCTGTAGATTTGAATTAAATAACTTTTCAAAAGCTAATATAGAAGCAATTAAGAAATCAGAAGGAGTTCTTGGTATAGTTGAGACAAAAGAACAACTACAAGTTATTTATGGACCAGGAAAGGTTAATAAAGTAACTGAAGAAGTAAAGAAATTAGTAGGGACAAAGGTAGTTATAGGAGAAGATGCAGTAGCTGAAACAAAGGCTAAATTGAAGGAAAAGAATGATACTAAGTTTAAGAATATTCTTAAAAAACTAGGAAATGTCTTCATTCCTTTGATTCCATTATTTGTGGCTTGTGGCCTTGTGCTTGCAATAAATAATATTGCAGGAGTGTATTTTAAAGATGCTTATACAAAAACAACAGCTGCTCAAATTATAGGGCTTATAGGAAATGGAGTATTTTCTATATTATCAGTTTTAGTTGGTGTAAATGCAGCAAAAGAATTTGGCTCACAAATGCCAATGCTCGGTGGAGTATTAGGCGGAATTCTTTCATCAGCAACTCTTGCAAACATAACTCTTTTTGGACAAAAGTTAACTCCAGGACGTGGAGGGGTTATATCAGTAATATTAGTAGTAGTGTTAGCTTGTTTCATTGAAAAAGCATGCAGAAAAGTTGTGCCAGATGTATTAGATTTGTTTGTTACTCCATTAGTTACACTTTCAGTTTCAGCATTAGCGGCACTATTTATCCTTCAACCAGTTGGAGGAGCTATTTCAGATAGTATAGGATTCTTAGTTGCAAAAACAATAGCATCAGATAATATTCTTATAGCAGTTATATCAGGTGCTGTATCAGGAGGTTTATTCTTACCACTAGTTATGACAGGAATGCATCAGGCTTTAACTCCAATACATGCAGATTTAATAGCGAATGTTGGGTATACTGTATTATTGCCTATACTAGCAACAGCAGGAATGGCACAGGTAGGAGCAACTATAGCTGTACTAAGAAAAACAAAAAATGAAAGACTAAAGAAAATTGCTAAAAATGGATTAGTACCAGGATTTTTAGGAATAGGAGAACCATTAATATATGGAATAACTTTACCACTTGGTAAACCATTTGTTGGAGCTTGTTTAGGAGCTGCAGTAGGTGGTGCAGCAATGGCTATATTTAAAGTAGGAGCAGTTGCTATGGGCGTATCAGGATTACCTTTAGCATTGTTAATTGCAAATGGGAAAATTGGGGTGTTCTTAATAGGAGTATTGGTTTCATATGCAAGTGGATATCTATTTACTAACATTTTAGGCTTCGATGACCCAATTGAATAATTTTAAAAAGACCCGAAAGGGTCTTTTTAGTTAATGAATAAGAGAATAGAATCATAGTAGATGTATGAATAATTTATCATGATATGTGAATTATAAAAAACTTTTATTTAATTTCATATAAATATAGCAAAGGGGCATTATTATGAATTATGGATTTTCTGTTTATTTTGGATTGGATAATACTAAAGAAGAAAATATAAAATTGTTAAAGGATGCACATAATCTGAATATTACAAGGATATTTACATCCCTTCATATACCAGAGGCAAATTATAATGTCTTAAAGTTAGAAGTAATAGAATTTTTTAAGTTAGCAAAAGAATATAATATGGATATAATAAGTGATATATCACCTAATACTTTTAAGTTCTTAGAATTAGAAAACATGGACTTAAAAGAATTAGGTAACATTGGTGTTAAGACTATTAGAATAGATTTTGGATATACCGAAGAAGAAATAGCGAGAATGAGCAAAAATCCTTATGGAATCAAAATTCAATTAAATGCATCAACAATTACTAAGAGATTTTTTGAGAGATTAGATAATTATTCACCAGACTATGAGAATATAGATGCACTTCACAATTTTTATCCAAGGGTGGGAACTGGAATCTCTGAAGAATGTATGAAAGAAAAAAATGCTATTTTGAGCGAGCGAGGGATTAAAGTCTCTGCTTTTGTGCAATCGAATAATAGAAGGAGAGCACCTTTAAAAGATGGATTACCAACATTAGAGGATCATAGAGGGAAAAATGTAAGAGAAGCTGCTAACCATTTATTTGCATTAGGAAATCAATGTGTTTTCATTGGAGATTCTCTTCCAAGTAAAAAAGAATTAGAAGATTTATCATCATTAGATCCTAATGCAGTTGAGCTACTAATAGAGTTAAAAGATTATAATGATATAACTCTAAAATTGCTAAAAGAAACTTATACCCAAAGAATAGATGAGGCTAGAGATGCAATAAGAGCAGCTGAAAGTAGATTGCTTCTTAATGGAGAAACTATAGAGCCATTTAATACAATAGACAAGAACTTCGGTGATATTACATTGGATAATGTAAATTATATGAGATATATGGGGGAATTACAGATTCTTAAAACAAATCAAAAAGCTGATATTAGAACAAATGTCATAGCTTCAGTTACGAAAGATTACTTATATTTATTGAAATATATAGATGGTGGTAAAAGATTTTATTTTAATATAAAATAATTGTAAGAGCAAAACCAAGTACGATAAGGTGTGAGATTATGAATGTATTACAGTATATTAAGCAAAATTATGACAGTTTTACAGATAGAGAAAAGTTAATAGCAGATTATTTAATAGAAACTAAGGAACGGATTATATCAATGTCTGCAAGAGATATAGCTGAGGCTACAAAAACTTCAGCTCCAACAGTAGTAAGATTTGCTAAAAAAATAGGGTTTAATACTTTAAATGAATTGAAACTAAAATTATCTATTAATATTAGCAAAGAAGAGGAAGCAGGAGCTATACAGTTTCAATATTTAGATAACGATTTAGGAACAAAAAATATTATCTATGGAATTAAACAATCAGTAGATTCAATTATGGAACAAACGGTCAGCTTACTAGATGAAGAATGTTTAGACAAAGCAATAGAACTACTTATAAGCGCTAAAAATATTTATATTTTTAGTGTTGGGGTATCAGGGCTTGTTGGCCAGGACTTCTATTATAAACTAAGCAGGATGAATAAGAGATGTATATGTAATACAGATACTCACCTTCAAATAACTTCATCTGTATTATTAGAAGAAGGAGATGTAGCACTAGCAATATCATATTCAGGAGAGACTAAGGAAGTCATTAAGTGTGTAAAAAATGCAAGACGTAGAAAAGTTCCAGTTATATCAATAACAAAGGCTAGTGTAAATAATACAATAGCTGATATTTCTGATATAGTAATTCGCATACCAGCTGTAGAAAAATCAATAAGAGAAGGAGCAATTAGCTCGAGAATTTCTCAATTAGCAATAATAGATATGTTATATATTGGGATGATTAGAAATAACATAAAAGAAGTAGAGGAGAAATTAATTTCTACAAGGAAAGCTGTTAAAGAACTATAAAAGTAAAATTACATAAGAATTAAAACATATTTACATTTAAAAGTTAAAAAGTGTTTAAATTTAACAATTTAAAAAGGTATGAAGAAAACAATTTATAAAGGGAAAAATATATAATTTTAACAAGAAAACAATTTAAGAATATACAATTTATAGGGAAAATCAGGGATATAGAGCATTTATATAAAGGAAGCAATTGCAAAACAGCAATTTCTAATAGCAGAATAAAAGGCTATGAAATGTAATAAGTAAGAAGATGTGTGGTAAATAGCTTATGAAAATATTAATAAAGAGGAAACATAGGGGGAAAAGGAAAATTCAAATTATAAATATCATAAGAGTAAAATAAAAGCTATGGTTATAAGATTAGTTGATATCTTATAATCATAGCTTTTGAACTAATGAATTTTTTAAAATATTTAGAGAGAGTTAAAATGCTTTAAAAAGTATTTTACTCTTATTATTTTTTTCGAAAACTGTAATATTTAATAATGAAAATAGCAGCTATTTAATTATTAGATCTCCATCATATGATGTAATTATTTTATATAAATCAGGGCGACGATCTCTGAATATTCCCCATTCAATACGTTGTGTCTCCAATTGATCTAAATCAAATTCAGCAACTAATACTGTTTCTTCTGTACGATTAGCTTCAACAATTTTATTTCCTTGAGGACCTGCTATAAAAGAAGAACCATAAAATGTTATTTTAGAATCTTCATCTTCTTCAACTCCAACACGGTTTGATGCAATTACAGGAACTAAATTTGCAGCAGCATGACCTAACATGCAAGCTTGCCAATGGTCTTTTGAATCAATAGAGCCGTCTTGTGGCTCAGAGCCAATAGCAGTAGGATAGAATATCATTTCAGCTCCCATTAAAGTCATACATCTAGCAGCTTCAGGATACCATTGATCCCAACAGATACCTACACCGATTTTTCCGTAGCGCGTATTCCATACTTTAAATCCGGTATCTCCAGGATTAAAGTAGAATTTTTCTTCATATCCAGGACCATCAGGAATGTGACTTTTTCTGTAAGTTCCAAGTATTTCACCATTAGCATCGATTATCGCTATAGCGTTATATCTAGCATAATTCTTCTTTTCATAGAAGCTTATTGGTAGCACTACCTTAAGCTCTTTAGCAATTTCTTTAAAATGATTTATTGCTTTATTTTGTGCTACTTCGGTAGCATATACATAGTAATCAGATTTCTCTTTTTGACAAAAATATGGAGTTTCAAATAATTCTTGAAGTAGAATAATTTGAGCACCTTTTCCAGCTGCTTCTCTTACGAATTTTTCTGCTTTAGAAATATTTTCATCAATATTACAAGAACAGCTCATTTGTGTAGCTGCAACTTTAACTTTTCTCATGTTATCACCTCATCTTATTTTTCTATAGTACTTTTAGGTTTCTTGGAAATGGCATTTGTTGAGTTGTGCAATGTACATTACCGCCTTCTTTAATAACAGCCATTCCATCTACAGTTCTTATTCTTCTTTTTGGGAAAGTTAAACTTAATACTTTCTCAGCCATTTTATCTGCTTTTGATGCATTTCCACCAAAAGTAGGTAAGATAATACCATCATTAACAAAATAAAAGTTTAGATAACTTAGAGTTAGCCTTTCTCCTTTGTATTCAGCTCTAGGTGGTTGATTAATTGGGATAATTTCAAACTTTCTGCCCTTTGCGTCTGTTGAATTTTTTAAGATTTCAATATTTTCTAAAGTAATTTTGTAATTTGCATCATTTGGATCATCACAAGTTTGAATAATTATTTTAGTAGGTTCAGCAAAGCAGGCTATATTATCAACATGGCCGTCAGTTTCATCTCCATCTAGTCCGTTCTTAAGCCAAATAATTTTTTCTATGTTCAAGTATTGCTTTAAATATGTTTCAATTTGTTCTCTAGTAAGGTTAGGATTTCTGTTAGGATTTAGCAAACATTCTTCAGTAGTAATCAATGTCCCCTCACCATCAGTATGAAGAGAACCTCCTTCCATAATTAAAGGAGCATCAAATTTTTTAATATTGTAATGCTCTAAAATTTGAGGAGCTACTTTATCATCTAAATCCCATGGTGCATATTTTTCACCCCAGGCATTAAACTTCCAATTTACACCTGCTCTATTTCCTTCGTCATCAATTAGAAATGTAGGGCCATTATCTCTAAGCCATGCATCACTATGTTCAATAGGGAGTAGTTCTATATTAGACTCACTAAAAAGTTTTTTTACATTATCCAATTCATATGGATTAACAATTACTGAAACTGGTTCAAATTCAGCAATTGATTGAATATATTCTGCATATCCAGCACAAACATCTTTATAGTTATCTGGATGACACATTGAATCTTTTACTGGCCAAGATATGAATGTACGCTCATGAGCAGTCCATTCAGCAGGCATTTTATAATTAAAATCTTTTGGATACATACAATACCTCTTTTTCATGCTTATATTTTATATTTTTAATACTATATATAGTATCTATCATATAATAAACTCCACATTGCATCAATGTCAAGGCCTGAATTATAGGAAGAATATAGATGGATTTTTAACGGTTACATTTTTAAGAATAAGGTATATTTTTTACCTTGATTATGTTTTTATGAAAATTGTAGAAATATACATCTATAAACGTTATCATAGGCCTAATACAAAATATTACACTATTTTTATAAATTAAACGTATAATTCATTGTGCTAAAATTATAGTGGTTATTATAACAATGTTTCATAGAATAAAGTATGGAGTGATTATTATGAGCTATATTCAAAAAGGTACACGTGAATTTCGCCATGCTAGTATTGCTTTATTTGCTGGCGGCTTTAATACATTTGCGATTTTATATTGTACACAACCATTAATGCCTTATTTGTCTAAGGAATTTGGTATATCACCTACAATGGCGAGTTTATCGCTGTCAGTTACAACATGTACATTGGCTGTTAGTATGTTGATTTTTGGTTCATTGTCAGAGGTTCTTGGGAGAAAGCCAATTATGTGTTTTTCTCTTTTCGCATCATCAATACTAGCAGTATTGACGGCTATTGTTCCTAATTTTAACAGTATGCTAGTAATACGATGTTTGCAAGGATTTGTCTTAGCGGGATTACCTGCAATAGCTATGGCTTATATTAGTGAGGAAATTGACAAATCAAGTTTAGGATTAGTAATGGGGTTATATATAAGTGGTAATTCTATAGGTGGAATGAGTGGACGTATTATTATAGGGGTAATTAATGATTTTTTTAACTGGAGATTAGCGTTGGCAGTTATAGGTATTTTAGGACTTATTTCAAGTTTTTTGTTTTGGAGAAAGCTGCCTTTATCAAAGCATTTCGAGGCTAGATCATTTGAAATTAAGAATTTAATTAAATCAAGTTTTAATCATTTAAAGAATCCTAATCTTCTTTGCTTATATGGTATTGGATTTTTAATTATGGGAAGTTTTGTTTCGTTATATAATTTTATAGGTTTTCAATTAATTGAACGACCATACAATTTGAGCCAAACCTTAGTGAGCTTTATTTTTGTAATATATATAGTAGGAACATTTAGTTCAACATTTATGGGACGTCTAGCAGATAAACATGGACAATATATAATGTTATGCATTTCAATTTTTATAATGTTATTTGGGATAAGCATTACATTAAATGTAAGTCTTTTGCTAAAGATTATTGGAATAGCTCTTTTAACATTTGGTTTTTTTGCAGGCCACTCAATAATTAGTAGTTGGATTGGCAAAATAGCAACTCATGATAAGGCTCAGGCGTCATCTCTTTATTTATTATTTTATTATGTTGGTTCAAGCGTTGGTGGAACTGCTGGAGGAACGTTTTGGTCTTTATACGGATGGGAAGGCGTTGTTATCATGATATCATGCTTTTTAGCAGTTGCATTTTTTATTCTAATTGGCTTATCATCAGTTTTAAAACTTATTAAGATAGAAAATCATGGATAGAACCTCGTTTATTTGCAAGAAATCAAAAAGCCAATGCTTAATGTTATTAAGCATTGGCTTTAAATCTCTAAAATAAGATCCAAAATATCGGTACTCTAATTTTGACGCCTATCTCTCGATAGGTGGGTGTTTTCACAGATGCCTCAATCGCTTTTAAAACCGTAAAAGGATTCACTCAAAAGTACATTTCATCATCTAAATATTAAACTCCCGAATTTAATTTGTAGGTTCAAAATAAGAGCTTAACGAATATCTCAGAATTAATAATCAAGGAAACGTGCACTCATTGTTGACAGTTAACATACTTGCGCTACTAATATAGTTAGCTCAAACTAGGTTTATCCACGGCACTCAGAAGTTATCATTTACCGCTGCTTCCTTCCAGATCTGACGGAATTCACAAGTTTCTGCTGCATGGGACCCGATTCTCAACACCACTTGTATTAGACTGACCAAATGGATTAAAGCCTATAATGAGAATTCAATCCTGCTATAGCGGATTGCAGGTTACAGGGCACCGCTAGCTCCCCATCTAGCACGAAAATTACTTATAATGACAAGCATTTTCTTGCCGTGAAATAATAATAACATCTTCAAAGCTTATATTCAAGAGACATTTCCGTGGGAATTTAAGTGAATATTTGATAATTTTTCGGTATTTGAAAAGATATTCTTCTAAAAAGTTATATGATTAGTTAGGAATAAATTATCGTAACTTGTTGAACAATAATAACAAATATGTTCATATAACTTGAGTAAGGAGTACTATTTATGAGTATTAAAAATGTTCAGCGTCAAGAAATAGAAAAAGTTTATGGTAAAATAAGTCCATTTGAATTCAAGAATGAATTAATAAATTTAGCTGAGGGGCAAAGAAAAAAGAGTGCCCGTACGTTATTAAATGCAGGAAGAGGTAATCCTAACTGGACTGCTGCAACACCTAGGGAAGCTTTTTTTACTTTTGGAATTTTTGCAGTAGAAGAAACAAGAAGAGTTTGGAATGATGTCGATTTAGCTGGTATGCCTAAAAAAGAGGGGATAGCTGAAAGATTTTATGATTTTTTAGACCAAAATAAAGAGATGCCAGGAATAGAGCTTTTAAGAAGAATAAGCGATTATGGTATTAAAAATCAAGGGTTTGATGCAGACTCTTGGATATTTGAGCTTACAGATTCTATTATAGGAGATAATTATCCAGTGCCAGATCGGATGCTAATACATATTGAAAAAATTGTTCATGAGTATCTTGTTTCAGAGCTTTGTTACAATAAACCGCCTGTAGGGAGATTTAATATTTTTGCAGTTGAAGGGGCTACTGCAGCAATGTGTTATATATTCGATAGCTTAATCGCAAATGAATTGCTGGCTCCTGGAGAAAAAATAGGACTAATGGTTCCAGTTTTTACGCCTTATTTGGAAATACCACATTTGCCGCGTTATAACTTTGAAATTATACATATTGAAGCGACAGAACTTACAGAGGATGGAACTCATACGTGGCAATACCCAGAATCAGAACTTAATAAGCTTAAAGATTGTAGTATTAAGGCTCTATTTGTTGTTAATCCAAGTAATCCTCCTTCTGTAGCAATTAAACCAGAGAGCGTTAAGCAGTTAATAAATATAGTAGAAGATTATAACCCTAATTTAATGATTATTTCAGATGATGTTTACAGCACTTTTGTAAATAATTATAGATCTCTAATGGCAGACTTGCCATATAATACGATAGGTGTTTATTCTTTTTCAAAATATTTTGGAGTAACTGGATGGAGACTTGGAACAATATCACTTTATTCAGAGAATATCTTTGATAAATTATTAAAGAATTTACCAGAAGATAAAAAGGTTGAGTTAAGGCAGCGGTATGGGGATCTTTCAACGACTCCAGATGATATAAAATTTATAGATAGAATTGTAGCAGACAGCCGACAAGTAGCTCTTAATCACACGGCAGGATTATCAACTCCACAGCAAGTCCAAATGGCCTTCTTTTGTGCGTTTGCTCTATTAGACGAAGAAAACACATATAAGAAACAAACCAAAGATATTTGCAAACGAAGACAAAAACTTTTGTTTAAGGGTCTAGGATTAGATTTAAGAGAAGATCCGTATGATGCTGCATATTATACAGAATTTGATTTATTAGAATGGGCTACTTGCTATTATGGAAGTGAATTTGGCGAATATCTTCAAATTAACTATAAGCCAGTAGATATTTTATACAAATTGGCTGAGGAATCATCTATAGTTCTATTAAGTGGTGGAGGGTTTAAAGGACCAGAGTGGTCAATTAGAATATCTCTGGCTAATCTTAATGATGATGCATATTCAAGGATTGGAGAGGCACTTCATAAAATTTTAGATGAATATGTTACTTCATGGAGAAATCAAGGAAATAAGTCATAAGAAAGCTAAGAAGATAACTAGTATTAATTTAGTTATCTTTTTAGCTTTCTTACTGTTTCTTTAATTCAAAAAGTGCTCCACCTAATAGAGCATAGACTTTTTCATCATCTGTAATAAAAAGAGTTGCAGAATGAGTTGTCTTTTCAGGCTGCGTTATTTTTATATATTTAATTTTATCACCTGAAATACCAAGATTTTTGAAAGTATCATTATAAGTGTTATAAAATTCTGTAGCTGTAATTGTTCCTTCATTAATAGTTGGATCAGATACAGCTCCGTAAATTGAGGAAATCTTATCTTTCTCTATAGTAAATTTTTGACCTATACATAGAGATATAGTAGATTCGCTTAGAGTAGTCTTTATATTCGAAGGTATATGCTTTTCAATAGTCCAAGTACCATATAGACTTTTATAGTATGAAGGGTCTTGGCTTTCGTTATTTGATAAATCACTATTGCCTTTGGGCAGATTACTATTGGAATGTCTGAAAAAAGAAAATGCAGATATGATTACTATAAACAATATTATTACTAATATATATAAGCTTTTTGATCTAGAGTTTTTCATTTTTGTGATCCTCCTTAAGATATTTTATTATATAATTTTTTTCACATTAAAAAAATAATTCTAATTTATTGATAAAAATAACTTGAATTTTTAATTTATTTTAGTAAAGAGGATATAACCTTCTGATTAGAACCTTCAGCGATATTTTCATAGCTTTTCGGAATCAAAATTTGTGATTTCCATAAGTTATCACATAAATCTAGTTTTTAATAAATACCATATTAGAAAGTAGAAACATTTTTATGCAGCAGGCATTGAAAATGAGCTGTTAAAAGCTCTTAATTTTAGGTTGTTCAACTAATGCTTGTAACAATGAAATTGGGAGCAAGCATTAGTGGTGCAACCAGCAATTTAGTACTTTCAGCGAAATTTTCATAGTCCTGTGAAATAATAATGTTTTTACTTTCGGCAGGTGATTGCATAAGTCTAAGTCATATATTGTTTATCTATATCTAAGCAATTAAAGATTAATTTGCCAAGAAAATTGCATACTATAAATGCATTTTTCTTAAACAATCTTCCAGCCAATCTATGTATGATTTTTCCCTCATGATGGCTCCGTTCAATATTATATAGCCCCCGAAATCTGAAGAGGATACTGTTAAAATGTCTTTTGTCTTTAAAAGCTCATCCATTGAATTTTCAAGGTATTCCAATCTTTCAATGTGTTTGGTTAGTGTATTTTTAAATTGCTTTATTAAAGTATCGTGATCCATCTCATCACAGAAATAAGCTTTAAGTTTAAAAATATCCTTTGGGGTTGGCTCTAAAGGATCGTCTTTTGAAAGCCATTTCTGCAATGACTTTCGCCCTTTTTCAGTTATAGTATATAACTTTTTTTCTAACTTTTCTCCTTGTATAACAGTCTCGTATGAAATTAACCCCTCATCGGTTAATTTCTTTAATTCGGGGTATATTTGACTATGCTTAGCATACCAAAATTCAACTAAACCAGAATTAAATTCTTTTGTTATATCATATCCGGTTAAAGGATTTCTATTAATAAGTCCTAAAATAGCATATTTTAAAGTTCTCATACATGCACCTCTAATATTTCTGTAGCTTATTTGAATGTTATTTGCTTGAGTTTATCCAATGACAATTTTAGCATAGTAAAATATAAAGTGAAATAGAAAAATATTAACTGTTAAACATGTAAAAATTGACATGTTTATTTTTGCAGTATTATAATATAGTTGAATAAAGGAATTAAGGTAATCAGATAATTAAACGTTTAAACATTATGGGAGGAAATTTATGAATAAGTATAAAAAGCTATTTGAACCTATTAAAATTGGTAACTGTGAGATAAAAAATCGTTTTGCATTAGCGCCAATGGGACCACTTGGACTAGCTGATAGCGAAGGTGGATTTAATCAAAGGGGAATTGACTACTATACTGAAAGAGCTAAAGGCGGGACAGGCCTAATTATCACTGGAGTTACTTTTGTAGATAATGAAGTAGAAGAACATGGTATGCCAAGTACTCCATGTCCTACACATAATCCAGTACATTTTGTTAGAACAAGCAAAGAAATGACTGAAAGGATACATGCATATAATGCAAAAGTATTTTTACAAATGTCAGGTGGATTTGGAAGGGTTACAATTCCTACTAATCTTGGAGAATATCCACCAGTTGCACCATCAGCAATTCAACATAGATGGCTTGATAAAATATGTCGTGAACTTGCAATAGATGAAATTAAATCTATAGTTAAAAAGTTTGGAGATGGGGCTTATAATGCAAAGAGAGCAGGATTTGATGGTGTACAAATTCATGCTGTACATGAAGGTTATTTAATAGATCAATTTGCTATTTCATTATTTAATCATAGAACTGATGAATATGGTGGAAGCCTAGAAAATAGACTTAGATTTGCACATGAAATAGTAGAAGAAATTAAAGATAGATGTGGAGAGGATTTCCCTGTAACTCTTAGATATTCTCCAAAGAGTTTTATTAAAGATTTAAGAGATGGAGCACTTCCAGGAGAAGAATTTATTGAAAAAGGAAGAGATTTAGAAGAAGGTATTGAAGCTGCTAAGTTACTTGTATCCTATGGATATGATTCATTAGATATAGACGTTGGATCTTATGATTCATGGTGGTGGAGTCACCCACCAATGTATCAAGAAAAGGGGTTATACAGACCATATGCTAAATTAATGAAAGAAACTGTTGATGTTCCAGTAATATGTGCTGGAAGAATGGACAATCCTGATATGGCTCTTGAGGCAATTGAAAATGGAACTTGTGATATTGTGAGTCTTGGAAGGCCACTTCTTGCAGATCCTGATTATGTAAATAAATTAAGAGCAAATAAGTGTAATTCAATTAGACCTTGTATATCATGTCAAGAAGGATGTATGGGGCGTCTTCAAAATTATGCTATGCTTAACTGTGCGGTAAATCCACAAGCATGTAAAGAAAAGGACAATGCATTAACTCCTATATTAGGAAAGAAAAAAGTACTTATAGTTGGTGGTGGAGTTGCAGGTTGTGAATCAGCAAGAGTTTTAGCTCTTAGAGGGCATGAACCAGTACTTTATGAAAAGACTGATAGATTAGGTGGAAATCTTATACCAGGAGGTTCGCCAGACTTTAAAGAAGATGATATTGCATTAGCTAACTGGTATACAAATACATTGAAGCAACTAAATGTAGAAGTCAATTTAAATAGCGAAATTACAAAAGAACAAATACTAAGTCATAAGGCAGATTCTGTGATAATAGCAACAGGATCTACTCCTAAAGTATTTTCATTGGGAGATGATGAGAGAGTATTTACAGCAGCAGATGTATTATTAGGAAAGAAAGAGTCAGCTAATAATACTGTAGTAATTGGTGGTGGATTAGTTGGCTGTGAATTAGCGCTTGATCTAGCTAAGAAGGGTAAGAAAGTTACTATAGTAGAAGCATTGCATAAGATTCTTGCACTAAATGGTCCTTTGTGTTCTGCAAATAGTGAAATGCTTGAAAGATTAATACCATTTAACGGTATTGAAGTAAAAGTAAATTCAAAAGTTAAAGCTTATAAGGATGGAAATCTTGAGATAGAAACAGAAAACGGAGTAGAAAAAATTAAATGTGATTCAGTAATACTTTCAGTAGGGTATAAGGAAGAAAATTCTTTATATAGAGAATTGGAATTTGAGATTCCAGAAATCTATCTTTTAGGAGATGCACGTAAGGTTTCGAATATTATGTATGCCATCTGGGATGCATATGAGGTTGCAAATCATATATAATTAATCTAATGTTAGCAAAGTGTCATATAAGCTATTTATATGGCACTTTATATTTAGAAGGTTTTTCATATAATATTTTAGGAGTAAATTTTATTTACAAAATCAATATTGTAAGATATGTATATGAATTATAAAAAGGCAGTGAATTTGTATTTATAAATTTACTGTCTTTTTTAGTATAGAATGTAAAAATAAAAAGTGATATTATAATGATATTGGAACTGATTTACAATATTAGAAGGTTAGTTTCTTAGTAAGAAAGGAACATTGAGAATGGGAAATTTACTAAAAAGAAAAAAGAATATATCAATTAAAACTAAGTTTATAATAAGTGGATTACTACTTGGATTCAGCATTCTTCTATTTGCAATGGCACGGTATATATATGGATTTTCAAATTTCTATTACAAGTATATTTATTTAACACTGGTAAATACACTTTCAAGATGTTTGTCATTAATACCATTTTCAGTATACGAAATAATATTATATGCTTTCCTTATATATATTCTTGTAAGAATATTAAATTATACATATCTACTCTTTTCAAAACAACTTTCATTAAAAAAAATAATGATAAGAGCTACTTCAAATGTGCTTATATATATATCAGCATTTGTATTTTTAAATATAATGACTCTAGGGATAAACTCATTCAGATTAAATTTTGTTGAATTAACTGGATTAAAAGTGCAGGATAATTCAGAAGAAAAATTAATAGAACTTTGTGACTATTTAAAAGTTAGATTGAATGAGTTAGATGGAAAGATAAAAAGAGATGAAGATGGACTATTAAAGCTAGATTATGATGCAAGAAAAGAAGGAATAATCAGTATGGAACATATAGGAGAAATTTATCCGTCTTTGCAAGGTTTTTATCCAAATCCAAAGCCAGTTGTTTTTTCAAAACTTATGTCATATCAATTATTGGAGGGAGAAACAACTTTTACCCTTGAAGCTAATTATAATAATGATATGCCCAAATGGAATGTTCCAAGTACAATTTGTCATGAATTGAGCCATGTAAGAGGTTTTAATAGTGAAGATGAGGCAAATTATATAAGTTTTCTAGCATGCACTAACTCTAAAAATTATGAATATCAATATAGCGGATATCTTATGGCGTATTCTTACTGCATGAATGATTTATATTATTTCAATCAAGAAGCCTTTAAAAGAATAAATAATGAACTTTCAGATAATGTGAAATTAGAATTAAAAAATGATTCATTATACTGGAGCAATTATAGAGGTAAAATATCAAAGCTGTATGATAATGTATATGATAAGATATTAAAAGCTGGTGGTCAAACAGAAGGAATTAAAAGTTATAATGCTGTCGTGAAACTACTGATATCAGGGTATAAAGTTCAATTTTAATAAGAAATGACCAAGGAGATAAACTTTCCTTTGGTCATTTATTTTTTTGCTTTTTCTCTTTTTCTTTTCCATTACCGTTACCATTGCCATTATTATTGCTATTATTTTTTCTTGTTTCTGGTGCAGGTTGAGTAACTTTTTGTCCTTGGCTTATAATCAAATCTATCTTTCCACTTTTTTCATAAGATGTACCAACAGTAGGAGATTGACTTATAACTAGGCCGCTTGATACAGTATCGCTGTATTCATAACCTATATTTCCAAGTAAAAATTCATTACTATTTATAATAGATTCAGCAATATCTTGAGATTTTCCAACTAATAGTGGTACTTGCCTTTTTTCACTTGGTTGCAACTTGTCATTATTTTCTTTACTAGTGGTTCCTAAAGTATTTTCTTCAATGCTACTATTTATAGGAGAATCCTTATATCCTGTATTTTTAGATAATCCTCCATAGAAATACTTACCTAAGGCAAAGGCAGCAATGCAAAAAGCAATTAGCCCAATTGATAAAATAACTTTTTTTGATTTACTTTTTAGGTTGCTTATATGTAAATTATTAGTGACGCTCTTTAATAGCACAGTTTCTTGTATTGGCTCTTTGCTCATAACCACAGTGGGATCAATTTCTTTATTGGTATCAATCATGACAGTTGAATCATCTATTAATGTGCTATTAAAGTCTATTTTTAAGTTGGGATTTTCTTTTAGTGAACTTAAAACATTAGCAAATTCTTTAGCTGATTTAAATCTATCGGCTGGATTTTTTTCTAAGGCTTTTAGAATTACTAAATTAATGTTCTCAGGTATATCTGTAATAAAATTCTTTGGCGGAATAACAGGTTCTTGTATATGCATAATTGCTACTGAAATAGATGTCTTTCCATTAAAAGGAACATTTCCAGTAATCATTTCATACATGACAATACCAAGAGCATAGATGTCAGTTCTGAAATCAACATATCCTCCTTTAGCTTGTTCTGGTGAAAAGTAGTGCACTGAGCCTATAATTTTATTTGAATTTGTTATTGTTGAAGAATTTGGAAGTTTTGCAATTCCGAAGTCTGTTAATTTTGCAATGTTATCATCTGAAATTAAAATATTATCACATTTTATATCTCGATGAATTATATTATTTTTATGAGCGTATATTAAAGCTTCAGCCATTTGTAAAGATATATTTAAGGTAGTATCAGGGCTGAGTCGTACATTATCCTTTAATACTTGTTTTAATGTTTTACCATTAATATATTCCATAACAATAAAATTAATATTATTCTCTGAGCCAATATCATAAATATTTACTATATTTGGATGTGATAAACTTGCAATTGAATTTGCCTCTCTCTTAAATCTGAGAATAAATTCTTCATTATTGCTTAATTCTGATTTTAATATTTTTACAGCTACAAATCTATTTAATAAATGGCATTTTGCTTTATAGACAATTCCCATGCCACCTTCACCTATTTTTTCAAGCAACTCATACCTGTTTATAAGTAATGTTCCAATCATATATGTCCCCCTAAAACAGTTGTATATCTATTATATCATAACTAATTTTATATTTGTTTTCAAATAATAGCAAAGAAAAAAGAAGATTATTACAGGAAATATCATTTTATTTTAAGTGATGATTTTATTTTATAGGAAAAAATGTCGTTTTCTTTCACATAAATATTTATTAGAGAATATATTATAAACATAGGAAGCGCATTAAATATTTTCATTGAAAATTCGTTGCTGATAAAGCATTGCATATGTGAAATAAAAGCGTTTTAAAGATACTCATTTGATTTTGGAGAACATATATCAACTTATACTTTATGTTGAAGATATATTTTAATGATATATGTAACTATAAAAAAATTAAAATGACCAAGTCAATATAAGTAATTTTTATTTCATTTTGAGTTTATATGCAAGGAGTTGTATAGAATGGAAAGATATGAAAATAAATGTAAATGTACTAAGCATGACTGCGAATTATGTAGTACAATCAAATCAAAACCAGTTAATTTGGAAAAGCATGGTGCAAAATTAGTAACAGTAAAAATAAAAGTAAATAATGTTTGCTTAGGCAAAAAAGTAGCTATTGCAGCTATTTTATATGATGATTGTGATAGAATACTTGCATTCAAAGGATTTGTAACAATGGCACATGAAGATCCTTGCGATCGTGATGCATGTGGAACTATTGAGCGTAAAGTAGTGTTCGTAATTCCAGAACAAGAAGAATGTGATCCAGAAAGATTAAGAGTTCGTACCATAGGAAATTATATATATCCATGTGAACCCAATAAATAGGTAATTATAAAAAAGCAATTGCGGGATAGGTAAATGAAGCAACCCTGCAGTTGCTTTTTAGTGTAAAGAAATTAAAAAGATATTTAGATATTCAAGATTTAGGAATAATAGTTTAAACATAGTGAAAAAATACCACTGAATAAAATTATAAAAGGAGATATTTTTTTATGAAGATAGAAGGTTACTTTAGTGGTATAAAAGCAGCTAATCAAGCTGTAGAAGCATTAAATAAAATAGGTATAAAAGATGCTGTGGCAGATATAAATGATCATTATACAAATGATAACCCTGGACAAAACAGGCCAGGCACTGAAAGCAGCACAAATAGTCTGGCAAACTTAATACTATCTAACGATAATCCTACGGTTGATTCAGGTTACGGGCCAATGGCAGCTGCAAATCCAATGGTAAGCGGTATGGGCGGTTTTGAAGAAATAGCTGATGTAAATTATAAGGTAATTGTAAATACAGATGAAAATAATGCTGAAAGGGCAAAACAAATTATAGCTAAAGCTGGTGGAGAGTTAGACGATCCTAATTTTATAGTTCCTAGTGGGCTAGAGAATATAGGAATGGATGATCTAGTCACCAATATGATAAATGAAATGAATAACATCACACTCTAAAGGTCTTTACATAGAAAGATAAAAATCTAAAACTTAGAATGTTGGTAATATTTTAAATAATATCATTTATTTTAATATAAAACTTTAAGAGTGTATTTTATAATGCAATATCTTAAATTTAGTTTAGTAATATAATTTTAACTTATATGTGTTCAGTAATAAATTTTTATTTGAAGCTGTGATATGTTAAGTATTCAATTGATACTAACTTCTTGTAAGATAAATTTACTCTTGCAATCAAGAAGTTAGTTTTTTATTTTACCATTTTATTCATATATTTCTCTTGACTTAGAGTTGTCTCGAAGGAGTAATATATTATTAAAGAACTTAATACTAAATTAGAAATAAGGAAGTGTATTAATAATGAAGAATTTTGAATTTTATGCTCCTACGAGAGTGATTTTTGGAAAGGATTCAGAAAAACAGATCGGCACTATTATAAAGAATCAAAATTGTAAGAAAGTCCTAGTTCATTTTGGTGGAAGCAGTGCAAAAAAGTCTGGGCTTTTGGATAAAATTTTTGAATCTTTAAAGGAAGCTGAAATCGATTATGTTAGCTTAGGTGGAGTTGTACCTAATCCTAGACTTTCAAAAGTATATGAAGGAATCAATTTATGCAAAAAGGAAAAGGTAGATTTTATATTAGCTGTTGGAGGAGGCAGTGTTATTGATTCAGCAAAAGCAATAGGATATGGCATAGCTAATGAGTGTGATGTATGGGATATATATAGTAAAAAAGTTATTCCAACCGGCTGCTTACCTGTTGGGGCAGTTTTAACTATTGCAGCTGCAGGAAGTGAAATGAGCAATTCATCAGTTATTACAAATGAAGAAGGATGGCTGAAAAGAGGATGTAATTCTGAGTATGCACGTTGTAAATTTGCAATTATGAATCCGGAACTTACTTATACATTACCTAAATATCAGACTGCCAGTGGAGCTACTGATATATTAATGCATACTATGGAACGTTATTTTACAAAAGAACAGAGCATGGAGATAACAGATAGAATTAGCGAAGGATTAATGAGAACAGTAATTCATAATATAAAAATATTAATGAAAAATCCAAAAGATTATAATGCACGTGCTGAAGTAATGTGGGCAGGAAGTCTTTCGCATAATGATTTAACTGGATGTGGTTCAGTTGGTGATTGGTCATGTCATCAATTAGAACATGAACTTGGAGGTATGTTTGATGTTGCTCATGGAGCTGGTTTGGCAGCAGTTTGGGGAAGCTGGGCTAGGTATGTGTATAAAAGTAATATAAGTCGTTTTGTACAATTCTCTGTAAACGTAATGGGAATAACCAATGACTTTTATAATCCAGAAAAAGTTGCATTAGAGGGAATAGAAGCAATGGAAAGTTTTTATCATTCTATTGATATGCCAATATCAATAAAAGAACTTGGAGTTAATTTGACAGATGATCAAATTGATGACCTAGCTTATAAATGTAGCTTCAAAGATACTAGAACCATAGGGGAATTTCAAAAGCTCAATATGGAAGACATGAAAAAAATTTATATAATGGCTAGATAAAAATTATTTCAGGAATTATAGTCAGTGTTATAAATCTTTAAAGAGCCCAAAAGTAGACAAGATAAGCTTTTTGGCTCTTTTATATGTTAATAGGTAGTGATAAATTTTTAGAGAATTTGATCAGTAAACATGATAAGACTCAACTTAGACAAAAAATTGAATACAATATATAACAGATAACTATTTTAAAGGAGAATAAAATGAAGGTTATAATTATAGGTGGAGGATGGGCAGGGTGCTCTGCCGCATTAGAAGCAGTAAAATTAGGTGCAGAAGTTGAGTTATATGAGAGAACTGATTTGCTACTTGGAGTAGGAAATGTTGGTGGGATAATGAGGAATAATGGAAGATATACTGCTGCAGAAGAGCTGATAAATCTTGGTGCAGGTGATTTCATAAGAATTATGGATTCAATAGCAATTCATAAGAATATAGATTTCCCAGAACACAAACATTCATGGCTATGTGATATAGGTAAAGCTGAACCAATTGTTCGAAGATATTTAATAGAATGTGGAGTTAAAATATTTTTGCAAAGTAGAATAACAGATGTAAATATGGAAGGCAATAAAATAAAATCATTGGTATTATTTAATAAAGATATTATAACTGGAGATGTATTTGTAGAAACTACAGGATCAACAGGATCAATGCCTAATTGTGTGAAGTATGGAAATGGATGCGTCATGTGTACATTAAGATGTCCTAGCTTTGGTGCAAGAGTTAGTATAAGCAGTAGAGCAGGAGTAAATGACTTAGTAGGAGAAAGAGCAAATGGAATGAAGGGTGCAATGAGCGGATCTTGTGAATTTCCTAGAGAATCTTTATCAAAAGACATAATAAAAGAATTAGAGAAAAATGGAGTTGTAGTTATTCCTATACCTAAGGAAGATGTACATTTAGAAAAGTTAGAACAAAAGGTATGTCAGCAATATGCGACCTTAGAATTTGCAGAGAATATTATATTATTAGATACAGGACGCGTAAAGCTTATGACATCTCACTATCCACTAGATAAATTAAGGAAAATAAAAGGATTAGAAAATGTAGTTTATATAGATCCACTAGTTGGAAGTAATGGTAATTCAATTAGATATTTATGTGCTGCGCCTAGAAATAATTCAATGCAAGTAAATGGCGTTGAAAATTTATTTTGTGGAGGTGAAAAAAGTGGATTCTTTGTAGGTCATACTGAGGCTATGACTACAGGGACTTTAGCAGGTTATAATGCAGTTCAGTATTTGGAGAAAAAGCCTTTATTAGAATTGCCAAGAGAGCTTGCTACAGGTGATATTATTGCATATGCAAATGACAAAGTTAAGGAAGGAAAAATGAGTGAAAGATATACATTTTCAGGAGCAGAATATTTTGAAAGGATGAAAGATTTAGGATTGTATAGCATAAATAATGATGAAATAAGATCAAGAGTTAAAAAACTAAATTTAACAAATATATTTTTAAAGCAATGTAAAAACTAAGTTACTATAATTAAAAATATTAAATTTTGGGGAGCTTTTATTAGCTTCCCAATAATTATGAATGAAAATAAGAATATAAATTCTATGAATTCATGTTATAATAAATATAAAATATGGTAATGTACATAAAGATTTATTTTTGAGGAATAATAACGCAATGTTAAGTAAAAATAAATAAGGAATTATTAATAATAATTACGTCCTAAATAAAGAGAGATAACTTATTTAATTAAAACGTTATATCCAATTGGTTTAATACATTGTTATGGAGGATATTATGAAAAGTGTAGAAAAAGGAAAAAAACTATTTTTATCCATGGTAATAGCAATATTAGCTGTAAGTATAGTTACAACTGCATTTAGCTATTTTATGCAAGGAAACATAGGAATAATTTCAGGACTAACTAGGACTGTAGTAGAAGCTATTCTATTATATTTTATATTTAAAGGAAAAGCATGGGCTAAGATTATAATGATAATTTTGCTTATAATTGTCATTCTAGCGGCAGTTGCAGCAATTATGATTTCGCCTAATATAATGATTACTATGTTAATGATAGTGTATATCTTTAGCGTATATATTATAGGAATATCGCCAAGTGTTAAAGAATATTTAAAGTCAAGTAATAATAAGTAAAGCAATAAAATAAAGAGGTATTTTGATTTTTATCAAAGTGCCTCTTTATTTATTGCTTTAAGTAATATGGCTAGAATTTTTTTATGCAGAGTACATCCGAATTATTTTATAGTAAATAGTACTAATTGTAAAACCAACTTAACTTTATTAAGTTTCTGTTTATAAATAAATAATATAAATAAGTTTTTGTATTATTTAATAAAATTTAATTAAAATAAAATTATGATATAATAGGCATAAAACTCTTATAGTTTTATATAAAATTGGGGTGATAATATGTCAATTACTGTAGGAAAATTATTTGGAAATGGGGCCGTTTTGTATCAAATGAAACTGCTAGCAGGACAGAAAGGTCTTAATAATCTAGTGGAATGGGTACATATTATTGAAAATGATGAGGTGAGTGAATTTCTTCATGGAAATGAAGTTGTCCTTACATCAGGAATTCTAAATGATGGCGATGGATGGTTGTTAGAATATACAAAAAAGCTATATGCTGCTCGGGCAAGCGCTTTTGTTGTAAATATTGGGCCATACACCAAGTCAATACCTAACGATGTTATAGAATATTGTAACCAAATAAAAATGCCTCTTTATACTATTCCATGGGAAACAAGAATGGTAGATTTAACACGGAATATATGTTATCGAATAATGCAAAGTGAGCAAGTAGAAATAAGTATAGCAAGTACGATTAAGAATATTATATTTAAAACAGGTGATATAGAAACATTAATCTTACAGATGGAGAGATATGGGTATTTGAGAGACAGTCATTTCTGCTTTATAGTCATGTCATTTGAACACAAAGAAGACAATCAATTAGAATTTGATATGAATAAAATTAAAATGTATTCAGAAAGATTAGCTAGAAGTATTCATGAATTATATATTTCATTTTCATATAAAGATTCTTGGGTTCTGGCTCTTGTGAATTATGGAAATTACGATGTCACTAATTTTGTTGATACTTTTTTTAAGAATTGGAATGAACCTTCATGGAAGGTTCATATGGGAATAAGTGAAAATAAAGCAGGCATTAAAATGCAGGCGGAGAATTTTAATAATGCTTTCACAGCAATGACGATGGCCAAAAAACAAGGAAAAGAAATGGTGTTTTATGATAAATTAGATATTCATAAATTGCTTTTAAATGCTAAAGATAAAGAAGTGCTTAAAGAATATTACAAGGATACTCTAGGTAAGTTAGAAAAATATGATAAGGAAAATAATACTGATTTAATGAGCTTCTTATATATGTTTTTACAGAACAACGGTAGTCAAAGTCTTGTTGCTGAGAAACAATATATTCATAGGAATACAGTAAATAATCAGCTTAAAAAGATTGAAAAGATTACTGGATATAATCCATCAAATTTAGAAGAAAAACTACGATTTTATTTAGGTTTCTTTGTTAAAGATGTATTATAAGAGATGAAAACATAGCAATTGCTATCAAAAAAACTTTGATTAAATAATATATAATTAGCTAGGAGGAGATAAAATTGCCTGACTATTTTAAATATGTTTTAAAAGGAATAGATTTTATTGAAAATAATATTAAGAATGAAATAAATATTTCAGATATTGCCAGTGAAGTAGGATTTTCTAGATTTCATTTTATAAGAATTTTTAAAGTAATAAGCAATGACACAATTTTTGAATATATTCGCAAAAGAAGACTTACAAGTGCGGCTATAGATCTTATCGAAACAAATCTGAATATTTTAGATATTGCTTTTAAATACGTGTATAACTCGCAAGAAGCTTTTACAAGAGTATTTCAAAATTATTATGGTTTAACTCCTAAGAAATATAGAACACTTGGGGTGCACTTATCCAATTTGTATAAACCAAGAATTACAGAAGAAGATTTAAAATTTAAGAATGAGTCTGCAAAATTGCAATATAAAATTATCGAAAGAAAGGAATTTTATGTTATTGGCATGAAATATACGGGGAGAAATAGTAAGAAAGAAGTACCGAAGCTTTTCAATGAGTTTGTTTCTAATATGCATAAAATAGACGGTAACATTATTTATGATGGTTTATATAGTTTGGACATCTGCGATAATTCAGAAGAGTTTACCTGTTTAGTAGGAGTGGAAATATCAAATATTTATAATCTGCCAGAAGGTATGGATATAAAAAAAGTAAAAGGCAATAAATATGCAATATTTGATCTGCCTAATAACATTGAAGATATACCTTTTACTATAAATAATATTTACTACGGTCTAGTTAAACAAAAAGAAATTATACCAATAAACAATTATGTTTTTGAGTTCTACGATAAAAATTTTGAACCTAATGGAAGAAATGGAAGGGCAAATTTGTATATTCCTATTGAATAGAATATGTAAATTAGGAGTGATACTATGAATATATTAATAATAGGAGCAGGTGTTATTGGAACAACCTATGGATGGCAGTTGAGTGAAGTTGGAAATAATGTTACTATCTTGGCTAGAGAAAAAAGGTTCAAAGAACTTAAAAAAAATGGAATTCGTATTCGCTGTTCTGATTATAGAAATGGGGAAGAAAATTTTAAGGATTTAATATATAAGCCTTGTGTTGTAAATGACTTTTCAAATGAGGATAGATTTGATTTTATAATTGTTTCTGTAAAGTCAACTCAGTTGGATGAATTATTTCAGCAAATTCAAAATAAAGTAGGCAAATCTGATGTGCTGATTTTTCAGAATTTTTGGGAGAATACAAATAAAATTGAAAGATATTTATCACCTTCTCAATATGTATTCGGTTTTCCTCATATTATGGGTGGAGGAATGGACGAAGAGGGGATTTACTGTACTATATTTGGAAACAAAACTGCACCTACTATGCTTGGGGAAAAGGATGGAAAGATAACAAAACGTATAAAAACCATAGCAAAAGTAATGGAATCTGCCAATTTAAATCCAGAAGTATCGACACAAATATTGCCTTGGATATTAACTCACTATGCCGAAGCAGCTGGACTTCTCAGTGGAGTAATGAAGGCAGGCTCAGGAAAAGCTTTTGCAGAAAGCAATGAAATATTGAAACATACAATACTTGCAATTAGAGAAGGTCTAAACGTTTGTAAAGCTCGTGGAATAGATATAGACAAAATAGAGCCTCAAAATCTATATTACTCATCTCTAGATGTCTTAATTCCAGCTTTAAAAAATATATATTGTACTGATGGAGCCCAGTTAATGATTAAAGGACATATTTCTCACTCTATTAATGAAATGAAGGCAATGGTCTATGATGTATTTGAGAGTGGGAAAAAATACAATGTAGACATGCCATATTTTAGTGAGTTAAAACATTATGTTGATAAATTTGTTGTTTTAAAATAATTGTAAAAATTTAAACTATCACATGATACTTTGCATAGTTAGAAATTGCTTTGACATATATTCAATTCAGTAATTAGTATAGAATTTGTAAATGTATAGTCTTAATTTTATTTTTTAGGATTTAGTAAAAAATTTCTTAATATGAGATGTGGAGCATAGCCGTCCTTAATATAATATTTATAAATAAATGTGCAGTTGCACAAATAAACTTAGTCACTTATTCATTGATATAACAGTTTTACTAGTATATAATAAAAACAACTTAAAGAAAAAACGAATTTAATAGAGATAACAGCAACGGAGCTTGTTCACTTGAATAAGTTCCGTTTTTTTATTTGAGGAAAATATTTAATGTATATGAGGGAGTGTATAAAGATGAATGGTGAAGAAATCAGAAATACTTTAAAAGAATATAATTTACAATCGTGGAGTAAACAAAGAAATTTAAATCCAATTTCAGTTGAAAAAGCTGATGGAATTTACTTTTGGGATTATGATGGAAATAGATATTCAGATATGTCGTCACAACTTGTTAATATGAATTTAGGTTTTGGAAATAAGGCGATTGGAGATGCAATAAAAGAGCAAGTAGATAAATATTGTTTTGTAGGGCCATCTTATGGAGCTGAATCTAGAGCCAAGCTTGCAAAGAAGATCATTGAATTAATGCCTGATAATATGGGGAAGGTATTTTTCACAAATGCAGGTGCAGAATCAAATGAGAATGCTGTAAAGATAGCAAGAATGTTCACAGGTAAGACAAAGGTGTTCAGCCGTTATAGAAGTTATCACGGATCTTCGTTTGGTGCTGGTAATTTAACAGGTGAACCTAGAAGATATCAATTAGAACCTGGTATTCCAGGATTCGTAAAATTCTTTGATCCATATATTTATAGAGAACCAATAGAATTCGAATCAGAAGAAGCAGCAACAAAATATTACTTGGCCAAGCTAAGAGAACAAATAATTTATGAAGGACCTGATAGTGTGGCTGCAATAGTTTTAGAGACTATAACAGGTTCAAATGGAGTTATCATTCCGCCAAAAGGATATCTTCCAGGAGTTAGAGCTTTATGTGATGAATTTAAAATCTTAATGATTTGTGATGAAGTTATGACAGGCTGGGGCAGAACTGGTAGAATGTTTGGCTTTGAGAATTTTGATGTAAAACCAGATATAGTAACTTTTGCAAAAGGTGTTACTTGTGGATATGTTCAACTTGGCGGAGTTGTAGTAAGTAAAGAAATAGCAGCTTACTTTGATGATAATTTATTATCTTGCGGACTAACTTATAGTGGACATCCCCTAGCTTGTGCAGCAGGTGTAGCGTGTATAAACTATTATGAAGAAGCAGGTATACTAAAAAATGTTAACGAAGTAGGTAGTGTACTTGGTGAAAAACTAGAAGAGATGAAAGCTTCTCACCCATCAGTTGGAGATGTGAGGTATATTGGATTATTTTCAGCAGTAGAATTAGTAAAGGATAAAGGAAGCAAGGAACCCTTAGTACCATATGGAAAGGATCCAGAAGGAGTTATGGGGAAAATTTTAGGATTATTAAAGGAAAGAAAGTTTATGACATATACTCATGAGAACATGATACTTGTTGCTCCACCACTAATAATTACTAAGGAGCAATTAGAAGAAGAGTTAGCTAAATTAGACGAAGTACTTGGAATTGTAGACAAACAATTTATCTAGATGAGGTGAGAAAATGGCATATGAGTTTAGTTTACCAAGACGTACGATTATTGGAGATAACGCATTAGAATCAAGCGAGAGTTTGATAAAATCCCTTGGGAAAAAAGCATTTATTGTATCTGGAAAAAACGTAACTAGAATTGGAACAGTTAAAGTTTTGACAGATTGTTTAGATAACTTAGGAATTGAATATGAAATTTTTAATGATATTATTGGAGAGCCAACCGATTTAATGATTGAAAGTGGCGTAAAAGCCTATAAAAACGCTAAATGTGATTTCTGCATAGCAATTGGAGGAGGAAGTCCATTAGATAGCGGTAAAGCTATTGCTGCCATGACAAAATTAGAAGGTTCAATATCTGATTACATGGGAAAAACAATTGAAGGAGATTTTCCACCATTGGTTTTGATTCCAACTACAGCAGGTACAGGTTCAGAAGCTACCAAATTTACGGTTATTACAGATTCAAAGAGGAATATAAAAATGCTTCTAAAGGGAGAAGCATTACTACCTGATTTGGCAGTGATTGATTCCAAATTCTCAATGACATCACCTAAAAGCGTAACAGCGGCAACAGGCATGGATGCGTTAACTCATGCAGTAGAAGCGTATACATCAAGAAAAGCAAATTCACTAACAGATACCTTTGCATTATCTGCAATCAAAAGAATTTTTGAGTTTTTACCATTGGTTTATAAAGATGGTGACAATAAAAAGGCTAGAGAAGAAATGGCCATTGCTGCATATGAAGCTGGTGTATGTATAAATAATTCTTCAGTTACCTTGGTACATGGCATGAGCAGACCAATTGGAGCTAATTTTCATGTTGCTCATGGAATTTCAAATGCCATGCTAATAAAGGAATGTTTATCTTATGTTTTGGATGGAAGCTATGAACGTTTTGGTTCAATAGGTAGAGTAATTAATGCAGCAGATGATAAGAAAAGTGATAAGGAAGCAGCAGAAGCTTTTCTAGAAAAATTAACAGAGTTATGTAACATATGTGAAATACCAACTTTAAAAGAGTATGGAATTAATAAAGAAGAATTCAATAAAGTAGTAGATAAGATGGCGCAAGATGCTATGAACAGTGGAAGTCCATCGAATACTATAAAAGAAGTTAAAAAGGAAGACTTATTAACTATATACAGTAGATTATGGTAAATATAAAATAATTGCAACGGTGCAAAACAAATAGTTTTGTACCGTTTTTTGTTTAAAAGGAGGCGTAAATCAATGAGTATGTTGAATGAAATAGATACAGAATTTGAAAGCAGAAATGTTTTTAGGACAAGAGAAGAAAAAGTAGAAATTAAAATTGAAGATTTAAGTATGGTTTACCAAGATAAGAATGGTGGAGAACCAGTAACAGCACTTAAGAATGTTAATTTAGAAATTAAAGAAGGAGAATTTATTTCATTACTAGGTCCTTCTGGTTGTGGAAAGACAACATTACTTCGTATTATAGCTGATCTATTGCAACCTTCTTCAGGAAAAGTGATAGTACGAGGACAAAGCCCAAGAGAAATAAGACTTCAAAAGAAATATGGCATCGTATTTCAAAATCCAGTTCTATACGATTGGAGAACAGTAAGAAGAAATGTTTGTATGCCAATGGAGCTTCTAGGAATGAAGAAGCAGGATCGTACTTCAAGAGTTACGGAAATGCTTGATCTAGTAGGACTTACTAACTTTGGTACGCATTATCCTTATGAATTAAGTGGAGGGATGCAGCAAAGGGTTGGTATAGCAAGAGCATTAGCCATTAATCCGGAAATACTTCTTATGGATGAACCATTCTCAGCTTTAGATGAATTTACACGTGAAAAGCTTCATGAAGATCTTTTAGAAATATGGACAAAGACCAAAAAGACAGTAGTTTTTGTAACCCATAATATTTCAGAAGCAGTATTTTTATCGGATAAAGTTGTGGTTTTATCTCCACATCCAGGACGTGTTTCTGCTGTGATTGATATTGACATACCAAGACCAAGAAATATGGAGTCAAAACAGTCAAAACAATTTTATGATTATATAACCAAAATAAGAAATAGCTTTGAGGGGGTATGATTATGATTAGCAGGAAAGAGAAATATAAAGTTAATCTAGTTTGGGCTATAGGCATCTTTATAGCTTGGGAATTAGTAGCTTTCTTTCTAGAACAAGTGATGCATGATCCAATGGCTGGAGCAAAATTGCCTTATCCACATAGTGTCATCATATCAATAGCAGAAAATTTCACTGATTTAATGAGCGCGGCTGGACTTACCTTTTCAAGAGCTGTATTTGGGTTTGCACTTGGAGCTGCAATAGGATTTGTTTTAGCAATAATTATGAGTTTATCGAAAATAGCAGAAAAAATATCATTACCTTATTTAATAATATCACAAATGATACCTGTTTTAGGGTTAGCTCCTATAATCTTTACTTTAGTCAGGGATATGAATACTTCTAGAATAGTAATTGCAGCATATATCACATTTTTCCCAGTTTCAGTAAATATGCTTAGTGGATTAAATAGTGTAGAAAGCGATAAAAAAGAATTGCTATACTCATATGCTGCAAAAAAGAAAAGCATATATTATAAGCTTATGATTCCATATTCAATGCCATATTTATTTGCTGGTTTAAAAATAGCGGCACCAATGTCAATAACAGCATCTATCTTAGTTGACATGTTAGGTTCAAGTGGTGGAATTGGAGTGAAACTTTTATACTCGTTATACTCAGGAACAAAAGATGTATTCTGGGGATCAGTAGTTACCAGCGCTTTAATGGGGATTTTAAGTTATTTTATAGTAATATTATTCGAAAAAATTTGTATGCCTTGGAGAAAACAGACTACATAGGGAGGTAATTTTATGAATGAAAAAATTAAAAATGTCTTATGGCCTTTAGGCTTTGGAATATTAATGATAATCGCATGGCAAGTTGGTATCATTCATGATGCATTAGGTTTTAAACCCTTTCAATTACCAGTACCATCACAAATTATTAAAACTTTAAGTGATAATTTTTCTAAAGCTCTAACTGACACGATGATTACAGTTTCAGGGGCATTGGTAGGACTTGCTTTAGGATGCATAATTGGATTTATTGTCGCAGTGATAGCTACGCAGTTTCCAAAGTGGGGATATACAGGACTTAGTGTAATAGCTGCATTTAATGCAATTCCAATAGTTGCATTATCGCCTATTATGAATCGTTGGTTTACAAGTGGTTTTGCACAAAAAGTTGGTGTTGTAACGGTTGTATGTATGGCAGCTATGGCAATTAACTCCTATAGGGGATTAAATGATTTAAAACCATTTGCAAAAGATTTATTAGAGTCATATGCAGCACCAGAAAAAATTATATTTTTCAAGCTTCGTTTACCCAATTGTCTTCCGAGTATTTTAACTGCATTAAAAATTAATGTGGCGGCAGCAATAATGGCGGCTATGATAAGTGAATACTTTGCAGCATCAACTTCAGGGATTGGGTTTGGAATTAAAGATAATTTAAGAAAAGGAATGATGGCCATGGGGTGGTCCTATATAGTAATGGCAGCATTAGTTGGGATTGTTTTATACTTAATTATTTTATTAATAGAACGTAGAACCATAAAATGGCATGCATCACAAAGATAATACCAACTTTAAAATAGAAAAGTTTAGTTCAACCTAATATACTATTTGCTTTATAAGCAAAATTGAAAGTCACCGATATCTCTTAGAATTTCAAGAGAACACATAGATGGCATGTATAAGATAAATAATATTTATTTAATAAGGAGGAATTTATTATGAAAAAGAAGTTATTAGCTTTAGGGTTAGCTGTATTAATGATGGGGACGATGCTTATAGGATGTGGATCAAAAACATCAGAAACAACAGCGAAAGATGCAACTAAATCAGAGGATACTACAAAGAAGGATGGGGAGTTAGAAAAAGTAACACTTCAATTAAAATGGCTTCCGCAATCACAATTTATGGGATATTACGTAGCAGCAGCAAAAGGTTACTATAAAGATGAAGGAATAGATATTCAAATTCTTCCAGGAGGAAGTGACATTATTCCAGAACAAAATGTTTATAATGGTGTAGCTAATATAGGGGTAACTTGGGTTTCAAGTTTAATGACTTACCAAGCTCAAGGGTATGATTTACAAGAAATCGCTCAAGTATTTCAAAAATCAGGCATGTTACTAGTATCTAAAAAAGAAAAAGGTATTAATTCGCCAAAAGATTTAGCTGGTAAAAAAGTAGGTAACTGGTTTGGTGGTAATGAATATGAACTTCTTGCACTACTTTCAAAATACAATTTAGATAAAGAGAAAGACCTAAAACTTGTACAACAAGACTTTACAATGGATCAATTAAAAGAAGGATCAGTTGATGCAGCATCAGCAATGACTTATAACGAATTTGGTTTATTACTTGAAGGCGGCATGAAGAAAGAGGATTTAAATGTAATTGATATGAACAATGAAAGTGTTGCAATGATGGAAGATTGCTTATTTGTAAACTCTGAATGGGCAGGTAAGAATAAAGATTTATTAGTTCGTTTCTTAAAGGCATCTATAAAAGGTTGGAAAGATGCTGTCCAAGATCCTGAAGCAGCAGGAAAAACAGTTTATGATGTAGATAAATCAGTTTCTTTAGATCACCAAGTTTATATGGCGAAAGAAGTTGCTAAACTTGTAGCACCTCAAGGATTTGATACTTCAAAAATTGGACAAATCGATATGAATGCAATTAAGCAAACAGGGGATTTCTTAAAACTTTATAATAAAGATTTAGCTAAAACTCCAGTGGTAGACGATACAACATTCACTTCAAAGTATTGGGAAGAAGCAACAAAATAATATGATAAAAATTGATTCCTGTGTGGTTAAATCCACACAGAATCATCTTAAAATTTATATAACAAAATTTTAATTTGAGAAAGTAATTTATCACAAAAGAACTAATTTATTAAAAATACAAATACATTAGGAAGCTCAAATCAAAAGTACAACAAAAAGCAGAAGCATTAAAGAGAAAATTATTAACTAAATTAGTTATTTAGATATTAAGGATATATATAAATGGAAGGAGAATACTTATGGATTTAATTATTAAGAATGGAACTATTGTAACACCATTAGAATCTTATGTAGCTGACCTTGCTGTAAAAGGTGGAAAGATTGTAGCGATTGGAACAGGTTTTTCAGAAGAAGGTGCAAGTGTTGTAGATGCTAAAGGCAAGTTAATATTACCAGGGGCTATAGACGCACATACTCATTTAGCTATGCCGTTTGGAGGTACTGTTTCAGCTGACAGCTATCTTGCCGGAACACGGGCAGCTGCTTGCGGAGGTGTTACAACAGTATTTGATTATCCAATGCAAAGAAAAGGCAACGGAATAATTGAAACCATTGAAACAAGAAAAGAAATGTGTGATCCAGAGGCGTGCGTAGATTATGCATTTCATTGTATCATAACTGATTTAAATGAAGGAACTATCTTAGATGAATTTGAAGATGCGGTTGAATATGGTGTACCTAGTTTTAAATGTTTCTTAGTTTATAAAAAAGAGGGGATGATGGTGGATGATGCGACTTTAGTGAAAATACTATTGAAGGCTAAAGAAACTGGGGCGATGACAAACATCCATGCTGAAAATCCCGATTTGATTGATTTAAATATTGAAAACTTCTTAAAAGAAGGAAAAACTTCAGCATGGTATCACTACTTAAGCAGACCAGAATTTGTTGAAGCTGAGGCAGATAAAAGGGCAGTGCATTTAGCTAAATCCATAGGAGCCCCACTATATTTAGTTCATATGGCAGACAAGGAAGGATTAGAAACTGCTATTGAAGCCAAAAGAGAAGGTCATGATATATATGTTGAAACATGCCCACAATATTTGGAATTTACGTGCGATGTTTATAAAAGAGAAGATGGCAGAAATTTTGTATGTTCACCACCAATGAAAGGGCAAGAAAGTCAAGATGCACTTTGGAAAGCTATTAAATCAGGAGATATTGATACTGTAGCTACAGACCACTGCCCATTCCAAAGCTATGAAAAGGACTGGGGGAAAGATGATTTTACGAAGATTCCAAATGGGTGTGCAGGTGTAGAAAATTTATATCCATATATGCTTTCAGCAGCAAATGAAGGAAAAATAACTTTTAATAGAGCGGTAGAATTATGTTCATTTAATCCAGCTAAAATATTTGGATGTACAGAAAAAGGTTCTCTAACAGTTGGAAAAGATGCAGACATTGTAATTTATGATCCAAATAAAGACTTCACAATTTCGGTAGAGAATATGCATTCAGATTATGATCATACAATTTGGGAAGGAAAAACTCTTCATGGATATCCAGTTCAAACCTATGTGCGTGGGAATTTAGTTTATGATAATGGTGAATTCGTTGGAAAAGCAGGATTTGGACAATTTGTGAAACGAGTAGGAAGAAAGTAAATAGGAACTTGGCTTAGGTGATATTTAGTGCCTGGACTGTAGTTCAAGTTATCTAGGATTATGATACTGTTATCTACAGATTAAGAATAATGAGAGTTATAGTGGCTAAACATCAGATAAGCGATGATTTAGGAGGAATGGAAATGAGTAGTTTATTTTATAAAGATATTTCAACAAATGAATATGTGTCAGGGTGTTTGTTGTGCGATGAAGCACCTTGTCGCAAAGCTTGTCCCCACTCCATTGAAGTGGATACTATTATCCGTTCTTTAAGGTTTGAAAATAAGGCTGGGGCAGTAAATAAACTGCCCAATCTACTTCCTTGTGACACATGTGAAGAAAAGCCATGTAAGGAGGCTTGCTTAAAAGGGAAAATTAATGAATCAGTACCAATTGACAAAGTTATGAAAGCAATATCAACTGAATCTAGAGTTAAAGAAAATGAAGTTGATTTAGAAATAGACTTCTGTGGGGTGAAGTGTGAAAATCCATTTTTCCTTTCATCATCAGTAGTTGGAAGTAATTACGAAATGGTAGCTAAAGCATTTGAAATGGGCTGGGCAGGGGTAGCATTTAAGACTATTGGAATGTTTGTACCAAAGGAGGTTTCACCAAGGTTTACTGCTTTAAGTAAAGAAAGTGTTCCATTTGTTGGTTTCAAAAATATAGAGCAGATTTCGGATCACACATTGGAAGAGAATATAGGATTTTTAAAAAGATTGAAAAAAGACTATCCAAGCAAAATTATTGTTGCATCAATCATGGGGCAAAACGAAGAAGAATGGACTAAATTGGCCAAGCTAATGACAGAGGCAGGAGCAGATATTATTGAATGTAATTTCTCATGCCCGCATATGACAAGTAAAGGCGTAGGTTCAGATGTTGGACAAAATCCAGATTTGGTAGCACTATATACTAAAGCTACTAGAAAGGGAACAAATTTACCTATACTTGCAAAGATGACACCTAATATTGGAAATATGGAAATACCAGCAATGGCTGCAATGGAGGCAGGAGCAACAGGTATTGCAGCAATTAATACAATTAAGAGTATTATGAATCTAAACCTAGAAAACTTTGAATCGGAACCTAATGTTGAAGGTAAGACTAGTGTAGGAGGATACTCAGGAAAAGCAGTAAAACCAATTGCTTTACGCTTTATTCATGATATGAAAGCTTGTGAAGAACTAAAAGATGTGCCAATAAGTGGGATGGGCGGTATTGAAACATGGAAAGATGCAGCTGAATTTATGGCCTTAGGATGTGAAAATTTGCAAATAACAACGTCTGTAATGCAATACGGGTATAGAATTATCGATGATTTAATTAATGGGATGAAATTATACTTAAGTTCACAAGGTTATAAAAATATATCTGAAATTGTTGGTAGTGCTTTACCTAATATTGTTCCAACAGATAAACTTGATAGAGATAGTATTTGTTATCCAAGGTTTGATAGGCAAAAGTGCATAGGATGTGGACGATGTTACTTATCATGTTATGATGGTGGGCATCAAGCAATTAAGGTAGACATAAATACAAGAATGCCAATATTGTTAGTAGATAAATGTGTAGGCTGTCAATTATGCAGTACTGTATGTCCTGCAAGAGCAGTAGAACCAGGAAAGAGAGTGAAAAAATAATTACTATACTAAATTTAAAGGGGGATATTCATATGTTAACTTGTAATAAAGAAAGGCTTCAAGAGAAAATCACAACATTTAGTAAATTCGGGGATACAGGTAAAGGAGGAATCACGAGGTTGTCTTTATCACCTGCTGCTTTAGAAGCAAGAGAGGAATTTTGCAAAAGATGCAAAGCACTTGGTATGGAAATAAAAACCGACGATATGGCGAACATATACGCAACCATTCCTGGAGAGGAAAAGTTACCTGCTATTATGATGGGATCTCATGCTGATTCAGTTAAACAAGGTGGTAATTATGATGGTATTTTGGGAGTTCTTACTGGATTAGAAGTTGCAGAAACTATAGTAACTGAAAAAATAGCTCATAAACATCCAATCACAGTTGTTATATGGACTAATGAAGAAGGGGCACGCTTTGAACCAGCAATGATGTCATCAGGTGTTATTACAGGAAAATTTGATAAAGATGTTATGTTAGCATCTAAGGATACTGAAGGAGTTACATTTAAGGAAGCATTAGAAGCTAGTGGATATATGGGAAAAATAGAAAATCGAATGAATCCAGAAAAATACAGGGCACTAGTTGAATTACATGTTGAACAAGGACCTGTTTTAGAAGATGAAAAAATTGATATAGGGGTAGTTGAAGGTGTTTGTGGAATGATAAATTATGAATTTACATTTAAAGGTCAAGCAGATCATGCTGGAACAACTCCAATGAAATATAGAAAAGATGCTCTATATGCGGCTGTAAAAACTATTCAATATCTTCATGATGAACTAGACAAGCTTGATAGTAAGCTAGTATATACAACAGGAAAGATTTCAGCTCATCCAAATATCCATACAGTAATTCCTGATTATGTTAAATTCACTTTGGATGCAAGGCATCAAGATCCAGAAGTAATTAATAAAGTTCTTGAAATAATTAAGGCTATTCCTAAAGTTGTTGAAAAATGTGAAACAAGTTATGAAAAAGCTTGGTCAAGAAATACAGTTCATTTTTATTCTGACTTTGTAGATTATGTTGAAAAAAATGCAAAAGAATTTGGATATTCAACAAAAAGAATGTATAGTGGTCCGGGACATGATGCACAATTTATTACAGATATCATTCCAACTACAATGATCTTTGTTCCAAGTGAAAAGGGGCACAGTCATTGCGAAAAAGAATTTACACCACTTGAAAACTGTTTAAAGGGTGCAAATGTTTTGTTGAAGACAATATTAGATATTGATAATAATTAATTTTTATAACATTAAATAAAAACAATTTCATGGCATAAACATCATGAAATTGTTTTTATATTTACAATTAAAAAAAGTATAATTGTACTATTTTTTACTGATATAACATTTATATATGATTGTTTGTTCCAGGTTCTGAAATATTTTTAAGAGCAACCTCAGCATTATCCTGTAGATTTGGTTCTTGTGAAATATCACCAAGAGAAACGATACCGATAACACTGTTATTTTCTACAATAGGTAATCTTCTTATTTGATGTCTGCTCATTAGTCTTACTGCATCATGAACATCCATATCAGGACTTCCTGTAACAGGATTTGAAGTCATATAATCACATATCTTTTGTTGGTCTGCACTTGCACCTGATGCTACACAATCCAAAGCAATATCTCTATCTGTAATCATTCCAACTAATTTGTTTGAGTTATCACAAACAGGTATTGCGCCCACGTCAAACTGTCTCATCATTTGAGCAGCTCTTTCAATAGAATCTTCTGAATTTAAACTCACTATATCTTTTGACATTACATCTTTTATTTGCATAATGATCACCTCCAAAAATATATTTCCCTATGAATATGTTTTTTATTATTAAAAGTTCTTAGCTAATAAAAATTTAGAATGAATAGATTTATCGAAATATTTATGTTAATTCTTGAAATAAAAAACGCAGAAAAAACATCTATTTTTTAAGAGAGATGAAATATTATTAAATTTTAATTAATAGGATAAAGTTAACATTTAAAATGTTATAATATTGTAGAGTAATATTACTTAATACTTTCACGCTATAAAAAGTGAAAAAGAGAAGTAGGAGGATAAAATGAATAAAATTGTGTTTCTTAATGCAAGCAGAATAAACTTTGATGGACAACTTGATTTTTCATCGCTAGATAATTTAGGTAAAGTGACTAAATATGAAGATAGCAGCAATGATGAAATCTTAGAACGGGTAAAAGAACAAAATATTGTAATTACAAAGGAACTTACAATTAACAAGGAGTTAATAGAAAAGTTTCCATCTAGTGTTAAATTAATTTGTGAGGCTGGTACTGGGTATAATAATATTGACATTATAGCAGCAAGAGAAAAAGGTATATCTGTATGCAATGTACCAGGATATAGCAGCGAAGCGGTTGCACAACTAGTAATTACATTTATTCTAAATTTAAGTTCATCATTAGCGCAACAGCAAAGAATGATTGAAAATAAAAATTACAGTAATTTTACTAAATATCTTCAGGTTCCTCATATAGAAATACAAAATAAAACACTTGGAATTATAGGCGCTGGATCTATAGGAATACAAGTCATGAATGTAGCTAAAGCATTGGGAATGAAAATACTTATATACAGTAGAAGCTATAAAGATTTAAGCGATTCAAACATCAAATTTGTCAGCCTTGAAGAACTTTTAAAAGAAAGTGATTTTGTTACAATACATTGTCCACTTACAACAGAAACAAGGTATCTTATTGATAAGTCTAGATTAGATCTTATGAAATCGTCATCATTTATTATAAATACATCTAGAGGAGCCATTATAAAGGAAACTGATTTAATTGAAGCTTTGAATAATAAAAAGATTGCAGGTGCCGCACTTGACGTTCAAGATCCAGAACCTCCAGAATTAAATAATCCACTTTTTAACATGGAAAATGTCATTCTTACTCCACATATAGGTTGGAAATGTTTTGAGTCTAGGCAAAGGCTTATAAATTTATTAGCAAATAATATAGAAGCTTTTATTAAGAACGAACCTGTTAATATTATTGTTTAAAATTAAGTATCAAGTAATAAGGATATTTTTGAATTTACAATAGATTCACTAGGTCTTATATGACAAAAAATTATATCCCAGCAATTAGTTAATACTAATTGTTGGGATATATTCTAATTGTTTATCGCTATTTAGAAAATTAGTGAGGCCGTTTGCTCATTTATTTGCTTTACATATTTTAACCATCTCACCATGATCTCCAATCCAGCATTTAATTCCAGGATATTTTGCATTAAGATAATCATAGAACAATATAGGATTTTCGCTATTATCATCAAACATTTCATAGTGCCCGGGAACGACCAAATTAGGCTTAATAGCTCCAGCTAAATCAACTGCTTCTTGATAAGTTATATTTCCTATTAAATTTTCTCTATATCTTTTCGCATCGCGCCCATTGATAGGAAGAAACATAATGTCAAAGTTATCCCACTGCTTTAATTTTGAGAAGATACCATCATACATACATGTATCACCAGAATGGTATACAGTACATCCATTTCCCTCAATTGTATAGCCTAAGTATGGATAGAGACCAGACGGATCTTGATCTAAGAACTCATGAGCTGAAGGAATTGCGGATATTTTTAAATCTTTTTCTGAAATGGATAATCCATCATCCAGACCTATAAATCTATTTTTAGGTATTTTCAAGTCATCTGAAAGCTCAGTGATAAGAAGCTTTGGAACTACAAATTTTGCGTTGGGCGAACTAATAGATAATTGGTGCCATACATCTCGATCAATATGGTCAGGATGATCATGAGTGCCAATTATAAAATCTGCATTGACAATTTCCTCTGGCTTTAATAGTGGAGGAATATTTCTATTAGGCCAATCCGATAGAAACACATCTAAATAGATAGTAGTTTCAGCTATCTTAATAGCATATCCCAGCTGTCCAAGCCACCAGAACGCAACATCTCCATTTTCTAAAATACATTCATCAATATCTTTTATTAATTCAATTCCAGTTTTCATAATAACACCATCCTTTTTGAAATAATTATATATTACCACAAGTGGTTCATATTGTAATTATTTTTTTGAATAGTAAGAATTTGAGAATAGAAAAAATATGTTATAATTAGAGAAATAGTTTTGAGAAAATAAGATAATGATAGGATGAACGAAAATGAATCTAAAAGAACTAAATAATGAAGATATTGAAATTATCTATAATGAACATATGATAAAAGATTTTCCGTATGGGGAATTAAAGCCTCTTGATGTAATACAGAAACTTAATAAAAGAAAAAATTACATATGTATAGGCTTGTATAATAATAATGAACTTCTAGCATACGCACTTTTAGCTTCATCAAAATCATATTTGTTAATTGATTACTATGCGGTATGCAAAGAGCATAGAGATGAAGGAATTGGAAGTGAATTTTTAAGTATACTACAGGAGCATTTTAGAAATTATGATGGAATTATAGTAGAAGTAGAGAGGGTAGAATGCGGACCTAATGAAAGTGAGAAAATTATTAGAAAAAGAAGAATTGACTTTTATAAAAGAAACGGGATGAGAATGACAGATATTTATTGTAAATTATTTGATATAGATTATTGCATTATGTGTTTATGTAATGTAGATCTTGAAGATCTGGCAATTTATACAGGATTAAAGGATATATACAAAGAAATAATTCCAGGAAGCTTATATTCAAAATATGTTGAATTAAGTTATGTATAGTTTAAATTCTTAAAATATAAAAGTTCTATTTTTACTACATTAAATAAGAGCGAAGGCTTATTGAAAAATATAATTTTAAAATATATAATAATGTTATTAAACAGCTACCTAAACCAAAGCTGTAAAAAAATAAAGATAAATTAATTCTTTCAAAATGGCTATGAAGTCTAATTTTTATACTAACAAAGTATATGAATTAGACTTTTTTTATTCTTTAGAAAATTATATTCCAATAAAATTTGTGGATAACTTAAAAAAAGTTGATTGATTAGTTCTTGTATTTTAAAAAGAATAAAAAAGAAATCTTATTCGCCTGCCAAATTTTTCTCACATGCGTTCGAAAAGGCAGATGCGTGAAAAAATCTCAGGCTCCACAGTCGCCTGCGATTTTGTTCTTTCTGTTAATTAAAAAGATCAAATTTTTTTGTAATTAAAATAAAATTTATTACAAAAGAATTTATAGAAATTAAGTTATAAACATGGAGGTATTTATGGTTAATGAAATAGCAGTTTGTGTAAATGATTTTGGAGAGGCTACTGAATATGAGAAAAGCAAATTTATTAAGGTTTTTTCAAAGCAGGGAAATGAATGGAGAGTGGTTAAAAAATTAGTATTTGAATTTTGTTATACAAAGGATAGTAAAGAAATTTATTTAGAAGTTTTAAATATTGCGCAGGAACTAGGAAAATGCAAAGTTTTCGTTGCTAAGAATTTTTCGGATTTTGTGCATACTACATTAGATAAAATGGGGTTGAGTTTGTGGAATATGGATGGAAATCCAATATGTTTTTTGGAGTATATATTAGAACAAGAAAAAGAGGCGGAGAAAGTAAGTAAATTTATAAATCATTCAGATATAAGTAATAATAGGCAATTTATTATCTCATTAGGTAATGGGGAATGTGGGCGTTATATATTAAATCTTAAGAATTTGCAGAAGGATAATATAGGTATTACGTCTAAGCAAGCTTTGAAGCCATTTCTAAATAGAAAAATTTTTAATGAGCTAATAATAGCCTGCAGTCATATTCCAAATTGGTTAGAGGAAGATTTAACAAAATTGAATCTTAAATTTCAGTTTTCAAAGATTGGAGAAAGTGATTATATTGTTGTAATAAATAATTATGATGGGTATTAGGATTTAGATTCTAGATTCAGTATTAAATGCAAGGAGGAAAAAATAGTGGATATTGAAGTGCGTAATAATAGAAAGATAAATGTAAGTTCTTTTTCAAAAATTATTGCTGAACATTTAAATATTGATAGTAACATTATAAGAAATTATATATTTGCTAATATAAGTATAAGTCTAACGAGAAGCAAAGAAATGAAAAAAGATATTGATAAAATATATTATGAGGATAGACTGAAATATTATAATGCGGCTATAAATGACACTTGTATAAATTATACTACTATAAAGCAAGCAAATATTGAACAAGAAATATATTCACGTAGGATTGTTGGGGTACTTATAGAAGGGGAAACGGATAGTACAGTAAGAAGCAAAATTATTAAAGTTCTTAGAAAGTATTATCCAATTATATATAATGCTGTAAAGAAGCATGATAAGAAAATATTGAAAAATAGATACATGAAAATGGATTTAATAACTAGAAATATAGAAGCAAAATTTGATGCGGCAGTATATCTATATTTTGCTATTTATATTTCACAAGAAATAGTAGATCAAGGGTTCGTAATTTCTATTCTAAACGATATTGAGGAGTTTGAATCTAAAAATTTTATAAATGAAAATATTGAGATGGAGATTGAAAATTATAAGAATAAAATAAAGGAAGTTAAGTTGCTAATAAAGCAAAAGTTTGGGAAGATATATAATTTTAAAGATATCTTGAGACATAATAATGAAGGTGTTAGAAAGTTAGGCGAAATTTTAGAGGATTTGTTTATAATGAATGGGATCAATATAGAGAGTATGTTTGAAGACTCGCAATTTATTTGTATCGAGAAAATTATACTGCCGTATGTGAGGATGGCAAAAAATGAAGACTCAGACATAATTTTATTTTGTATTGTTAGTGGAATATTTATACAATCACTTATTAATGAGTATAAGAAGGCTAGAAGCTTATATTTTAATAATATGGAGGAGTCAAATAGCTATAAATTAAGCATATTAGAGGAGCAGATTAGTGAAGTTAAAAAAGAAAACATTAGCTTGAAAAATAAACTTGATTATTTTAACAAGGAAAAGTTAATGTATGAAAAGAGGCTGAAGTCTGAATTAAGCAAGCTAGATAGCATATATAAATTAGAAATGAAGAAGAAGGAAGATCGAATTAGAATTCTTGAGAATAAATTAAATGAAGAAAAGATTTTAAAATTGGATTTAGAATATTTAAAAGAATATGAGTTTAATTCTGATACTAATCACAAAATTTCGGATTGTAACAAAAGATTAGAGAAATATACTATCAGCAAAAAAATTATTATAATTGGCGGAGATAAGGAATGGAGAAGGCGATTTAGAATAAAATATCCAGAAATAAGAATGTTAAATGGTTTCAACGAAAACTTTGATATAAGAATTTTAAATACAGCTGATTACATATTTTTTTATACTCAATATATGAATCATTCCACGTTTCATAGAGCTATGGATTTTATTAAGCTTAATAAATGTAAATTTGGATATATAGGAAAGACGAATATAGATCTTGTAGAGGGAGAAATTATCGAAAAAATAGTTTCATGCGAAGGAAATCATGAAGAATCTATATACTAGAAATAATTAAATTTTTATGTAACAAAGAATTTATGGGTGATTTATAAATTAATTCATAAAAAAAATGAATTGCTTAATTTATGATATTTAGTAAGTGTGAAAGAATGTAGAAATTATTTTTATACTTGTTAGGGGATCAGTTGGGTATGTAATCAGAAAATTTGAATTACAAAAAAAATATTGGGAAAAATAATTAGAACCAGATTGAAGGAGGATAGATGTATGGAAAAAAACACTAAGGAATGTCCAAATTGCAAGAAAAAAACTGCTAATAATTCAAAGTCTTGTAGTTCATGCGGACTAGATCTTGATAGTGATGAAAATTATATAAGAGCTAAAGAAGAAACTAATAATGGAAATGATAGTTTTTTGAGCGAGTTAAACAAAATAGCGGGAGGAAGCGGGAAAGTAGAATTAAGATTAAGAGATCTAGTTGTTAATGTATTTAAAAAGCACACACCAGAAGAGAGAGAAAATACATTTATTTGCGGAACAGCAAAAACATCTCCTAAGGAAGGCGAGATATGTTCAAAGTGGCCTAAGCCTTGGCTGTTTTCAAGAGTTTTTTTTCTATTTGCAATAACTTTTGCTGGATTAGTAGCGCTGTTAAAAATTTTCGAGAATATATTAGCTTATCCAGGAATTATATTTATAGGTGCTTTGATAATTCCGTTTTCATTACTTATTTTCTTTTGGGAGGTAAATGCTCCAAGAAATATTAATATATTTGATGTAGTAAAAATATTCTTTTTTGGAGGTGTTTTTTCTTTGTTAATAACAATGATTCTAAGTAGAGTAGTGTATGTTAGAAATGTAGATTACATTGGATCAATAATGATAGGAATTATTGAAGAATCTGCTAAATTCATTGTTGTTGCGTATTTTTTAAGAGGAAGTAAGGAAAAATATATTTTAAATGGGCTTTTGCTAGGTGCAGCAGTGGGGGCAGGATTTGCAGTTTTTGAAACGGCTGGATATGCGTTTGCTTATGGATTTCAAATACCTACAATGATGAAGATAATATATACTAGAGGAATTTTAGCATTTGGAGGTCATATTGTCTGGGCAGCAATGTATGGAGCTGCTTTAGTTATGGTAAAGGAAGATAATAGGCTAAAATTTAAATATATAACGAATATAAAATTTCTTAAATATTTTATTATTGCTGTTGCGTTACATGCGGTTTGGGATATGCCAATAAGTAATACGAGTAATCTTCCAATAATACAAGGAATTCTTACAATAATTGCGTGGATTGTTATATTAATATTAATCAGTACAGGGTTAAAACAAATTTCAAGTTTAAGTTATAGTAATAGAATCTAATTCCATCAGATCATAGTTTATGGAAATAAAATTTCAATATACTAGCTTTTAAAGTTGCAAGCGATGTTGCTTATAAACTAAAATGTTATTTGTTATATAATTTATGAAGATGTCTTTCAGGATATAAAGTTTAGTATGGCTATTTCAATCATGTAACAACTGAGACTAGTGTATCAATATAGGTAAAAATTAGTATACTCAAGTATGATAGCGAAAAGTATAAATAATTTTATAAAATTGGGGAATAATTTAAAAAGTAAGTTAAATTAAAGATGTTAAGATAAAACACGTCGCTAAGACATATAAGCAAAAACAACTCAAGTTTATAAGATACTTGAATTGTAAAATTATAAGTTTTGTGAAAAATGTTGACAATATTAAATAGCGATGGTATGATTTAATTCATTGCTGAAGATTATAAAATTCAATAACTTAAAGCTAATAAAACATCTAAGAAAAAATGTTTGAAAAGTTTTAAAAAGGGTTGTTGACAAAGTCTGAAAGCGATGATATACTAATTAAGCTGTCAGAAACGACAGAAACTTGTAAGTCTTGTAATAACAGGATTTAGAAGGAAAAATTGGTCTTTGAAAATTGAACAGAATAACATAAATACATTTAAGTAAACCAGCAATTTTTATTTGAGTAAGCTAAGATTAAACTTTTTATTGAGAGTTTGATCCTGGCTCAGGACGAACGCTGGCGGCGTGCTTAACACATGCAAGTCGAGCGATGAAGCTCCTTCGGGAGTGGATTAGCGGCGGACGGGTGAGTAACACGTGGGTAACCTGCCTCATAGAGGGGAATAGCCTTCCGAAAGGAAGATTAATACCGCATAAGATTGTAGTGCCGCATGGCATAGCAATTAAAGGAGTAATCCGCTATGAGATGGACCCGCGTCGCATTAGCTAGTTGGTGAGGTAACGGCTCACCAAGGCGACGATGCGTAGCCGACCTGAGAGGGTGATCGGCCACATTGGGACTGAGACACGGCCCAGACTCCTACGGGAGGCAGCAGTGGGGAATATTGCACAATGGGGGAAACCCTGATGCAGCAACGCCGCGTGAGTGATGACGGTCTTCGGATTGTAAAGCTCTGTCTTCAGGGACGATAATGACGGTACCTGAGGAGGAAGCCACGGCTAACTACGTGCCAGCAGCCGCGGTAATACGTAGGTGGCAAGCGTTGTCCGGATTTACTGGGCGTAAAGGGAGCGTAGGTGGATATTTAAGTGGGATGTGAAATACTCGGGCTTAACCCTGGGTGCTGCATTCCAAACTGGATATCTAGAGTGCAGGAGAGGAAAGTAGAATTCCTAGTGTAGCGGTGAAATGCGTAGAGATTAGGAAGAATACCAGTGGCGAAGGCGACTTTCTGGACTGTAACTGACACTGAGGCTCGAAAGCGTGGGGAGCAAACAGGATTAGATACCATGGTAGTCCACGCCGTAAACGATGAATACTAGGTGTAGGGGTTGTCATGACCTCTGTGCCGCCGCTAACGCATTAAGTATTCCATGCCTGGGAGTACGGTCGCAAGATTAAAACTCAAAGGAATTGACGGGGGCCCGCACAAGCAGCGGAGCATGTGGTTTAATTCGAAGCAACGCGAAGAACCTTACCTAGACTTGACATCTCCTGAATTACCCTTAATCGGGGAAGCCCTTCGGGGCAGGAAGACAGGTGGTGCATGGTTGTCGTCAGCTCGTGTCGTGAGATGTTGGGTTAAGTCCCGCAACGAGCGCAACCCTTATTGTTAGTTGCTACCATTTAGTTGAGCACTCTAGCGAGACTGCCCGGGTTAACCGGGAGGAAGGTGGGGATGACGTCAAATCATCATGCCCCTTATGTCTAGGGCTACACACGTGCTACAATGGCTGGTACAGAGAGATGCTAAACCGTGAGGCGGAGCTAAACTTTAAAACCAGTCTCAGTTCGGATTGTAGGCTGAAACTCGCCTACATGAAGCTGGAGTTGCTAGTAATCGCGAATCAGAATGTCGCGGTGAATACGTTCCCGGGCCTTGTACACACCGCCCGTCACACCATGAGAGTTGGCAATACCCAAAGTTCGTGAGCTAACGCGCAAGCGGGGCAGCGACCTAAGGTAGGGTCAGCGATTGGGGTGAAGTCGTAACAAGGTAGCCGTAGGAGAACCTGCGGCTGGATCACCTCCTTTCTATGGAGAAATCTAGATCAGACAGACGTTCTGACTAGTACAGATACATTGTTATGTATCAAAATATAAAATACTTGCTCAAAGGTTACTTAAGTATTTGTTCTGTTCAATTTTGAAAGACTAAGTCTTTCAAAAAAGCATAGCTTAGTAGCGACAAGTGCGAGAAAGCGAAAATTTTATGAAATGAAGCGTACTTCACGTACGTAAATGAGTAAAATTTGTAGTTGACGAAGCAATTGACGATAATAAGCAAGCAAGATGTTCTTTGAAAATTGCACATAGATTTAATGTATATAAAATACAACAAAGCCAAGAATAAATATTCTTTGTGAAATGATTAAACCAAATTGGATAACGTAATTTTTGTAGTAGATACTAAAATGCGTACTAATTTGTGAAGTTTAATAATGGCTAGTACAAGGAAACGAGAAAATTATGAAATGAGCAGTACTTAAACGTACGAGAGTGAGTAATTTTTGAAGTTGACGAAGTAATAGACATTAGTAAACGAACAAAAGGTCAAGCTACAAAGGGCGCATGGTGAATGCCTTGGCATCAGGAGCCGATGAAGGACGCGATAAGCTGCGATAAGCTTCGGGTAGACGCACATAGTCAGAGATCCGAAGATTTCCGAATGAGGAAACTCACATGGGAAACCCCATGTATCATAAAGTGAATACATAGCTTTATGAAGGTATACCCAGGGAACTGAAACATCTAAGTACCTGGAGGAAGAGAAAGAAAAATCGATTTTCTTAGTAGCGGCGAGCGAAAAGGAAAGAGCCCAAACCAGAGATTTATCTCTGGGGTTGCGGACAGAACATAACGAGAAATCATAGTTAATTGAACACAACTGGAAAGTTGGACCACAGTGGGTAATAGTCCCGTAAGTGAAAACTATGATAATCAGTTCTGCACCAGAGTACCACGAGACACGTGAAACCTTGTGGGAAGCAGGGAGGACCACCTCCCAAGGCTAAATACTACCTGATGACCGATAGTGAAGCAGTACCGTGAGGGAAAGGTGAAAAGAACCCCGGGAGGGGAGTGAAATAGAACCTGAAACCATGTGCCTACAACCGATCAGAGCACCTTATGTGTGTGATGATGTGCTTTTTGTAGAACGAGCCAACGAGTTACGGTATGTAGCGAGGTTAAGTACTTAAGGTACGGAGCCGAAGGGAAACCGAGTCTTAATAGGGCGACTAGTTGCATGCTGTAGACCCGAAACCGGGTGACCTATCCATGGCCAGGTTGAAGCGAGGGTAAAACCTCGTGGAGGACCGAACCACGTTGCTGTTGAAAAAGCATGGGATGAGCTGTGGATAGCGGAGAAATTCCAATCGAACTCGGATATAGCTGGTTCTCCTCGAAATAGCTTTAGGGCTAGCGTCGGAAAATGTGAGTAGTGGAGGTAGAGCACTGAATAGGCTAGGGGGCATAGCGCTTACCGAACCTTATCAAACTCCGAATGCCACATACTATCAGTCCGGCAGTCAGACTATGAAAGATAAGTTCCATGGTCAAAAGGGAAACAGCCCAGATCGTCAGCTAAGGTCCCAAAGTGTAAGTTAAGTGGAAAAGGATGTGGGATTTCTAAGACAACTAGGATGTTGGCTTAGAAGCAGCCACTCATTAAAAGAGTGCGTAATAGCTCACTAGTCAAGAGATCCTGCGCCGAAAATGTCCGGGGCTCAAACTTACCACCGAAGCTACGGGTTCACGTTTTACGTGAGCGGTAGAGGAGCGTCGTAATCGGGCTGAAGTCGTGCCGTAAGGAGCGGTGGACTGATTACGAGTGAGAATGTTGGCATTAGTAGCGAGATGTAGGCGAGAATCCTACAGGCCGAATATCTAAGGTTTCCTGAGTAAAGTTTGTCTTCTCAGGGTTAGTCGGGACCTAAGGCGAGGCCGAAAGGCGTAGTCGATGGACAATTGGTTGATATTCCAATACCACTATAATCGTTATTATCGATGGTGTGACGGAGAAGGATAGGATGTGCTAGCTATTGGATGCTAGTCTAAGCGTTTAGGGAGTTGGGATTGGCAAATCCGTTCCAACAATTCTGAGGCGTGATGGGGAAGGTTCTACGGAACCGAAGTATCTGATTCCATGCTTCCAAGAAAAGCATCTAGAGAGAGAAGTAGTGCCCGTACCGCAAACCGACACAGGTAGATGAGGAGAGAATCCTAAGGCCGACGGAAGAATTGCAGTTAAGGAACTAGGCAAATTGACCCCGTAACTTCGGGAGAAGGGGTGCCTGAGAAATCAGGCCGCAGAGAATAGGCACAAGCAACTGTTTAACAAAAACACAGGTCTCTGCTAAAGCGAAAGCTGATGTATAGGGGCTGACGCCTGCCCGGTGCTGGAAGGTTAAGGGGAACACTTAGTGGTAACGCGAAGGTGTGAACTTAAGCCCCAGTAAACGGCGGCCGTAACTATAACGGTCCTAAGGTAGCGAAATTCCTTGTCAGGTAAGTTCTGACCCGCACGAATGGCGTAATGACTTGTGCACTGTCTCAACTGCAAATCCGGCGAAGTTGTAGTGCGAGTGAAGATGCTCGCTACCCGCGATTGGACGGAAAGACCCCGTAGAGCTTTACTGTAGCTTAGCATTGAATTTCGGTATTGTCTGTACAGGATAGGTGGGAGACTGGGAAACTAGGGCGTCAGCCTTGGTGGAGTCGTTGTTGGGATACCACCCTGATAGTATTGAAGTTCTAACTGGATGCCATGAAACTGGTGACAGGACATTGTTAGGTGGGCAGTTTGACTGGGGCGGTCGCCTCCTAAAATGTAACGGAGGCGCCCAAAGGTTCCCTCAGAACGGTCGGAAATCGTTCGAAGAGTGTAAAGGCAGAAGGGAGCCTGACTGCGACACCTACAAGTGGAGCAGGGACGAAAGTCGGGCTTAGTGATCCGGTGGTACCTCGTGGGAGGGCCATCGCTCAACGGATAAAAGCTACCTCGGGGATAACAGGCTGATCTCCCCCAAGAGTTCACATCGACGGGGAGGTTTGGCACCTCGATGTCGGCTCGTCGCATCCTGGGGCTGAAGTAGGTCCCAAGGGTTGGGCTGTTCGCCCATTAAAGCGGCACGCGAGCTGGGTTCAGAACGTCGTGAGACAGTTCGGTCCCTATCCGTCGCGGGCGTAGGAAATTTGAGAGGAGCTGTCCTTAGTACGAGAGGACCGGGATGGACTGACCTATGGTGTACCAGTTGTTTCGCCAGAAGCATAGCTGGGTAGCTAAGTCGGGAAGGGATAAACGCTGAAAGCATCTAAGTGTGAAGCCCACCTCAAGATGAGATTTCCCATAGCATAAGCTAGTAAGACCCCTTGAAGACTACAAGGTTGATAGGTCAGAGGTGTAAGTATGGTAACATATTTAGCTGACTGATACTAATAGGTCGAGGGCTTGACCAATATAATCAAGTTGTAATATACATTAATAGAGGAAGCTCGACTCACTGGCGTTCGCTGAGTAAGTTCGAGTATTCAGATATAAAATTTGGACCCTCACTTATGTGCAATTTTGAAAGAACAAATTCTTTCAAATAGCGTTCCGCGATAGCTCAATGGTGGAGCACTCGGCTGTTAACCGATAGGTTGGAGGTTCGAGTCCTCTTCGCGGAGCCAATATCTCGTGATGATGGCATAGAGGTAACACTCCTTCCCATTTCGAACAGGAAAGTTAAGGTCTATAGCGCCGATGGTACTGCATGGGAGACTGTGTGGCAGAGTAGGACGTTGCGAGGTAAGTATTAAAGATAGTCATAATGGCTGTCTTTTTTTTTATCAAATTTTGGGATGGTGAACATATAGATATATAAAAATAGGAATCTCACCAATAATGTGGAATATTAATGGTTATTCTGTTAAAATATAGATGAATATGCTAGAATTTGTGTTAGTGAATATTATATTTCATTATCATATGTTATCTAAAAAATTTAATTGATCAAAGTTTATTTTAAAATTATCAAGATATATAAAACCAATAAACTTATAAAGAATGAATTATATTATTTATAACTTATATGGTTGAAATTTCATTTGAGAATCTATATAGTAATTAGGTAGGAATTATCGTAGCTTTAATATGAATTTATTATGCTGACTTTATAGCGTTGTTAAGATGAACTATGATAAAAATAACTAATAATTAATTTACAAAGGAGACAGATATGCCTAATATTTTTGACGGACTTAGAAAAATTTCAGATAATGACATCATTGAACAAATTGCATTACTTGAAACAATGAATGTGACAAATATATCAAAGCCAATTATACAAAAGGCTAAGAAAAGAACTATAAGTATAATTAATTTTATAGGAAGTAAAATAGGAAAAAATCGTGTGCTTGAAGAACCGGAAGTAAAAGAAATATGGGCTTTGGTTGACGAAAAAAAAGAAGAATTGGAAAAGTGTACAAGAAATGAGTTAAATGAAAGGTTGTTCAACATTCTTTCCGAAAAGGCTAATGATGATTTAGAGAGTGCAACAGAGGACGAAGTATCAATAGAGGTAATAGAGGAAGCAGCTAAACTATATAAAGTGCATAAAAACTTAACGCCAAACCATAAGGCTGATATTATTTATTCAAAATATAATGAAAAGCTTAGTGGTAAGGCTAAAGAATATATAAATGGACAAGCATTTGTAGATCTACAAGAAACTACAAAAGATATAGAAGAAATTATAAGTAGTATGGATGAAGAACAAAAAAGAGAATTTACTCAATCAGTAGATGTTGCAAAATTGACATTTCTTAATGTGTGGAAAAAATTAGATAGGCAACATTTTATAAGACTTATATGGTTATGCGTTAAGGCTTATGGAGGTAGATTTACTGTGAAAGAAGAAGAACTTCCGAGTTTTGTAACAAGTGAAGAGGAAGTGGAAGCATTTAAAAGAGAAGAAGAATTAAAGAAGTCGCAGGAAGAATTGTTAAAGTTGAAAAAACAAATAGAATTATGTAAGGATAAAATAAATTCTATTGAGAATAGTTTAGAGAAAGAAAAACGTCTATTGAAGAGCGCAATTAGAAGTAGAGATAAAGCGGAAGAAGATATAATAGATTTGGGGAAAATACATATTAAATTAACATCAGTCAAGAAATCATATGAAGATGAATTAAAAGAGATTAAGGTTAAAATGGAAAACGCACCATTAGAGGAACTAGACTCACTTATGGAAGAATTTAAAGTAGTTAAGTTTGAAGAAATTGATGTGAATAATAAGATTTCAGATATTAATATAAAGGCCACATATAAGAAGGAATTGATAGATGATAATGTTAAAGCAATATCTATTAAAGAGGAAAGTATAAAAAACATTGGAATGGAATTTCAACATTTAAAAGAGGAAGCACATAACTTGGTAGATGCTTATAACAAAATGAAAAGTGATGTGAGAAATAAAGAAGAAGAAAAGAAGAGTGAAATATTTAAGAAATGGAGCCATTTTTTTAATAAGTTTACTTTTAATTTTGATAACTTGGGTAATGTAGTAAGCTTTACCCGAAGCGAATTACTTAAAATCGAACAATGTTTACATGAATTACATTTTACAAATGATCCAATGGCTTTAAGCATGGGAGTAATAGAAAGTAAAGGCAATAAGAAAAAAAAGGAAGAATATGAATACATAGATGTAAGCTTCTTAGATGGCTTTAAAATAGAGATTCAGTTTAGGATATTGGAAAATGGAGAAAAGACAGTACATATAGATGAAATCACTCCGGAATTTTAAATTATCTCATAAGTTATTTTTTTACAAGTATTTGGATAAAATTATAATTATGGAATATTTGCTTAGAATATAAGGTAAGGAGATAATAAAATGAATAGTTCTGAATTAACATCAGAAGATGTTAATGAAATTCTTAAAGATCAGAAAGAGTTTTTTAGCACTCAGGCTACTAAGAAAATAGAATTTCGAATTAATCAATTAAAAAAACTTAAAGAAAGTATAAAAGATTATGAAAGTAAAATTACTGAAGCTTTAAGTCTTGATTTGGGAAAACATGAATTTGAATCATATGTAACAGAAATAGGATTTGTATATTTGAGTATAGAAAATACAATTAATAATTTAAGGAAATGGGCAAAGCCTAAAAAAACAGAAACACCGATATTTTTAAAGCCTGGAAAAAGTTATATAGTTAGCGAACCTTATGGAAGCGTGTTAATAATCGGTCCTTACAATTACCCGTTTCAACTCGTTATTGAGCCGTTAATAGGTGCAATAAGTGCAGGGAATTGCATAGTAATAAAGCCTTCTGAAATTTCATTGAATGTTTCAAATACAATAAGTGAAATGATTTCAAAAATATTTGATAAAAAATATATAAGCTGTGTAGAAGGAAGTATTAAGACAAATATTTCATTAATAAATGCTCCATTTGATTATATATTCTTTACTGGAAGCGTAAGTGTTGGAAAGATAGTAATGAAAGCGACAGCGCAAAATTTGATTCCAGTTACTCTAGAGCTAGGCGGTAAAAGTCCAGTAATAGTAGATGAAACTGCTAATATCAAAATTTCTGCTCAAAGGATTATTTGGGGAAAGACTTTAAATGCAGGGCAGACATGTGTAGCTCCAGATTATATTATGGTTAGTAAAAATATTAAAGATGAGCTTATTAAAGAAATGAAAAATGCCATAAAAGAATTTTTTGGAGATAACGTTAAATCTAGTAAATATTATGGCAGGATAATAAATGATAAACATTTTAACAGAATAAAAAATTTAATTGATAAAGATAAAAGGGGAATTCTTTATGGAGGAAGTTATGATGAATATGAAAGGTTTATAGAGCCAACAATTATAGATGTATCAGCATTTGAATCGGAAAGCATGAAGGAAGAAATATTTGGGCCTGTACTACCTATTATTGAGTTTGTTAATTTTGATGAGGTTGTAATGAAAATCAAAAAAATGCCTAAACCTCTGGCTCTTTATATATTCACTAATAATAAGAAAATACGAGAAAGAGTCATCGAAGAAATACCATCAGGAGGCATTTGTATAAATGATACTTTAAATCATTTAGCAAATAGTAATTTGCCATTTGGAGGTGTTGGAAATTCTGGTATAGGATCTTATCATGGAGAAGAGAGCTTTAAAACATTTTCTCATAGAAAAAGTGTCCTGAATAGAGGAACAAAAATAAATATTAGAATACTTTTTCCACCATATAGCGCAAAGAGTATGACTTTAATTAAAAAATTTCTTAATTAAAATAATAAATTTCTATTAGGAAACTAAGTTTTAATGTTATTAAAAAGCAAAATGCTGATATATCGTAGGTTATAATAGTAATAATTTTATTATATATAGGCTACGATATATTAAAGGTTAGTATAATTTCCATAGAAGAATAAATTTATTAATGGTCTAATGAAATGATAAGTAGCTTGAAATTTTACTTATAAATGATGTAGTGAAAAATTAGAGCCATAACTTCGAATATAAATCCTATTGAGCATACTCCAATCCAACCGAAATATTGCCAGCTTAAAGGTGCTAGAAATGAGCCTAATGATCCACCAAGAAAATATGAAACCATAAATACAGTATTAATTCGGCTACGTGCTTCATCACCAAGCTCATGTATCCTTGCTTGATTGGAAACTTGACCAGCTTGGGTTCCTAAATCTAGTAGTATAACACCAACAATTAAACCATAAAGTTTATATCCTAAAATGAAAAAACATATATAAGATAAAGTAGAAAAAATAATGCTTATTCCCACTGTAAATTTAGGGGTTTTTTTATCAGCAATTCTTCCAACAAAAGGTGCGGCGCCAGCTCCAGCAACCCCTATTAAACCAAGCAATCCAGCTTCACGTGTTCCAAGATTATAAACGTGAGAACCTAATAAAAAAATAACAGAAGTCCAAAATGCACTGAAAGCTCCAAACATCAATGCTCCATTTATAGATGCTTCTCTTAAAGTTTTCTCTTGTTTAATTAGAGGAAATATGGAGAGTATTAGCTTAGCGTATGATATACTGGAGTTTGGTATGCTTGTTGGAAAAAAGTTTTTTATTATTATTGCAAAAAGTGCCATTAAGAATGCAGCACAGAAATATACTGATCTCCAACCAAAAGCTTGGCCGACAATCCCACTAAATGTTCTTGATAGTAATATTCCTATTAGAAGTCCACTCATAACATTACCTATTATTTTTCCACGTTCTGAAGGTTCTGCCAAATGCGCAGCAAATGGAACTATTAGTTGAGGAATTATTGTTGTAAATCCAACTAACAGAGAAGCAATTAATAAAATTACGTAATTAGGAGAAATAGCAACTAATAGCAAAGAAATACCAACAACTATAAGCATTTTTATAATTAGATTACGACGTTCTTTTATATCTCCAAGTGGAACAAATAGAAATAATCCTAGAGCATAACCTATTTGGGTTAGAGTTACAATAAATCCTGCTTGAGATTCTGAAATATTAAAGTTTATAGAAATTTGTGTTAGTAATGGCTGAATAAAATATAGGTTTGCAACTGTAGCCCCGCAAGTAATAGCCATAATTAATATTATAAATCTGTTTAATTTAAAATTTGATTTATGAGTCATTTTAATCCTCCACAATACTGTATTGATTTATGTATAGATACTATACATATAATATAAAATAAAATACCTTGAAAAGGTATCTTATATTTTGTCTTTAAATTGCTTTAGAAAATTATACAAAAATTCTTTATTTTCTCTGCTAGCACTTCTCAATAACTCTTTTATAACAAGATTGTATTGGTTGTGATAGCTTTTATGATTTTTATATGCCACCTCACCTTTTTCTGTAAGCTTCAATATTAGTTTTGAATTACTATCAGAACTCGCCTCCTTAAATAGATAGCCCTTATTTTCTAATCTCTTTATAGTTTGTGAGACAGCACCTCGCGTAATCTCAAGTTTTCTTGCAATAGCTGAAATATGTAAGCCCTCATTTTCTTTTATATATTGCAGCATGTGTATTTCGGAATGATATAGATTTGAATCTGTTCCAAAATTTTTTGCTTTCAAATCTTTTTCAAAGAAACTACATATTACTTCCAGAAATATTTCACTAATTTCTTTATTGTCTAATAATTTATCCATAATAAATATTGTATAGATGCTACACAATGTTGTCAAACGTTATAATGTAATAGATAATGCTTTAGTGAAGATGATAATGAATATAAAAATATACTAGTTAACGTATATTAATTATAGTTAAAAAGTATAATGATAATAATTTTATAAATTTTCTTTAGTCTATATACAATTTAAAATAAATTCAAATATAATAGGAGAAATTAATTATGAATTATACTATTTATGATTTGATAGAGAGACTTATTGATATTGAGAACAATGCATTAGAGGTATATAAAAAAATTGAAGAAAATGCAAAAGAAAAGAATTCTAAAAATATTGAGATTATTACAAGAGTGATTAGAAAGGAAGAAATTAAACATATCAAATATTATGAGCGATTAAAAGAGAAATTTAACTATGAACTCAATGATACTATTGATTTTTACTTATATGACAAAGTTGTAAAGCTTTTATATGAATTTAAGAGTCAAATTAGAATTCCTCATGTAGACAATGTTCAGGATTTAATAAAATATTCATTAGAATTTGAGAAAAATAGCATAAGCTTACTTCTAGATATCCGGGGAAGATTACTTGGAAACTTAAATGATGTAAACAATAATGTATATAAGATTATCTCAAATATTATAGAAGAAGAAAGGAGACATGAGAAAATGTTTAGTGATTTGGTTTTGAAATAATATTTAAGATATAACTTCTAGGAAACATTAATATATGCATTGAAGTATAGTAAGTCTATTAGTAAACTATTTCTAGTGTGTCAGTATAAATAAAATTTAGAATAATGACATATAGCAGAGAAAAGTATGAATAATCTTATAAAATTAGGGGATAATTTAAAATGTAAGTAATTTAGAAGTGTTAAGATAAAAAACGTCGCTAAGAGATGTAAACAAAAAAACTCAAGTTTACAAGATATTTGAAATGTAAAATTATAAGTTTTGTGAAAAATGTTGACAATATTGAATAGCGATGGTATGATTTAATTCGTTGCTGAAGAGGATGAAATTCAATAACTTAAAGCTAATAAAACATCTAAGAAAAAAATGTTTGAAAAGTTTAGAAAAAGGTTGTTGACAAAGTCTGAAAGCGATGATATACTGAATAAGCTGTCAGAAACGACAGAAACTTGTAAGTCTTGTAATAACAGGATTTAGAAGGAAAAATTGGTCTTTGAAAATTGAACAGAATAACATAAATACATTTAAGTAAACCAGCAATTTTTATTTGAGTAAGCTAAGATTAAACTTTTTATTGAGAGTTTGATCCTGGCTCAGGACGAACGCTGGCGGCGTGCTTAACACATGCAAGTCGAGCGATGAAGCTCCTTCGGGAGTGGATTAGCGGCGGACGGGTGAGTAACACGTGGGTAACCTGCCTCATAGAGGGGAATAGCCTTCCGAAAGGAAGATTAATACCGCATAAGATTGTAGTGCCGCATGGCATAGCAATTAAAGGAGTAATCCGCTATGAGATGGACCCGCGTCGCATTAGCTAGTTGGTGAGGTAACGGCTCACCAAGGCGACGATGCGTAGCCGACCTGAGAGGGTGATCGGCCACATTGGGACTGAGACACGGCCCAGACTCCTACGGGAGGCAGCAGTGGGGAATATTGCACAATGGGGGAAACCCTGATGCAGCAACGCCGCGTGAGTGATGACGGTCTTCGGATTGTAAAGCTCTGTCTTCAGGGACGATAATGACGGTACCTGAGGAGGAAGCCACGGCTAACTACGTGCCAGCAGCCGCGGTAATACGTAGGTGGCAAGCGTTGTCCGGATTTACTGGGCGTAAAGGGAGCGTAGGTGGATATTTAAGTGGGATGTGAAATACTCGGGCTTAACCTGGGTGCTGCATTCCAAACTGGATATCTAGAGTGCAGGAGAGGAAAGTAGAATTCCTAGTGTAGCGGTGAAATGCGTAGAGATTAGGAAGAATACCAGTGGCGAAGGCGACTTTCTGGACTGTAACTGACACTGAGGCTCGAAAGCGTGGGGAGCAAACAGGATTAGATACCCTGGTAGTCCACGCCGTAAACGATGAATACTAGGTGTAGGGGTTGTCATGACCTCTGTGCCGCCGCTAACGCATTAAGTATTCCGCCTGGGGAGTACGGTCGCAAGATTAAAACTCAAAGGAATTGACGGGGGCCCGCACAAGCAGCGGAGCATGTGGTTTAATTCGAAGCAACGCGAAGAACCTTACCTAGACTTGACATCTCCTGAATTACCCTTAATCGGGGAAGCCCTTCGGGGCAGGAAGACAGGTGGTGCATGGTTGTCGTCAGCTCGTGTCGTGAGATGTTGGGTTAAGTCCCGCAACGAGCGCAACCCTTATTGTTAGTTGCTACCATTTAGTTGAGCACTCTAGCGAGACTGCCCGGGTTAACCGGGAGGAAGGTGGGGATGACGTCAAATCATCATGCCCCTTATGTCTAGGGCTACACACGTGCTACAATGGCTGGTACAGAGAGATGCTAAACCGTGAGGCGGAGCTAAACTTTAAAACCAGTCTCAGTTCGGATTGTAGGCTGAAACTCGCCTACATGAAGCTGGAGTTGCTAGTAATCGCGAATCAGAATGTCGCGGTGAATACGTTCCCGGGCCTTGTACACACCGCCCGTCACACCATGAGAGTTGGCAATACCCAAAGTTCGTGAGCTAACGCGCAAGCGGGGCAGCGACCTAAGGTAGGGTCAGCGATTGGGGTGAAGTCGTAACAAGGTAGCCGTAGGAGAACCTGCGGCTGGATCACCTCCTTTCTATGGAGAAATCTAGATCAGCATGATGTCTGACTAGTACAGATACATTATTATGTATGAAAATATAAAATACTTGCTCAAAGGTTACTTAAGTATTTGTTCTGTTCAATTTTGAAAGACTAAGTCTTTCAAAATGCGTAGCTTAGTAGCAACAAGTGCGAAGAAGCGAAAATTTTATGAAATGAAGCGTACTTCACGTACGTGAATGAGTAAAATTTGGAGCTGATGAAGCAATTGAAGTTAATAAGCAGCAGATGTTCTTTGAAAATTGCACATAGATTTAATGTATATATAAAATACAACAAAGCCAAGAATAAATATTCTTTGTGATATGACTAATAATTAGGTCAAGCTACAAAGGGCGCATGGTGAATGCCTTGGCATCAGGAGCCGATGAAGGACGCGATAAGCTGCGATAAGCTTCGGGTAGACGCACATAGTCAGAGATCCGAAGATTTCCGAATGAGGAAACTCACATGGGAAACCCCATGTATCATAAAGTGAATACATAGCTTTATGAAGGTATACCCAGGGAACTGAAACATCTAAGTACCTGGAGGAAGAGAAAGAAAAATCGATTTTCTTAGTAGCGGCGAGCGAAAAGGAAAGAGCCCAAACCAGAGATTTATCTCTGGGGTTGCGGACAGAACATAACGAGAAATCATAGTTAATTGAACACAACTGGAAAGTTGGACCATAGTGGGTAATAGTCCCGTAAGTGAAAACTATGATAATCAGTTCTGCACCAGAGTACCACGAGACACGTGAAACCTTGTGGGAAGCAGGGAGGACCACCTCCCAAGGCTAAATACTACCTGATGACCGATAGTGAAGCAGTACCGTGAGGGAAAGGTGAAAAGAACCCCGGGAGGGGAGTGAAATAGAACCTGAAACCATGTGCCTACAACCGATCAGAGCACCTTATGTGTGTGATGATGTGCTTTTTGTAGAACGAGCCAACGAGTTACGGTATGTAGCGAGGTTAAGTACTTAAGGTACGGAGCCGAAGGGAAACCGAGTCTTAATAGGGCGACTAGTTGCATGCTGTAGACCCGAAACCGGGTGACCTATCCATGGTAAGGTTGAAGCGAGGGTAAAACCTCGTGGAGGACCGAACCACGTTGCTGTTGAAAAAGCATGGGATGAGCTGTGGATAGCGGAGAAATTCCAATCGAACTCGGATATAGCTGGTTCTCCTCGAAATAGCTTTAGGGCTAGCGTCGGAAAATGTGAGTAGTGGAGGTAGAGCACTGAATAGGCTAGGGGGCATAGCGCTTACCGAACCTTATCAAACTCCGAATGCCACATACTATCAGTCCGGCAGTCAGACTATGAAAGATAAGTTCCATGGTCAAAAGGGAAACAGCCCAGATCGTCAGCTAAGGTCCCAAAGTGTAAGTTAAGTGGAAAAGGATGTGGGATTTCTAAGACAACTAGGATGTTGGCTTAGAAGCAGCCACTCATTAAAAGAGTGCGTAATAGCTCACTAGTCAAGAGATCCTGCGCCGAAAATGTCCGGGGCTCAAACTTACCACCGAAGCTACGGGTTCACGTTTTACGTGAGCGGTAGAGGAGCGTCGTAATCGGGCTGAAGTCGTACCGTAAGGAGCGGTGGACTGATTACGAGTGAGAATGTTGGCATTAGTAGCGAGATGTAGGCGAGAATCCTACAGGCCGAATATCTAAGGTTTCCTGAGTAAAGTTTGTCTTCTCAGGGTTAGTCGGGACCTAAGGCGAGGCCGAAAGGCGTAGTCGATGGACAATTGGTTGATATTCCAATACCACTATAATCGTTATTATCGATGGTGTGACGGAGAAGGATAGGATGTGCTAGCTATTGGATGCTAGTCTAAGCGTTTAGGGAGTTGGGATTGGCAAATCCGTTCCAACAATTCTGAGGCGTGATGGGGAAGGTTCTACGGAACCGAAGTATCTGATTCCATGCTTCCAAGAAAAGCATCTAGAAAGAGAAGTAGTGCCCGTACCGCAAACCGACACAGGTAGATGAGGAGAGAATCCTAAGGCCGACGGAAGAATTGCAGTTAAGGAACTAGGCAAATTGACCCCGTAACTTCGGGAGAAGGGGTGCCTGAGAAATCAGGCCGCAGAGAATAGGCACAAGCAACTGTTTAACAAAAACACAGGTCTCTGCTAAAGCGAAAGCTGATGTATAGGGGCTGACGCCTGCCCGGTGCTGGAAGGTTAAGGGGAACACTTAGCGAAGTTTCGCGAAGGTGTGAACTTAAGCCCCAGTAAACGGCGGCCGTAACTATAACGGTCCTAAGGTAGCGAAATTCCTTGTCAGGTAAGTTCTGACCCGCACGAATGGCGTAATGACTTGTGCACTGTCTCAACTGCAAATCCGGCGAAGTTGTAGTGCGAGTGAAGATGCTCGCTACCCGCGATTGGACGGAAAGACCCCGTAGAGCTTTACTGTAGCTTAGCATTGAATTTCGGTATTGTCTGTACAGGATAGGTGGGAGACTGGGAAACTAGGGCGTCAGCCTTAGTGGAGTCGTTGTTGGGATACCACCCTGATAGTATTGAAGTTCTAACTGGATGCCATGAAACTGGTGACAGGACATTGTTAGGTGGGCAGTTTGACTGGGGCGGTCGCCTCCTAAAATGTAACGGAGGCGCCCAAAGGTTCCCTCAGAACGGTCGGAAATCGTTCGAAGAGTGTAAAGGCAGAAGGGAGCCTGACTGCGACACCTACAAGTGGAGCAGGGACGAAAGTCGGGCTTAGTGATCCGGTGGTACCTCGTGGGAGGGCCATCGCTCAACGGATAAAAGCTACCTCGGGGATAACAGGCTGATCTCCCCCAAGAGTTCACATCGACGGGGAGGTTTGGCACCTCGATGTCGGCTCGTCGCATCCTGGGGCTGAAGTAGGTCCCAAGGGTTGGGCTGTTCGCCCATTAAAGCGGCACGCGAGCTGGGTTCAGAACGTCGTGAGACAGTTCGGTCCCTATCCGTCGCGGGCGTAGGAAATTTGAGAGGAGCTGTCCTTAGTACGAGAGGACCGGGATGGACTGACCTATGGTGTACCAGTTGTTTCGCCAGAAGCATAGCTGGGTAGCTAAGTCGGGAAGGGATAAACGCTGAAAGCATCTAAGTGTGAAGCCCACCTCAAGATGAGATTTCCCATAGCATAAGCTAGTAAGACCCCTTGAAGACTACAAGGTTGATAGGTCAGAGGTGTAAGTATGGTAACATATTTAGCTGACTGATACTAATAGGTCGAGAGCTTGACCAATATAATCAAGTTGTAATATACATTAATAGAGGAAGCTCGACTCACTGGCGTTCGCTGAGTAAGTTCGAGTATCCAGATATAAAATTTGGACCCTCACTTATGTGCAATTTTGAAAGAACAAATTCTTTCAAATAGCGTTCCGCGATAGCTCAATGGTGGAGCACTCGGCTGTTAACCGATAGGTTGGAGGTTCGAGTCCTCTTCGCGGAGCCAATATCTCGTGATGATGGCATAGAGGTAACACTCCTTCCCATTTCGAACAGGAAAGTTAAGGTCTATAGCGCCGATGGTACTGCATGGGAGACTGTGTGGCAGAGTAGGACGTTGCGAGGTAAGTATTAAAGATAGTCATTATGACTGTCTTTTTTTTATACAGAAATTATGAAATAAATAGTATATTTATCATAAGAAGGAGTGCTTTAATTGTATATAAGTGAAACAAAGATTGTAGTAAGATATGCCGAAACAGATAAAATGGGAATTGTTCATCATTCTAATTACTTTATTTGGTTTGAGGCAGGGAGAACTGATTTCATAAAAGGAAGTAATATAAGTTACAGTGAAATGGAGGAAAATGGCATACTAATACCTTTAACTGAAAGTAATTGTAAATATATTATAGGAGCAAAATATGAAGATGAATTAATCATAAAAACATGGGTTAAGCAACTAACGCCTGTTAAGGTAGAGTTTAATTATTCCGTTATCAGAGAAAATGATCAAAAAGAAATTGCTAAAGGAAGTACATTACATGTTTTTGTTAACAATGACTTCAAGATAATTAACTTAAAGAAGGTCAATAAAGAAATATTTAATAAGTTAGAATCTTTAATATAAAATATATTGTGTGAATCTAGAAGATCATATCTTAAATTAAGAATTTTAGATATGATCTTTGTTTTGTAGCAGGTTTATTCATTAACCAATACTTTTACGATTTCTCCAATATAAATTGTGTGATAATCTTTTTCAGGATAAATTTTCTCATCAAAAGAAGGATTATCAAAGTTTTCAGGTTTAATTTCTGTATGATACATCTTTTTGCATACTACCACCATTTTTGCTTCTTTAAAGTAAGTATTATTCTCATCAAAAATTGGAGTTAAATTTGCTTTTTCAACTTTGTTATCATCTCTTCCAGAAAGACTTCCACAAATATTTAAAGCTTTTCTATAATCTTCGCTAAAAAATGATAATGTAAATGTATCATTTGAATCTACAAATTGTTTTGTATAACGTCCAGGTCTAATGTATACAGTAGCTGAGTTTTTACCCCAGAATACGCCTAGTCCTCCCCAACTTGCGGTCATGGTATTGAATTTATTTTCAGTACCAGCTGTGATTAATAACCATTCGTGTCCGATGAGAGTGAATGGATTTATATTTAGGTTTTTAATTTCAATTTCTTTGAATGACATATGCTTGCCTCCTATAAATTTTTTTATTTAATAATTTATACTTATTTTAAAGCTATTAGAATAAAAGTTCAATTACATAATTTTTAATTTTATATAATTACTTAAATCACTTTTTTAGGAAATCGATAAGTGTTTTAGCGGCTATTGACAGATTATTTGAATTTTTATAAATCACACCTATATATCTAGGAGGGATCTCGTATTTTAGAGGAATTTCTAAAAGGATTTTATTTTCAAGCTCATCATTTAAAAACTCTTTTATAACAGAAGTAATACCAAGTCCCATTTTTGCGCATTCAATTAAAAAATCCATATTGCTGGCTTCAATATCTGGAATGATATTGATATTATGTTTATTAAAATAGCTTTCTATATGTTCTCGTGTAGCGTTAGGATTTTCAAGAAGCATAAAAGATCCCTCAGCTAATGTATCATCAGCAGGATTCAAGTTTAGTTTTTCTAAATAAGTACCACTTGCTACTAGGATATCTTGAATTTTGCACAGCCTTATGAAATTAAGATCAGCTTGGGTGGAAGTAGTACCAATGATGCCTAAATCTAATTTCTCTTCTTGAACTAACTTTATTGTATCCAAAGTAGGTTTATTTATTATCTTGGTCTTAAAATAAGGATATTCTTTTATAAATTCCCGAAATCTAGGTAAAAAATAATTTTTTCCAATGGTTGTGCTTACACCTAAATTAATTGTACCAGTTTCTTTATTTTTTAGCTTTTCCAAGATATTCGCTCCAAGGTTAAGTTCATCAAAAGCATTTTGTATGTGATCAAATAATATTTTTCCTTCTGGTGTTAGGGTCACACCTTTTGAACTTCTCGAAAATAAGGTTACATTAAAAGAAGTTTCTAATGTTTTTATTGATTTACTTACAGCAGGCTGAGAAACAAAAAGAATTTCAGCTGCATGAGATATATTCTTGCATTTGGCTACTGTGAGAAAGACTTTATAAAGATTTAGATCAAAAATCATAGTATAACTCCTAATTATAGTATTCATAACTAATATATATTTTTATTATACATTAAGACAAGCTAAAATAGTAATAAGATAGAAAAATATTTAAATTTATATTAAAAATATAAAAGAAAGGAAGAACAGATTATGAAGATTGGAATAATTGGAATGGGAGCGATAGGTGGGTATATTGCTGCTATGCTTTGTAGAAGTAAAGAAAATGTTAATGTTGTAGCGTATGGAAAAACACTAAATAAAATAAAGACTGATGGAATTTCATTGGAAAGTGAAATAAATGGAAATTTTACTGTTTTTCCTACTCTCGCGACAGATAATTCAGATGAAATTGGTGTTGTTGACATTATCTTTGTTTGCGTAAAAGGATATTCTTTAAAGGCGGCAGCAAAAGCAATTTTACCTATGGTAGGTGATCATACTTTAATTATTCCTATAATTAATGGGGTAGACGGCGGAAATAAGTTATATTCTTACTTAAGAAAAGGAAAAGTAACAGATGCTATTATGTCAATTAGCTCAAAAATTGAAGGTGATGGAGTTATTAAGCATACTAGCCAAAATACTAGAATATTTATATCATCTAATAAAAAACGCCCTATGTATAAAAGAGATTTAGAACGGATCTATAATGTTTTAACTAAATCGAATATTTTATGTGAGGTAAGAAGAGATGCAGAAATTTTTGCATGGAATAACTACGTATTTAATTGTGCTTTTAATGTAACTGATTCATATTACGATGTGAAAGTAAAAGGAATATTAGAAGATAAAATGAAATTTGAAACATTTTGTAATGTAGCAAAGGAATGCGAAGAAGTTGCTAGAAGTAAGGGAATAAATCTTCATCCTAATATTTATGAGAATGCAATAAGTACACTAAAAAGCTTATCTAAAAAAAGTATAAGTTCAATGCATAGAGATGTAGTATCTGGAAAAAAATTTGAGCTTGAATTATTTTGTGGCGATTTATGTAGGATGGGAAAAGATTTGGGAGTTCCTACCCCTTATACTCAAAAAGCTTATGAAAAGCTAAGAGTTTTACAACCTGTGTAAGATATTCTGAAACACATATAATAGGTATGTAAAGCATTTTCTTAAATAATTCATTTATAGTTCACGAATATGATTATTTAGTTTAAAATAAGATTGATCATTAAAAATTCACTAGTGTGTTATAATATTAGCAACTATAATAGTTTATTATTTTGACTTATTTACGGAGGTGAATTTTTAGTGTGATTTAACTCTTGCACTAAGATATATTATGGATTATAAAAATAAAGTATGCATAATTACTGGAGGAGCTTTAGGGATAGGAAGATGTTTAACAAGAGAATTTTCAAATGTCGGTGCTAAAGTTATCTTCATTGATAAAAATAAAGAAGCAGGGAATGAAAATGTAGAATATATAAAAAGAAAAGGTGGAGAAGTTGAATTCTTTTTAGGCGATATTGCAGAAGAGGATACTTTATATAAGTTTGCAGAGTTTATAATAAAAAAATATAAAAATATAGATTACCTCATTAATAATGCTTGTATTAATAAAAAAGGAATTATTTCTAAATGTTCATATGAAGATTTTAATTATGTACTCAAAGTTGGAGTAACCGCGCCATACATATTAACCCAGTTACTTATGAATAATTTTAATAAAAATGGTGCAATTGTAAATATTTCATCTACTAGAGCCTATATGTCACAATCTGATACAGAAAGTTATACAGCTGCTAAAGGCGGAATTTTGGCATTGACTCATGGGCTTTCTGTTAGTCTTTCTAATAAAGTCAGGGTGAATTCGATTAGCCCAGGTTGGATTGATACAGGTTCTTATTATGATGAAGAATATGTACCAAAGTATAGTGAGAGTGATTTATTGCAGCATCCATCAGGCAGAATAGGGAATCCAAAAGATATAGCGAGAGCAGCTATGTTCTTGTGTAATGAAGAAAACAGCTTTATTAATGGAGAAAATATTAATATAGATGGCGGAATGACAAAACTTATGATATATAACGATGATAATGGATGGAGATATGATAGTAATTAGTATTTAATACATTATAAAAATTTTTTAAATCTTATGTATATAGAAGTTATTTTCTATATGCATAAGATTTTTTTTTCGGATTTACATATTTATAATTAGGTGCTGGAATAAACTTCAAATATAAAACATAGTATAAAGTAGAGTAACTAAAGGAGGAATAAGAGATGAATTTTTTACTTACTAAACTAAATGATACTTTTAGGGATAAGAAAGCCTATTTTTTCATTGTACTGATAATGTTTTGTTTAGGAATATCTTTTGGGCTTTACACTGTTAAATATATGGGGGAATCAGATAAAACGGATTTAACAAATTATTTTTTTAGTTTTACTAATTCTATAGATAGCCATCCTATCAATTATGGAAATTTATTATTCGAGGTTATAAAGAAAAATATACTAATTATTATACCTATATTTATATTAGGTTTAACTTTTTTTGGAGCTCCTGTAATATTAATTTTGGACTTATTAAAAGGTTTTACATTAGGGTATACTTTTTCTTTCATGATAACTACTTTTCAAGGAAAAGGGATGGGACTAGCCTTAATATCTATTGTTCCTCAGAATTTAATATATATTCCATGTTTCATAGCATTAAGTGTTATTAGTTTATCTATGTCTACAGAAAGGTTTAAGGGAAGATTTTTCAAACATGGAAAGATAAAAGATCCTTTTTTAGATGGTGTATTAAATAAATTAATTGTCATCCTAATATTATTTACAATAGGCATATTAATTGAAACTTATATATCACCATCTTTGATAAGATTTGTGGCTAATAAATTCTATTTATAAAACAAAAGATGATTTTAAATAAGGAAAGAAAAATGACGATTTGGTCGAATGCTAATCATAATCAATGGTATAGGAGTTAATAATGATAAATAGTATAAATAATTATAAAAATTATTTGTTTGAGAGTGGTAAAAGTGAGAATACTATATATGCATATGTAACAGATGTTAGTCTCTATTTAAAATTCTTAAATAGAAAAAAGATAGACTTATATGAAAGTGATAAATCAACGGTTATGTCATATATACAAAATCTCACTAATCAAGGAAAATCAGAAAGATCTATAAATAGAATAGTTATAAGTCTAAGGAATTTCTATTCATATTTGAAAAGTGAAACTTTAATTAAGGAAGTTCCTAAAATTGAATATAAGAGTTCAAAAAATAATAGAAAATTGCCACAAATTTTGACCATTGAAGAAGTAGATAAGATAATTAGAATAGTGGAAAAAGACTGCTCAAAAGGAATTCGTGATAATGCATTGTTAGAGTTAATGTACGCTACTGGAATGAAAGTTTCAGAACTTATTGGATTAAATGTAGATGATGTTAATCTTGATTTAAATTTTGTAAAATGTACAGATAATAAGCATTATGAAAGGCTTATTCCTATAGGAAGAAGCGCTTGTAAAGCATTAACAGAATATCTAAGCATAAGGTATAAGATAGCACAGTGCGGTGTTTCTAACCTTTTTGTGAATTTAAATGGTAATAAGCTTACGAGACAAGGTATTTGGAGAATTGTTAAAGAATACTCTAGAAAAGCTGGTATAGATAAAGACGTTAATTTAAACACTTTCAGACATTCATTTGCTGTTCATCTTCTTCAAAATGGAGCAAATGTTAGGGCTGTTCAGAAGTTACTCGGTAATCAGGTATTAACATATATGGATACGTACTATGAGATAATCAATAATGATAAAATAAACTATATATACATGCATACTCATCCAAGAGCTTGAGAATAGTTATTTGTACAAGAAATTAATTAAAAATATTACGGGAGTTTCCACCCGTTTGCCACCACTTATCAAATTGGTGGCAAGTTTTATTTAAGGATGAATTTTTGTATTTGTAGATTAATATTTATTTATTAAAATTTACAGAAGGAATATTCCAACTTTTGTATAATTAACTTATATGAGAGGAGGCGATATTTATGGTCAAAAAGGAAAGGTGCATATGGATAGCGTAGCCTTTATATACAATTAGTTATATAAGAGGAGGAAGATTAATGTTATTAAGTTCAATACAGAAATGCTCTAAGTGTGATATAAGTTTTGCATGGGAATACACTACTCCAGAAACAGAAAGAGTATTGAATTTTGAAGGAGAGACTTCATCAATAGCTAGTGCTAAACTAGTAAGTGCTAAAGAAGGGAAATATGATATTAAAGTGAAATGTCCCAAATGTAAAGCTTTAAATAAGTTTTATATTATTGTGCCAAGGTGTAATAATGAGAAATGATATAGAGAGTAAACTTAACTAAGAACTCTAGAAATAGGGTTCTTTTTGACGTTATAAAATTTTATTTTAAATTTAAATTGATATAGAAAAAGTATAGAAGTAACCTAATAATAATATTTATAGATGATTGTGGTTATAGGTAATTAATGGTATAATCTTAAATGCAATTTTAATTAATAATAGATTGGGGAGGAATTTTTTATGCATCCAACAAGCACTACAATATTAAGTGTCATACTAATTATAGTATATTTAATATTATCAATAGTAATATTTGCTTTATCAATATATGCATTCATATTATTTATAAAGCTAGCTAATAGAGGTATAAGAGCACTTGACATTTATATAGGAGAAAAAGAAGGACATGCAAAGGGAGATTATTATATAAATAGCAATAAATATGAAAATTATTAATAATTATCAATTTTATTGAGAGCATATATAAGCAGGTGAGATAATGAATGATAAAGAAATTGATGATATGTTTTTTAAAATTTATGATTACGAGTGGCTTGACAATCAATATAAAGAAGTAGCTAGAAAGTCGTCAGCGTATATTGGCTTTAGATTGTATATAAAGCTTAAAACACTTATCACTTCGGTTTTAAATATAAAAATATGATATTTATTATAAATAAGATAAACTGTAATAATGCTTTAGCATTATTATTTAAAACTATAAAAACAAAGAGCAACATACATAGGGGTAATATGAATGTTGCTCTTTGTTTTTTATATTATAGGGTAAATATTTATGAAAAAAAGATTTTATTAACTTTATGTACTTATTTTAGTATATCATTGTGTCAGTATGATGGCAGACTAAAAAAATAAAAGAAAAATTATAAATTTCTTAATAGCGGTTTTGGATTTGAATAAATTATTTATGGTTATTTTAAAGTAATATGGAATTAGAATACTAATTGATAATAGTATTGTACATGCTGAGTTAGTATATACTATTAGTAACATATATTAGAGCTTGTAAATAGCTAAATTAGCATAAATAATGTCGTATATTGTAGTGAAGTGATTTTTATGGAAAAGTATACAATAAAACGACAGAAAATATATAGATTATTACAAAAAATTACATAATTTATATTTAAGTCGAACTTCTGTGCAATAAGTAAAACAAATATGATATACTTATAAAAATGTAAATTAATCTAGCTATAGGAGGAAATAAATATATGAGAAAAAATTATAGGTATAATAAAAGTAAAGATAATAACATAAAAAAAGCTAGAATAATTATTTTATTTATGACTATAGTTTTTTTAATAGTCGGAGGTAGCTCTCTCGTTGCAGCGAAGTTTTCCAAAAATAGACAAGAAGTACAAGCACTTGATGACACTAAGCAAAGTGGAGATTCAGATTCAAATTCAAATGATAAAAAGGATAACCGAGATTCTCTGAATGTTGAGAGTAATTCAGAAGTAGAAGATTCTTCATTTATTGAAAAGTATTTGAATCAGCAAATGAAGGGGCAAAAGCCAGATGGAGCAGACGGTAAGAAAGTAGTATATTTAACATTTGATGATGGTCCATCGGAAACAGTTACACCTCAAATACTAGATATTTTGAAGTCGGAGAATGTGCATGCAACATTCTTTATTGTGGGAAAATCACTAGATAAAGATGAGAACACTAAAAATATAGTTAAACGAGAATTATCTGAAGGAAATTCTATAGGTAATCATACTTATTCACATAATTATAATTATTTATATCCAAATGGAAAGATAAACTTATCGAATTGTATGTCTGACATTGAAAAAACAAATGAGTCTCTAAAAAAGGTTTTAGGAGAAGATTTTTCAACTAGAGCTATTAGATTTCCAGGTGGGCATATGACTTGGAAGAATAAAGATTCAGTTGGTATGGATACTATGGACAAGGCTTTACATGAAAAAGATTATCATCAAATAGATTGGAATTCATTATCTCAGGATGCGGAAGGTGCACCTAAGAATGCAGAGCAATTAAAGCAGGAAGTTATAAAAACTACAGCAGGAAGGGAAAAGGCAATAATTTTGATGCATGATACTTACGGTAAAGAAGAAACAGCAAAAGCATTACCAGGAATTATAGAATATTTAAAACAACAGGGATATGAATTCAAGGTTATTAAATAGTATTTATTAAGAAAAAGATGAATTTAGAAATTATATTAAAATTCACCTCTTTCTATTTATATAAGAAGATTATTGTAGTCTTGATTTGCAGTTTTATACAAAGGTGATGGAAAAGTTAACTTAAGATTATCCATCACCTTTTGTATATTCACATAAATTTAAAATGGGACTTTTTAATTATATATATAGTAGTAAACGACTTAAGTCTAAAAATAAAATAGATTGTCATTTGGAAAGTTGAGATATACACTAGTGTTTAGAGAGAAATTCATATTCTTTTTTTCTACCTTAAATTCAATCAATTTTGCATCTTTTTTAGTATTGTTTTTCATATATATAGTAAATTCAAAGGGGTTTTCTATAATAGTATCAATGGTATAAGGAAAAGTATTAATGTTTTCATTATTGTTTGTGCATATTTCAATATCATGAGCTCTTATGCAGATATATTGGATATTGTCTGGAATTTCGTCATTAATAACATATTCGTGGCCCCAATTTTCAGCATAAATGGTATTTTTCCCAGTCTTTTTAGCTTTAGATATGTTTTTACATCCTGTTAATGTAGCTTCTGTAAGACTTTTAGGATGTTTAAATAAGTCTTTCTTTTCTCGATTTTCTAAAGAAACTCCATTTTCATAAACAATTATATTGTCACAAACTCTATAAGCTTCAGCTATATCATGAGTAACAAAGATAATATTACCACTATAATCTTTTACTATAGACATTAATTCTTTTTCTAAATCATTTCTTAAATGTTGATCTAAAGCAGAGAAAGGCTCATCTAAAAGTAAAATATCAGGGGATGTTATAAGTGCCCTAGCTAAAGCTACTCTTTGCTGCTGCCCACCAGATAACTGCCAAGGATAGCGTTTTTCGAGTCCACCAAGATGTAATCTTTCTATATATTCTTTGATTAAGGATTCCTTTTGATCTTTTTCCATCTTAGAAATGCCTATTTCAATATTATCAATTATATTCATATTAGGAAACAAAGCATAATTTTGAAATAGATAACCGATTTTTCTTTTCTGTGGAGTTAAATTAATTTTATTCTCTGAATCAAAAAAAATCTTATCATTTACAATTATTTTTCCTCTAGAAGGAGTAACTAATCCGGATATACATTTTAAACTCATACTCTTACCAGATCCTGATGCACCTAAGAAACCTAGAACACCGCTTTTTTGCTCAAAATTCACATTTAAATTAAATGAGGAGAGATGTTTTTCTATATTTACATATAAGGACATTATTTATCACTCCTTCCCATAAGTTTTAATTGAACTTCTGACCAATAGTTTAATATTAGAATTAGAAATAATGATAAAGTAACAATTATAATAACCCAAAGAATCGCTTTTTGCATATCTCCACCTTCGGCTGCAAAGAATATTGCAAGTGGCATAGTTTGAGTTTTTCCAGGGATATTACCTGCTAGCATAAGTGTTGCGCCAAATTCACCCATAGCTCTTGCAAAAGATAAAACCAGTCCACCTATAATACCTGGCATGGCTAATGGAATAGCGATTTTATAAAATATTTTAAATTCACTAAGGCCAAGAGTTCTGGCAGCAGAAAGAATATTGATATCTATTTGTTCAAAAGCAGAACGCGTGGTTCTATACATCATAGGAAATGAAACTACTATAGCCGCAATGACTGTAGCACTCCAGCTGAAAATTAAAGAAGTATTGAAGAGGTCCAGCAGCTTTCCTATAGGACCATTTTTACCACAGATAAGCAATAAAAAGAAACCTACAACAGTTGGAGGAAGAATTAAAGGTAAAGTAAATAACCCATCTATTATTCCTTTAGATTTTCCTTTAAAATTTGACATCCAATAAGAAACTATAATTCCTAAAAAGAATGTTATTATTGTTGATAATGTAGCAGTTTTTATAGAAATCCATAAAGGTGAAAAATCCATATTAATTCCTCCTTAAAAGTTAGACAAACTAAAAAATTGTCAAAAAATATAACATAATTCTGTAGCAGCCAATCTAAAAAATTTTAATTAGAGTAGATTACCACTGTTAAAAATCAATGCAAAATAGAATAAATATATAATACAATATTTAAATATGTTTCATATAGTCATGTTTGATAATGTTTAGTTCGGTTTTATTATGATTTTTATAATATTAGCATTAATTCTATAAAAATACAATAGTGTATTACATATGCTTAATTTTGTTTTCTGCTAGTAAAAAAATAATAGAAATATTATTAAAAAAGATAACTTGAAAATATTTACAAGTTAATTGAAAAGATGTATGATATTACCATAAAAATAAATTTGGGATAAAAAATTTTTTTTAGGAAATGAAATGATTTGTAGAATATATAAGAGATTAATTTAATAATAATATTTCAGAAGTGGATTTCATAGGCTACTAAATATCATTACAAACAAAGTAAACAAGCATTTATTTACATTATCAAGTGAAACTTGACTCAGGTTGGGTTTGTGAGTGCGAGTGTTACAGCAGATAGACATCAGATAAATATGATTTCAAATAAAATATTAATTAAGATAGGGGAAGAGAATATGAATTTTGAACAAATTAAATCAAAGTCTGAAAACTATAAGGAGGATATGACCAAATTCCTTCGCGATTTAGTTGCAATACCTGGTGAAAGTGCAGAAGAAGAAGGTGTTATAAAAAGAATAGAACAAGAAATGAAAAGCGTTGGATTTGATAAAGTAGAAATAGATCCAATGGGTAACATTTTAGGATATATGGGTACAGGAGAAACTTTAATAGGCTTTGATGCTCATATTGACACAGTTGGTATAGGAAACAGAGATAACTGGGACTTTGATCCATACGAAGGATATGAAACCGAAACTGAAATAGGCGGACGTGGTACTTCTGATCAATTAGGCGGAATTGTTTCATCTGTTTATGGTGCAAAAATAATGAAAGACTTAGGCCTTTTAAATGAAAAATACACAGCATTAGTTGTTGGTTCAGTTCAAGAAGAAGATTGTGATGGACTTTGCTGGGAATATATAATCAAAGAAAGTAAAATCAGACCTGAATTTGTGGTTTCTACAGAGCCAACAGATGGTGGTATCTATAGAGGACAAAGAGGCCGTATGGAAATATGTGTTGATGTTCAAGGAATTTCATGCCACGGTTCGGCTCCAGAAAGAGGAGACAACGCAATTTATAAAATGGCTGAAATATTAATGAACATTCGTGACCTTAACGAAAATGATGCAGCTGATAATAAAGAAATCAAAGGCTTAGTAAAAATGTTAGATGAAAAATACAACCCAGAGTTTAAAGAGGCTAACTTCTTAGGAAGAGGTACTGTTACAACTTCTCAAGTATTCTATACTTCACCAAGCCGTTGCGCAGTTGCTGACTCATGCTCAATTTCATTAGACCGTCGTATGACAGCAGGTGAGACTTGGGAAAGCTGTTTAGAAGAAATTCGTCAACTTCCAGCTGTTAAAAAATACAATGCAACAGTAAGTATGTATAACTATGATAGACCAAGCTACACTGGTTTAGCGTACCCAATTGAATGCTACTTCCCAACTTGGGTAATTCCAGAAGATCATATTGTAACAAAAGCATTAGAAGAAGCATATAAGGGTCTTTACGGCACAACAAGAATCGGTGCTGCTGAAAATGAAGCAATGAGAAAAGCTCGTCCACTTACTGATAAATGGACATTCTCTACAAACGGTGTTTCAATTATGGGACGTAATGGAATTCCTGTAATAGGATTTGGACCTGGTGCAGAAGCTCAAGCACATGCTCCTAATGAAAAGACATGGAAAGAAGATTTAGTAAAATGTGCTGCAGTTTATGCTGCTGTCCCAACTATATATACTTCAAATAAATAAAGATTGTTAGTAAAAATTAAGGGGGATATTAAAATTATGAGTATTGTCGATAAATATGTTAATGCATTAAAAAGCTTAGAAATTGATCAAATGTATAAAAATGACTTTTTTCTTACATGGGAAAAAACTACAGATGAGTTAAAGGCAGTTTATGAAGTGGCAGATGCATTAAGAGAATTACGTAGAAATAACAAATCAACAAGATTGTTTGATAGTGGACTTGGAATTTCATTATTCCGTGATAATTCAACACGTACTCGTTTTTCCTATGCTAGTGCATGTAATCTTTTAGGACTTGAAGTACAAGACCTAGATGAAGGAAAAAGTCAAGTCGCTCATGGTGAAACTGTAAGGGAAACAGCTAACATGATTTCATTTATGGCTGATGTCATCGGAATTCGTGATGATATGTATATTGGAAAAGGAAATAAATATATGCATACAGTTGCTGATGCAGTAAAGGAAGGATATGAAGATGGAGTTCTTGAACAAAAACCAACATTAGTAAATCTACAATGTGATATTGATCATCCAACTCAAGTTATGGCAGATATGCTACATATCATACATGAGTTTGGTGGTATTGAAAATTTAAAGGGTAAAAAAATAGCTATGTCTTGGGCTTATTCACCATCTTACGGTAAGCCATTATCTGTACCACAAGGGGTTATAGGATTAATGACACGTTTCGGTATGGACGTTTGCTTAGCACATCCAGAAGGCTATGAAGTAATGGAAGAAGTTGAAAATATAGCTCGTAATAATGCTAAGGAATCAGGTGGGACATTCACAAAAACTAATAATATGGCAGAAGCATTTAAAGATGCAGATATAGTATATCCAAAGAGCTGGGCTCCTTTTGCAGCAATGAAAGAACGTACTGATCTTTATTCAGAAGGCGATTCTGAAGGTATTAAAGCATTAGAGAAAAAACTTCTTGCTCAAAATGCAGAACATAAAGATTGGGAATGTACAGAGGAATTAATGAAAACAACTAAAGATGGAAAGGCACTTTATTTACATTGCTTACCAGCTGATATTAGTAATTTGTCATGTGAGAAAGGTGAAGTTGAAGATTCTGTATTTGATCGTTACAGAGTTCCACTTTATAAAGAAGCAAGTTATAAGCCATATATTATAGCAGCAATGATTCTTCTAGCAAAGGTAAAGAATCCTGCAGAAGTTTTAGAAAAAATGGCTCAAAGTGAGGATATAAGATTCAGGGGTTAGTAATTAATAAAAAATATACACATTTAAAAAGAGCAGCTATGCTGCATATAAGAACATTTTATTTAAAAAGAGCAGCTATGCTGCATATAAGAACATTTCATGGCATAATTTGAATTGTTATTTTCTTTCTAGTGCCTAAATATTTAAAAAGAGAATTGGAGGAATATATGGTGAGTAAGATTGTAATAGCCTTAGGGGGAAATGCACTAGGAAATACACTGGAAGAACAGATGGAATCTGTAAAAGCTACTTCTAAAAGTATTGTAGATTTAATCGAAAGTGGAAATCAGGTAGTTATTACTCATGGAAATGGACCACAAGTGGGAATGATAAACTCAGCAATGGAGCTTGTTAAAAACTCTCAAATACCATTAACAATGTGTGTTGCAATGAGTCAAGGGTATATTGGATATGATTTGCAAAATGCCATTAGGGAAGAACTTTTATCACGTAATTTAAATAATCCTGTCACAACTCTCATTACTCAAACTCTTGTGGATCCGAATGATAGCGCATTTTTAAACCCTACAAAGCCAATTGGAGGTTTTTATTCAAAAGAGGATGCTGAAAAATTAGAGAAGACCGGAATCGTGATGAAAGAAGATTCAGGTAGGGGATATAGGCAAGTTGTTTGTTCTCCAAAACCTATTGACATAATTGAAAAGGAAACGATTTTAGAACTAGTATCGGCTGGAGAAGTAGTTATCGCAGGTGGTGGTGGTGGAATTCCAGTTATTCAAACAGAAAACAACCATTTAAAAGGTGTACCAGCAGTAATCGATAAAGATTTTGTAGCAGCATTGTTAGCTAAAGAGATAGATGCAGATAGTTTGATTATTTTAACAGCAGTAGAAAAAGTTGCTGTAAATTTTGGTAGACCAGATATTAAGTGGTTGGATTCACTTACAGTGGAAGAAGCTAAAAAGTATATTAAAGAAGGCCAATTTGCACCAGGATCTATGCTTCCAAAAGTACAAGCAGCTTTAGAATTTGTTTCTTCAGGAAAAGGAAGGACTGCAATTATTACGCTTCTAAGTAAAGTACATGATGGAATTTTAGGTAAAACAGGAACTCACTTTAAAATGTAAAGTTAAATTTATGCATTGTGCTATAGATATCCAAAACTTAGATTTATACAATAACTTACCGAAAGGACAGGTACTCTGTTGTTTCGGTTACTGAGAATAAGTTGAGGCTTTCTAACAGCATAAGTTGCACCATTTCAGCATGCTCCCGAGACAAGCTCGTGACAAGCAAAAATAGAACAACTTATGATGAAGAAATGCCTGCAACATATTCTCTAATGTAACACTGCATATTATGACCCCTGTGGTTACAAAAGAGTACCTGTCCTTTCTGATATAGCAGATTTTTCAAGCTATAAGTATAATTCTCAAATTTGATATCTATAGATATCAAAATCGTAACCTAGACTTACGCAGTAACTCACTGAAATCATAAATATTTTGCCCCACAGCTAGCTGTTGGACATTGTACTCGTTGAGGATATAAGTTTAACTAGAGATTTAGGAGGAGAGGAATACAACTACATATAAGGAATAATCAAAAAAATATCAGGCACAATCAAATAAATAACAAGTCCTTTTGCCAGCCTATTTTCCATCATGGGAAGCTCGACTCGCTACGCTCACTGAGTAAGCGATTCACACCAAATCATAGATTTGGGTTCTCTGCTCATCGGCAAATTGACCTAATAGGCCCGCTATGAGGGCAATTCGCCTCCTTACCTGATGAAAAATATCCATGGCAACTTTGGAATTGTTATTCATTTTCATGTGCCTAAAATGAAAGAAGTGCTTATGAATGATTATTATTAAAAATGGAACTATTGTGACTGAATCAGAAAGTTATTGTTCAGATATTATGATAGAAAATAATAAAATATCTTGCATTGGAACAAATTTGTCCAATGATAATGCAGAAATTATTGATGCTTTGGGAATGTATATAATTCCTGGAGCAGTGGATGTGCATACTCATATGGATTTGCAATCTGGAAATAGTCGATCAATAGACGACTTTTATACTGGAACTGTTGCAGCTGTTTGTGGTGGAACTACAAGTATTGTTGATCATGTAGCCTTTGGTCCTAAAAATTGTGCTCTTCGCCACCAAATTGACGAATATCATAAATTGGCTAATGGAAAAGCAGTAATTGATTATGGATTCCATGGAGTAGTACAGCATGTAAATGATGAGGTTTTATCTGAAATGGAGTCTTTGGCTAAAGAAGGAATTTCTAGCTTTAAGATTTATATGACATATGATTTTAAACTGGATGACGTCTCAATTTTAAAAGTATTAAAAAAAGCAAAAGAATTGGGAGTAATTATTGCTGTACACGCTGAAAACAATGATGTTATAAATTACCTTAGAGAAAATTATGTTTCAAATGGCTGTTTAGAAACAATATATCATGCAAAATCACGACCAGACCATTGTGAAGCCGAGGCAATTAGCAGAGTGCTACATCTTGCAGCATTGGCAGGAGATGCTCCAATTTATATTGTTCATATTTCTACTGAAAAGGGATTGGATGAGATAAGAAAAGCAAGAGCACAAGGGCAAAAGAATATTTTTTCTGAAACTTGCACTCAGTACTTAACAATGACAGAGCAAAAATATCTTGAGCAAGATAATAATGGACTAAAATATGTAATGTCGCCACCTTTGCGTCAAAGTAATGATATTGATGCTCTATGGAAAGGCGTACAAGATGGTGCAATTAATATAATTGCTACTGATCACTGTTCATTCAATCTAAAAGGCGACAAACAAAAGGGGATTAACGATTTTACAAAATGCCCTAATGGAGCTCCTGGCGTTGCTGAACGAGTAAGGGTGATTTTCTCTGAAGGCGTTATGAAAAAGAAAATTTCAATTAATCGTTTTGTAGAACTTTTATGTACAAATCCTGCAAAGATTTATGGACTTTATCCTAAAAAGGGTTCTTTGATTCCAGGTGGGGATGCTGATATTACTATAATTAACCCAAATTCTGAGTATACTCTTACAAGAAGTATGCTTCATGGAGCTGTAGATTACACATGCTTTGAAGGCATGACATTAAAGGGAGATATTGATATTGTAATACAGAGTGGTAAAGTAGCTTATAAAAATAATAAGTTTTTAGGGAAAAAAGGTGATGGAAAATTTATTAAGAGAAAAGTAATTGGATAATAGTATATTGTTTATTTAATATATTAAGCACAGTGGCCACAATAGTTGGTTGTATGCTTTGAATTATAACAAAACATATTTATGTAATGTAAATATAAGATGATAAAGGAGATTTTAGAATGAATGTATATGATGATTTGGATTTTTTTAAAAGGCTTATTAAAGGGATTGCAGAAGAGTTTGGTCCAAACTGTGAAGTCGCGATTCATGATCTAAAAGCAGGATATGAACATAGCATTATAGCGATTGAAAATGGTCATGTTACAGGACGTAAAGTTGGGGATGTTGCATCGCGAATTGCAATGGAAACAATTCACTCAAATCTTCAGCATAAAGACCATTATAGTTATAGTACCCGTACAAATGATGGACGTATTTTGAAATCTACTACTATATGCATTCCAGATGAAAATGGTAAAGCGAAAGCACTTCTTTGTATTAATTATGATATCACTCAGCTAATGGTATCTAATAAGATTATAGAAGATTTTGTTTCAATAAAGGAAGTAGAACGCAGTGATGAAAGTGATGTTACAATTCCAACTGATGTTAATCAACTTCTCAAAGACTTAATTGAGGAATCGTATCAATTAATTGGAAAACCTGTTGCGGTCATGACTAAAGAAGATAAAATGAAAGCCATTAAATATTTAGAGAGTAAAGGTGCGCTTTTAATTAAAAGATCGGGAGATAAAATTTCAAAGTTCTATGATATTTCAAAATATTCACTTTACAGCTATTTAAATAATAATGAGGATTAAATATAATCACTGTAAAATATTTAAAAGGATTAATAAAAAATCGAACAATTAGTCTTTCATTCTATAGATTATTAATTTAATAAGTAATAATTCTGTGTAAATCAGATATATATAATAATAGAACTCATATATAAAATAAATAAGATTAGATGAAATGTATTACTTAAATATATAAATTAATTGAAAAATACCAATATATGGAATATAATTGAAATTGATCAACTAGTCAGTTAGTGATAATAAAAACAAGAAAGGACTAGTTCGTCAAATTGACAATACGGTAAACGTTTCCTTAAAAATTTATATTTAATTTATAAAAGTGACCCTTTGATCATTGGTAATGTATATTTTGGGTACATGAAAGAAAATTATATTTTTGAATGTGCCTTATTAGGAGGGCTTGTGATGCAAGATGAGTATATTGTTAAAGGCAATATTATTTTTACTAAAGAATTAGGTAAGTATGAAATATTTGAAAATGGATATATTGTTATTGATGGTAAATTTGTTAAAAGTGTTTATAAAGAGCTGCCTAAAAAATTCAGTAAACTAAAGATTTTAGATTATGGGCATGCACTTATAATACCAGGATTTATTGACATCCATTCACATGCACCACAGTTTCCAAATCTAGGATTAGGACTAGATAAGGAACTTATGCCATGGTTAGATTCATACACCTTTCCAGAAGAAAAAAAATATTCAGATATAGACTATGCAAAAAAAGTGTATTCTGCTTTTGTAAAAAGTTTATGGAAATATGGCACTACGAGATCTTGCGTTTTTGCTACCATTCATAAGAATTCAACAAAGTTATTAATGGATTTGTTTGCAGAAGCAGGATTAGGTGCATATGTAGGAAAGGTTAATATGAATAGAAATGCACCAGAATATTTATTAGAAAGTGCAGAGGAATCCATTCATAATACTAAAGAACTATTAGATGAATATGGGAAAAAATATGAATTAGTGAAACCTATTATTACACCAAGATTTGTTCCAACATGCAGCTTTGAGCTCTTAAAAAGTCTTGGGGAATTATCAAAAAAATATAATGTTCCAGTGCAATCTCATTTGAGTGAAAATTTGAGCGAAATTAGTTTTGTGAAAAAACTACATCCTAAATTAAAAAACTATGCAAGTGTCTATAATGAAGCGGGATTGCTTGGTGATCTTCCTACTATAATGGCTCATTGTATTTGGCTAGAAGAAGAAGAAATTGAACTAATGGTGAAAAAAGAAGCTTTCATTGCCCATTGTCCTAATTCAAATAACAATTTATCAAGTGGTATTGCACCTATTCGAAAATTGATGAAAAAAGGGTTAAACATAGGACTTGGAACAGATATATCAGGTGGACATAGTGTATCGATGGCGAATGTAATTGCTAGTTGTGCTCAGGTGTCAAAGTTAAAATGGCTAGAAAGTAATAAATCAGACAAGCCTCTAACCACAGCAGAATTATTATATTTAGCAACAAAGGGTGGAGGAAAGTTTTTTGGTAAAGTGGGAAGTTTTGAAGAAGGATATGAATTTGATGCCTTAATTATTGACGATAGCAGTCTATCCATCTTCAAGCCATTGTCAGTAGAAGAAAGACTAGAAAAATTTATTTATACAGGTGATGACAGAAATATTAAGGAAATATATGTAGCAGGTAAAAAGATAGAAGAACCGAAACAATATTGAATATTTTTACGCTAAAATTTGATTAACTAGTTAATAAGTATTGACTTATATTTATTTCAGTTATAGATATCACAATCATAAACTGCACTTAGACTATGAAATATCTTCCAACCAGAAATGATTAATATACTTTTGTAGAATGTTTCATTGGTAATTTTGATGGATGTGATTCTTTGGCTATAAGTTGTTCCAAATGTGCTAGTTCAAAAAGTGAGAATCGAAATTTTATATTTCGTTCTTCGAACTTTCTCTGTGAGCGCTTGTTCTTTGAGGCCAGCACTTTGGGTACAACTTTATAGCCTTAGAATCACCCATCAAAATTACCTAGAAACTGGAACAAAAGTATGTTATTCATTTCGATGAGACATACGCATAAGTTCAGATTTTAGCTGGGGTATCTATAATTTAAACAGAAAAAATAGAAAATAGGGGGATTATTTATGAGTGATAAAATGCAACGCATTCCTTTTGAAAAAATGTTAACTTGGATTACTAGAGAGTTAAAAGAAAAAGAATCTATTTTTGGCGTGCATAAAGATAAATTTTATTATAATGAAACTGGAAAATCAATTACGTTATTTAATGAGAAACTTTCATCACCACTTGGACCGGCAGCAGGCCCAAATTCTCAATTAGCACAAAATATTGTTTGTGCATATTTAACTGGAAGTCGTTTTATTGAATTAAAAACAGTACAAGTTATTGATGGAGAAGATATTACAGTGTCTAAACCTTGCATCAATGCACAAGATGAGGGGTACAATGTAGAGTGGTCTACAGAATTAAAGGTATCAGAAGCCTTTGATGAATATGTAAAAGCCTGGTTTTTACTTCATGTCTTAATGAAAGAGCTCAAATTCGCAAAGGAAAGAGATTTTATGTTCAATATGAGCGTGGGATATGACTTGAAAGGCATAAAATCTTCTAAAATTGATACTTATATTAAAGGGATGCAAAACGCATCGTCTACAAAAATTTGGACAGAATGTCAAGAAGCACTTCTTTCTCATATAGAAATGTTTTCTGAATTTACAAAGGAAGATTTGGAAAAAATTTCACCAACTATTTGTTCATCTATTACGATCTCAACACTTCATGGTTGTCCTGCTAATGAAATTGAAAGCATTGCTAGCTATTTTATTGAAGAAAAAAAATTAAATACTTATATTAAGATGAATCCTACATTACTAGGAGAAAAGTTTGTTAAAGAAACTTTAACAGCCATGGGATATGACTATATAGTTCTTAATGGACATCATTTTACAAATGATTTGCAGTACTCAGATGGAGTTGCAATGCTAAAACGTTTGAAGGCGGTCGCAAATAACTTGAATTTAGAAATAGGAGTTAAACTAACTAACACACTGCCAGCTAAAATAATTAATAATGAATTATCAGGGGAAGAAATGTATATGTCAGGACGTGCATTATTCCCACTATCTATATCTTTAGCAAGTAAATTAGCTAAAGAATTTAATGGTGATTTACAAATTTCTTATTCAGGAGGGGCTGATTTCTTTAATATTGATAAGATATTATCTACAGGAATTAGTCCAATAACATTTGCTACATCTATCTTAAAGCCAGGTGGTTACGAAAGAATAACTCAAATGGCTAAAAAAGTTGAGAAACAGCTTAATGGTAAAATTTCTGGAATTAATGTAGAAATTCTAGAGGACATAGTCAAGGAAACTATTAAGGATAAACATTATCGAAAAGAACTACGACTTGTTAATAGCAGAAAACTTAATTCTAACCTTCAGTTTTATGATTGTGCAGTCGCACCTTGCTCTGTAGGATGTCCAATTAATCAGCAAATCCCACAATATACAGCTTTAGTAGGGCAAAAAAAATATGATGAGGCTTTTTCAATAATTGCGATAGATAACGCGTTACCGGCTATTACATCAACTATTTGTAATCATAAATGCCAGACTAAATGTACTAGAATTGATTATGATGAATCTGTTTCAATTAGAGATTTAAAACAAATTGCAGTTTTAAATGCACAGGATAAATTTATTGAGTCTATTGAACCAACAGATATTAGAACCGGGAAAAAAGTTGTTATTATTGGAGCTGGTCCTGCAGGTCTTTCATTAGCTCTTTTCTTAAGGAGAAATGGTGTAGATGTTACTGTAAGGGATAAAAAGGAAAGTGCATTGGGTGTCGTAGAGCATGTTATACCTGAGTTTAGAATTTCTTCTGAAATGATTAAAAAAGACTTGGAAATGGTTAAAAAGCAAGGAGTAAAATTTCAATTTTGTGTAGATGAAAATATTAATTTGAAAGAATTAAAAAAGGAATATGATTATGTAGTGTTAGCCATAGGAGCATGGAAACCTGGAAAAGTTTCACTAAGCGATTGCGATAATAAAGCAATTAATGCTATCTCATTTTTAGAAAAATATAAGAAACAAAAAGGAAATATTGCTTTAGGTAAAAAAGTTTGTGTTATTGGAGGAGGAGATGTTGCCATGGATGCAGCACGCTCAGCTAAAAGGGTGAGTGGCGTTGAAGAGGTTTCTATTATATATAGAAGAACTAAAAAATATATGCCAGCGGATAATGAAGAAATAGAACTTGCTATTTCTGAAGGTATTTTACTTAAAGAACTCCTTACGCCAATTTCTATTGACGATGGAAAACTTACTTGTGAAAAAATGATTTTAGGTGATAGAGATGCATCCTTAAGAAGAAGTTCTGTAGGTACTGGAGAAATAACAACATTAGATACAGATACAGTCATTATAGCAACAGGTGAAAAAATTGATAGTAATTTATTAAGACAAAATGAAATAAATTTGGATTCTAATGAATTTCCTGTTGTTAACGAAAAATTAGAAACAAATATTGCAAATGTATATATTATTGGCGATTTAAAAAAAGGTCCATCTACAATTGTTAATGCAATAGCAGATGCAAAAATAGTTACAAAAGATATTCTAGCAAAAGAAGGTTTGAGTTCTGATTTTAAGCAACAAGGTTATTGTACTGATGAAAAGATATTATATGGAAGGAAGGGAATATTAGGAGATTCAAAGTCTTGTGAAGAAGAAGCTGATAGATGTTTAGGGTGCAAGAACATTTGTGAATTATGCGTTGATGTTTGTCCTAATAGAGCAAACGTAATGATTAATGTAAACAGTGATTTTGTTTCTAATCATCAGATTATACATTTAGATGGTATGTGTAATGAGTGCGGTAATTGTGGTATTTTTTGTCATCATAAAGGAAATCCATATAAGGATAAAATAACAGTTTTTTGGAGTAAAGAAGATTTTGAAAATAGTGATAACAAAGGATTTTTTACTGAAAATTTAGAAAAAGGCATTTGTCTAGTAAGAACTGAAGAAAACGCTATTATAAGTTATACTGCTTCGCAGCAATCAGAAGTTTCAAAAGAAATGGCTAGTCTAATTCAAACGTGTATAGATAAGTATGATTATATGCTTTAGGCATGTGAAAATAAATAACGAGTCCAAAGTTGCCAATATAAGTTCCGACATGCAGCATAGCTACTCTGTTCTAATGTGTGGATATTTTTCATCAGGCAAGGAGGCAAATTACCCTCATAGTGGGCCTATTATAAGTGAGAGTCCAAATCTTGTATTTGTTTTCTCGAACTTAGTTAAATTGCGCATGTAATTTAACCTCCTTTAATGATGGAAAATAGGCTAGTAAATGGACTTGTCATTTTTTGAATGTGCCTTAGTATTAAAAATTAAATAGATAGCAAGCGAAGAGGTTATGTACCATTGCAAGAGGGGGAGTGTATGGCAAGGATTTAGAAAATTGAAACAACAATAAGGCACATGAATTTGTTATTTATTTGATTGTGCCTAACACTAGCTATAATTTTAAGGAGGACATTTCATGAAAAAAGATGTAACCAAACAAAAACCATCATTTTTGGAGAGTTATTTTCACTTGGAGGAAAATAACTCAAATGTAAAGACAGAAATACTTGCTGGAATTACTACTTTTGTTACAATGGCATACATTATATTTGTTAATCCTAATATATTAAAAATAGCTGGTATGAATTCTGCAAATGCAGTAGGAGATGCAGCAGCACAGTTTAGTGTAGGCTCTGATCCAATAGTATCATCAGTTTTCGTAGCTACTTGTCTCGCAGCTGCCATTGGCACATTAATAATGGGGCTGTATGCAAATCTTCCTTTTGCTCAGGCTCCTGGTATGGGTCTTAATGCATTTTTTACGTATACAGTATGTTTAACCTTAGGTTTTACATGGCATCAGGCTTTATCATGCGTATTCATGTCAGGTGTATTATTTATACTTATTACAGTAACATCCATACGAGAAAAGATAGTTGATGCAATACCTCAAAATCTAAAATATGCAATTTCCGGAGGTATTGGACTCTATATAGCTCTTATTGGATTGAAATCTGGTGGTGTAGTAGTGTCAAATCCAGCAACATTAGTTGGATTCGGAAACTTTGCAAATCCAGGAACACTGCTTACTATAATAGGAATCATAATAACTGCTGTTCTAATGGCTAGGGGTATTAAGGGTTCAATTTTAATTGGAATAATTTCAACTACAATAATAGGAATTCCATTCAAAATCACATCACTTGAAAATTTACATGTTTTCAGTGCACCACCATCACTTGCTCCTACGTTTGCAGCATTTGATTTTGCAGGACTTTTTTCAAAAGGAGGCACATCAATAGGAGGCGCATTTCTTAGCGTTATAATGGTTGTTATAACCATTTGTTTAGTCGATCTTTTTGATACTATCGGAACTCTTGTAGGTACAGCTACAAAAGCAGGAATGGTTGATGAAAATGGTAAGGTTTTAAGAATGAAAAAAGCATTGATTTGTGATGCAGTAGCAACAACTGCTGGTTCAGTTTTAGGTACAAGTACCATTTCAACATATATTGAGTCTACAGCTGGTGTTTCAGAAGGAGGAAGAACTGGACTTACTTCAACAGTAGTGGGAATATTATTTATTTTATCATTATTCTTCTCAGGCCTTGTTGGTATAGTTCCAGGACAAGCAACAGCTCCAGCCCTTGTAATAGTAGGTGTTTTAATGATGTCAGCAATTGTTAATATAGATTTCAGCGATTTTACAGAAGCAGTTCCAGCCTTTTTTGCTATATCATTAATGGCTTTTTCTTATAGTATAGCTAATGGAATTGCAGTTGCTATGATTTTTTATCCAATAACAAAAATAGCTACAGGCAGACAAAAAGAAATCCATCCAATAGTGTATATACTTGCAGTATTATTCATTCTTAGATATATTTTACTTCCCTTTGAATAAAACTATGGAATAGTAACTTATATACCAGTTAATGATATTAGGAAGTATATTATGAGTTAAAACGTTAGTAATCACAAAACTTGCGAGATAAGTTAAAATGTCTATGCCAAATAAGGTAACTAGGTGTTTAGATTTAATAAGTCACATTCAAAAAAATAATCATAGCAACTTTGGATTTGTTATTTATTTTCTTCATGTGCCTAAAACAAACTATATCACCTAGTTCAGCCAATATGACATTTTCTATTAAAGATAGAACAAGTATCTGTAAGTTTGAAATATTCACTATTGGGAGAGTTTACGGATGCTAGTTATCGGATAAGAGGAAAATCAATTGGATAAACATAAATTTCTACATAATAAAATGTTACAAGAAAGATGGGATTAATTATGTCTGGTGACGTTAAAGAAAAAATACTAAAGGCTACAATGAAAGTGGTTTCAAAAGAGAAAATTAGTGGTACTCGTATGCATATGATTGCCAATGAAGCGCATATGAGTCAAGCAAATTTACATTATCATTTCTCATCTAAAAATGATATATTGATTTCTCTTTTAGATAAGATACAAGAAGAATTTTCTAATGATCGAAAGAATTATATTAATTTGGAAAATAAAAGTGTAGTTGAAAATATCAGAGGTTTTTTTGATCAAAAAAAGAATGATATTCTCAACAAAAAGGAATTTGATTATACCCAGATTGATTATTGGGTGCAAGGAACAGTAAATGAAGAAATAAAACTAAAATTTAAAAATACATTTGAAATTTGGCGTGACAATATTCGTGAAGTTTTATATAAAGGTGATCAAATCGAAGATAAAGATATGATGAATTTGGACATGTTACCGTACTTAGCAGTGTCTTTAATGCTAGGTGCTTCACTGCAATATTTAATTGATGAGGGGAAATTTGATTTAGATCAATATTTTGATCTAGCAGAAGAAGTGATATTTGGGCAAATTCAAAAAAATAACAAGCTAATTTGCCTTAGCATAAAGTAATTAAATTTTTAGTAAGATAAGAATTAATTTAATAGGAGGAATTATAATGGAAAAAATATTATGGAAAGAAAATACGTTGCCTAAAACTGATAAAGAAGAAAGTGTAAAATTTCTTAATAAAGAAGAAGTATCAAAGGCAAGGAAATTTCATGAAAGTTTTTTAGAATATGATGAAACACCATTAATAGATTTAAAAGAGTTAGCTGAAAAGATTGGATTGGGAGGAATATATTTAAAGGATGAATCTTATAGATTTGGATTAAATGCATTTAAAGTGTTAGGCGGCTCATTTGCCATGGGGAGATATTTAGCAGAAAAGTTAGGTGAGGATATAGACGATTTACCATATGAAAAAATGACTTGTAAGGAAGTTAAAGATAAGCTTGGAGATATAACTTTTGTAACAGCAACAGATGGTAATCATGGAAGAGGAGTTGCATGGACAGCTAATAGGTTGAAACAAAAATCAGTAGTTTTCATGCCAAAGGGCTCTTCAATTAAAAGATTAAATAACATAAAGGCAGAAGGTGCAGAAGCTAGCATTACAGAACTAAACTATGATGATGCCGTAAGACTTGCAAATAAATATGCAGAAGAACATAAAGGCGTAATTATTCAAGATACTGCATGGGAAGGCTATGAAAAAATCCCTGCGTGGATAATGCAAGGGTATGGAACAATGGCTTTAGAAGCAAGTGAACAATTAAAAGAACTTAATGTTTTAAAACCTACTCACATTTTCGTACAAGCTGGTGTTGGTTCACTCGCAGGAGCTGTTCAAGGTTTCTTTGCTTCGCAATATGGAGACGACTGCCCAAAAACTGTAGTAGTAGAATCAAATCTTGCCGATTGTTACTATAAATCAGCAATAGCCAATGATGGGGAAGCAAGATCGGTTGGTGGTGATATGCAAACAATTATGGCTGGACTTGCTTGTGGAGAAGTTAACACAATTGGTTTTAACATACTAAAGAATTATTCAAAGGCATTTATTTCATGCCCTGATTGGGTAGCTGCTAAAGGAATGAGGATTCTTGGAAATCCATTAAAGGGAGATACAAGCGTAATTTCAGGTGAATCAGGAGCAGTAACGACTGGTGCTTTATATGAAATTATGACTAATGATGAATATAAAGATTTAAAAGAAGCTTTAGAGTTAGATGAAAATTCTAAAGTGCTTTTATTTAGTACAGAAGGAGATACAGATCCAGAGAAATATAGAGAAATAGTCTGGAATGGTAAATATTAATAATTGGGTCACAATGAATGTTTTATCAAGTGAAACTTGATTCAGGTGGGGGTTGATCCCCATCTGAATATTAGTTGAACTTATATCCTCAAGGGGGGTACATCGTCTAGGGTTGTACCGCTGTTATACAATCACTAATGTGATTTGCATAAGTTCGAGTAACCAAATACAAGATGCTCACAGAGAAAGTTCTGTTGACCAAATACAAGATTTGGAGCATCACTTTTGGACTATCACCTATCTCCCACTTAAGCAGAGAACCTAAATCTATGATTTAGTGTGAATCGCTTACTCATCTGACTTTAGGAAGAGGAGTTTCATATATTGTGGGAGTGTTACAGCGGCTAGACATCAGATAAATACCAAAGTAGAGTTCAAAATAAAAAAAGGCGAAAGCTGGTATAAAAAGGTATGGAGGAGTTTTTATGAAAATTGTAGGTAATGGAAGACTAATAACTCAAAACAAGGAAAATCCATTTTTTGAAAATGGTGCATTAGTTATAAATGATGGTAAGATAATTGACTATGGAAATACTGGTGATATCTTAGATAAATATAAGGAAGCAGAATATATAGATGCAAAAGGAAAAGTTATCATGCCGGGTCTTATAAATACTCATGGACATATATATAGCGCTTTTGCAAGAGGTATGAATTTAGATGGTCCAACATCTAAAAACTTCTTAGATATATTAAATAATTTATGGTGGAGATTAGATAAAAACTTATCTTTAGAAGATATAAAGTATAGTGCTTACACAACATTAATGGATAGTTTAAAGTTTGGAGTAACAACATTTTTTGATCATCATGCAAGTCCAAATGCTGTTAAAGACAGCCTTTTTACAATTGGAAATGTAGCAGAAGAACTTGGGATAAGAACTTCGCTTTGTTACGAAGTATCTGATAGAGATGGAGAAGAAGTTTTAGAAAAGGGAATTAAAGAAAATGTGGATTATATAAATTATTGCAATGAAAAGCATGATAATATGAAGTCTGCAATATTTGGAATGCACGCAAGCTTTACACTATCTGATGAATCCTTAAAAAAATGTGTAAAGGAAGCTGAAAAATTAAATTGCGGATATCATATTCATGTAGCTGAAGGATTAGCAGATGAAGAGCAATGTGTAGAAAAGTATGGCAAGAGAATAGTAGAAAGACTAAATGATTTTAATATATTAGGAGAAAAAACAATTGCAGTACATTGTGTACATGCAAATGAAAATGAGCAAGAATTACTTTTAAATACAAATACGTCTGTAGTGCATAATCCTGAATCAAATATGGGCAATGCAGTAGGTGTATCACCAGCCATTGAACTTATAAAGAAAGGTGTAACTGTTGGACTTGGAACAGATGGTTATACTCAAGATATGTTTGAATCCATGAAGGTTGCAAATATAATTCATAAGCATAATTTAAAAGATCCATCAGTAGCTTGGGGTGAAGTACCTTTAATGCTATTTGAGAATAATGGGAGTATTGCAGAAAGGCATTTTGCAGGAAAATTTGGAATTATTGAAAGAGGAGCTAATGGAGATGTGATAATAGTAGATTACAATCCATTAACACCAATGAATGAAAGTAATCACAATTCACATATCTTATTTGGAATGATGGGAAAATCTGTGGATACAACTATAGTAAATGGAAATGTTTTAGTTAGCAATGGTAAGCTTCTTAATGTTAATGAAGATGAAATATTAAATGAAGCTAGAAAAGTAAGTCAAAAGCTATGGGATAGAATTTAATCAAAAGATATTTTGGAAATGAACATCTTTGTTAAAAGTAAGTGTAATAAAAAAATAAAATATAACAAGATTAGGAGAATTAAAAATGAAAAAAATAATTAATACTCAAAAGGCACCAGCAGCAATAGGACCATATTCCCAAGGAGTGGTAGTTCAAGGATTAGTATATACTTCAGGTCAACTACCATTAAATCCGGAAACAAAAGTTTTAGAAACTGAAATAAAAACAGCGACTAAACAAAGTTTAGAAAATTGTAAAGCCATATTAGAAGAAGCAGGAACAAGTATGGAGAAAGTATTTAAAACAACTGTATTTGTAAAAGATTTAAATGATTTTGCAGCAGTAAATGAAGTTTATGGAACATATTTTAAAGAAAATCCACCAGCAAGAAGTTGCGTTCAAATTGCTAAATTACCAATGGACGCAGTTATTGAAATAGAAGTCATTGCAACAATGGAATAATATTACGATAGATTTATAAAAAGTGATAAGAGAATGGTGAGAATATTATTAAGAGAATATTTACGGTGGAAGGTGAAAAAATGTTTGAAGACATATACAAGCAAATATTAATTGAAGTTAACAACCGTAATCAGTGCGTAATGTTAACTTATCTTGATTTGCATAGTGCAAGACAAGGTTCCATTGTCAGAAAAGTTATCTTAACAAAGGAAGATATAGAAAAAAAGTCTCTTTCACTTAATGACTATATTTACGAAAAAATATGTAGTTGTTTAGAAAGTGGGAAACTTGAATCTTTTAATATAGAAGAAAATGAGACTATTTTAATTGAACCATTCATCCCTAAACCACGTTTAATTGTTTTTGGTGGCGGTCACATAGCAAAACCTTTATCAGAATTTGCATCAAGAGCATGTTTCTCTATTACGGTTATAGATGATAGACCTTCCTTTGCTAATACAGTGCGATTTCCTGAAGCAGAAAAAGTTATTTGTGAAAGTTTCGAGAAATCCTTTGATTTAATTAACTTAAAGAAGTCCGATTATGTAGTTATTATAACAAGAGGGCATAGATATGATGGAGTTGTTTTGCGTAAAGTCTTAAATCATGACCTTAGTTATGTTGGAATGATAGGTTCAAGGCGCAGAGTAAATGCTATGAGAAGCGAGCTATTAGAGGAGGGCTTTTCTAAAGAAAAGCTTGAATTGGTTAATGCTCCAATAGGTATAGATATATATGCTATCACTCCAGATGAAATAGCTATTTCTATAGTAGCACAGCTTATAAGCTTTAAAAATAAGGGTTCTATGAGTAAGTTTGGTAAAAATTTCGCCATTCCAGAGTTTGATGCAGAAATATTAGAAAATATATCTAAAAAATCATCAGAACCTAAAGCACTTATAACTATACTGTCTTCTAAAGGATCAGTTCCGAGAAAAGCAGGAGCTAAAATGTTGACTTATCCTGATGGCAGAACTATCGGAAGTATAGGCGGAGGATGCAGTGAATCTGGTGTATTGCAAAAGGCAAGAGAAATTATGCGAGAAAAAGGTTTTTATATAGAGCAAGTTGACATGACCGGTGATGTGGCTGAATCTGAAGGTATGGCATGTGGTGGAACTATGGAAGTGCTAATTGAAATAATTTAGGGAAAGTTAATTTTTTAACATTAATTAATACTAAATTTTATTGAGGAGGTTGATTATGTCACAAAATAATATTAAAAAAGATGACAAAGTAAATGAAATGCTACCAGTAAGTCAGCTTGCTATTTTAGGATTACAACATGTACTAGCAATGTATGCAGGTGCAGTTGCAGTACCATTAATAATTGGCGGTGCTGTAGGTCTAACACCCGAGCAATTAGCATTTTTGGTGGCTGCAGATTTATTTACTTGCGGTATTGCAACTTTAATACAGGCAATTGGGATAGGTCCGTATGTTGGTATTAAGCTGCCAGCAATTTTAGGTTGTACATTTGCTGCAGTTGGTCCACTAATTATTATTGGTAAAAGTTTAGGAATGCAAACAGCGTATGGTTCTATAATAGTAGCCGCAATTATTGTTGTATTAGTAGCGCCATTGTATGGAAAGATATTAAAGTTTTTCCCTACTGTTGTAACAGGGACAGTAGTTACAATGATAGGTCTTTCTTTAGTAAATGTAGGAGTCACTAGTATTGGTGGAGGTTCAGGAGCTAAAGATTTTGGAAGTGTAGACAACCTTATACTAGGATCATTTGTAATGATAATTGTTTTAATATCTAATAAATTTCTAAGGGGATTTTTTCAAGCAATTTCTGTTTTAAATGGTATTATTTTAGGAACAATAGTTGCTGCATTTATGGGAAAAGTAGATTTTTCAGTAGTAACAAATGCAAAATGGATAAGTATTGTTCATCCTTTTAATTTTGGATTACCTCAATTTGATATTGGTTCAATAATTATGATGACATTCGTTATGTTAACAGTAATGATTGAATCAACAGGTACATTTCTTGGAATTGGCAAGGTCTGTGAAAAGGTTATCACCGAAAAAGATATTGTACGTGGACTTAGAGCAGAAGCAATTTCAACATTTTTAGGAGGTATCTTTAATTCATTCCCATATACAACATTCAATCAGAACCTAGGACTTTTAGCTTTAAGTAAAGTAAAAAGCCGTTTTGTTGTTATAGCATCTGGTATTATTCTTATTTCACTAGGATTAATTCCTAAATTTGCAGCATTAGCTACTATTATTCCTCAGCCTGTTATAGGCGGAGCTACAACAATAATGTTTGCAATGGTTGCAGTCGCAGGTTTTCAAATGCTTCAAAGTGTAGATTTTAATAATAATGCAAATATGATGATTGTTGCTTGCTCTATTGGTATAGGACTTGGAATTACTGCTGTACCTACGTTACTTGACCAAACACCAACATTTTTCAAGTCTATTTTTAGTAGTGGTATAGTTTCGGCATCAGTAACTGCCGTAATTCTAAATGCATTTTTGAATCATGGTAATAGGAATATTGAAAGTAATATAAAGCAAAATTCGGTTTCAGAATGAATCTTACAGATATCTAGCATACAACTTAGAGTTATTTGATAACTTACCAAAATCAAATACATTTTTGTTTCTTAGGACTATAAAAATTTAAATGGAAGCTTACACCAACATTAGCTTGATCCCAATTTCATTGTGAAAAGCTAATGCAAACAAGCTTCCATTAAGTACTTATAGAAGCTTATTTTCAAATGCCTGCTCCACAAAAATGTACTTGATTTCTAATGAAGATATGAACTATATGTTCATCTAATAAGTTGAATTTACAAGTTATTTATCTATATATTAAAATGTTAGAAACTATACTTAGCAAGTTCTTTTGAGAAATAATTTGCTAGAATTTATTTACAGATTTATACTATTTATAGTAAATACTGTTAAAAGATATTAAATGGGAGGTTATTTATGTTTAGATTAAATATAAATGGTAAAGATGAAGTATCTGAAATTGATAAATCTTTAATGTCTTTTTTAAGAGATGATTTGAGAATCACTTCTGTAAAAGATGGTTGCAGCGAAGGGGCGTGTGGAGCATGTACCGTTTTAGTAGATGGGAAAAAGGTAAAGGCTTGCCTCCAAAAGATATCAAAATTCGAAGGAAAAAAGATTTTAACTGTTGAAGGATTAAGCTCTAGAGAAAAGGAAGTTTATGAACATTGTTTTGCAGAAGCAGGCGCAGTTCAATGTGGTTTTTGCATTCCTGGAATGGTAATCTCCGCAAAATCATTATTAGATATTAATCTTAAACCAACAAGAATAGATGTGAAAAAAGCAATTAATGGAAACCTTTGTAGATGTACAGGCTATAAGAAAATTGAAGAAGCTATTTTAATGGCAGCAGAATATTTTAGGGACAATCTTAAAATTCCAACTGCTCCTACTGAATTAAAAATGGCACAGAAATTTAAACGTGTTGATGCAGCTGAAAAAATAAATGGGACAGGTATTTTCGTAGATGATATTGAAATACCTGGAATGTTATATGTAAAAGCAGTACGTACAAAATATCCAAGAGCTATTATAAATAAAATTGATATAAAGAAAGCAGAAGCGCATCCTGACTGCGCGAAAGTCTTACTTGCAAAAGATGTTCCAAACAATAAAATTGGGCATATAAAGCAGGACTGGGATGTAATGATTGCTGAAGGAGATACAACTAGATATGTAGGAGATGCATTGGCATTAGTAGCAACTTACCATAAAGACAAACTTGATGAAGTATGTCAATTAGTTGAAATTGACTATACTGAATTGGAACCCATTACTTGTCCGACAGATGCTTTAAAGGCAGATGCACCTCTAATCCATTCTGATGGAAATATTATGAGCCGTGATATTCTAAAACGGGGTAATGCTAATGAAGCAATTAAAAATTCTAAATATGTTGTAACAAGAAAATATAAGACACCATTTCAGGAACATGGATTTATGGAGCCAGAATGTGCAATCGCAATGCCTGAAGGAGAAGATGGCATATTGTTGTATTCAGGTTCTCAATCTGTTTATGATGAGCAACGTGAGATTTCAAATATGCTTAAAATTCCAATAGAAAAGGTACATTGTCATGCACAACTTGTTGGAGGCGGATTTGGTGGTAAAGAAGATATGAGCGTTCAGCATCATGCAGCATTAATGGCATGGTATACGAAAAAACCATGTAAAGTAAAATTCTCGAGACAGGAAAGTCTGGATTATCATACTAAACGTCATCCAATGGAAATGGAGTTTACAACAGCTTGCGATGAAAATGGTTACTTGACAGCTATGAAAGGTGTTATTATTGCCGATACAGGCGCGTATGCATCTCTTGGTGGGCCTGTATTACAAAGAGCATGTACTCACGCACCTGGACCATATAATTATCAGAATATTGATATCTTAGGAATGTCAGTTTACACAAACAATGTTGTATCTGGCGCATTTAGAGGCTTTGGTGTAATACAAAGTTGTTTTGCTACTGAAAATAACATTAATCTACTTGCTGAAATGGTCGGAATTTCACCATGGGAAATTCGTTATCGTAATGCAATTCGTCCTGGGGAGGTTTTGCCAAATGGTCAGATAGCAGATGAAAGTGTTGCTATGGCAGAGTGTTTGGAAGCCGTTAAGGATGTATATGAATCAAATCCATATGCGGGTATTGCCATTGGATTCAAAAATAGCGGAACTGGTGTAGGAAATAAAGACATTGGGCGTTGTATTTTATCAATTGAAGATGGAAAAGTTCATATTCGAACTTCTGCAGCATGTATGGGGCAAGGGATTGCAACAATGTGCACTACTGTATTATGTGAGACAACTGGGTTAGATCCGGTTCTTATTATACACGAAAGACCAGATACTATTCGTACACCTAACTCAGGAACTAGTACAGCTTCTAGACAAACTGTAGTAACTGGAGAGGCTGTAAGACGAGCATCTGAAAAATTGAAAGCAGAATTAGATAAAGGCTTAGGGCTTGATGATTTAGAAGGCAGAGAATTTTATGGAGAGTATTCTGCAAAGACAGACCCAATGGGATCTATAAAAGAAAATCCAATTAGTCATGTAAGCTATAGCTATGGAGCTCAAGTTGTTATCTTAAATGAAGAAGGAAAAGTTGAAAAAGTAGTTGCAGCATATGATGTTGGAACACCTGTTAATATTCAGTCTGTTGAAGGGCAGATTGAAGGTGGTATGGTTATGGGATTAGGTTATGCTTTGACAGAAGAATTTAAAATTGAAGGAAGTTATCCTAAAACAAAACTAGGCGCGCTAGGACTTATGAGAGCGACTGAGGCCCCTGAGCTTGAAGTTATTCTTGTGCAGAGCAAAAATAAAATTCCAGAGACCTATGGTGCCAAAGGTTGTGGAGAACTATGCTTGATTCCAACAGCTCCAGCTTGTTCCCTTGCTTACTATAGATTAGACGGAAAATTCCGTGCTCAGTTGCCACTAAAAGATACATTTTATAAAAAACAAAAGAATAAATAATATATAAAAGGAAGTATTTATTCTTTTGTTTTTAAGAAAGGAAGATTCTTAGATGAAAACTAATGGCATTATAGTGGCTGCTGGTTTATCTAGCCGTATGAAGGCATTTAAACCACTCCTGAAATTGAAAGAAAAAACTATAATTGAATACAGTATTGATAGTATGCTTAATGCTGGAGTGAATCAAATCGCTGTAGTTTTGGGATTTAATGCTGAAGAAGTTGAGACTTTACTACGTAATAAATATGATTGTTCACAATTAACATTTATATACAATGAAAAATATGCTGAAACGGATATGCTTGCTTCTGTTAAGCTTGGAGTACTAGCATTGGATAACTGTGATGCCTTTTATCTTCTTCCAGGAGATATGCCAGCAATTGAAACAAAAACTTTCCTTATGGTGAAAGATTCAATAAGCAGAACAGGTGCTATGGTGGCTTTTCCTACTATTAATGGACAACGAAAACATCCACCTTTGATTTCTTGGAAATGCATAGATTTTATTATTAATTTTCACGGAGATGGGGGTCTTAGAGAATTATGGAATCAGCTTGAAGACCAAATAGTAACAGTTCCTGTTGAGGATTTTGGGTGTACGATAGATGCAGATACAAAGGAAGATTACAATAGGTTGGTACATTATATGGATGAAAAGAATTGAGATTTTAATATATTAAAATTGGATTTTAAGTAAGGAAATACATTGCAAATATTTTTGTAAGATAACATAAAGTTAAAGACTTTGAAATTTTGCAAAAAATAATTAGTAGATATATGGGAGGCGCTATGCATGGAAAAAATAAGTGAATCTGTAAAGAAAAAGGATCATGAATCTAAAATAAGGGGTAGTGCTCTTTTCGTGGATGATCATGTAATGGATGGTATGCTTTATGGTAAACTACTGCATTCAGCAAAGGCAAAAGCACGAATTACCAATATTTCGATTCCTAAATTACCGGAAGGTTATTTTGTTGTTGATAAGAAAGATGTAACAGGTGTAAACCGTGTCCATATTGTTGAGGATGATACTCCGGTTTATGCTGAAGATACTGTAGAGTATGTTGGGGAACCGATTTTAATGGTTGTTGGACCTGAGTTTAAAGAAGTTGAAAGAATTTTAAATGAGATTATTGTAGCATACGAAGAAGAAGTTCCTATTTTGGATATGCGTAAGTCTGATACAGTTTTTTTCCATTACAACTATGCAAAAGGGGATATAGATAAGACGTTAAAAGAAGCTGATCGTGTTTTCATAGAAACATTTCAGACTGGATATCAAGAACAAGCTTACCTTGAAACTCAGGGAATGATTGCTTATCCCCATGATGGAAGAATGACTGTACGAGGTTCTATGCAATGTCCATATTATGTCTATGGAGCAGTTTCAAAAGCATTGGGTTATGATGCAAAGGATATACAAATAATTCAAGATGTTACTGGTGGAGGATTTGGAGGAAAAGAAGCATTTCCTTCAATACTTGCCTGCCAGGTTGCAGTTGCTGCTAAAAAGGCTAATAGACCTGTTAAGGTTATATTTGATAGAAGAGAAGACATGGAGTTTACTTCAAAACGTCATCCATCTATATCTACCTATAAGGTAGCTATTAAGAACAGTAAGATTACTGGCATGGACATTGATGTTTTATTTAATAGTGGTGCATATACTACACTTTCTCCAGTTGTTTTACAGCGTGGCTTAATTTGTGCAAACGGCGTATACCGTGTAGATAATCTCCGTGTTGTGGGACGTGCTGTTAAGACCAATACTGTACCTTGTGGCGCATACCGTGGATTTGGTGCACCACAGACGTTCTTTGCAGTAGAAATGATTATGGATCATATTGCAAAAGAAATGGGTGTTGATTCCCTTAAGCTTAAGGAAGAATATATTGTTAAACAAGGTGATTCTACGTCTACTAGTGGCAAATATCATTTCCATGTACCTCTACCTGAAATGATTGAACAGATTGATAAACTTTGCAATTACCGTGCAAAACGAGACCAGTATAAGATTCAGAATGGTAGATATCGTAAAGGTATTGGAATGTCTTTATTTTTCCATGGATGTGGTTTTACTGGCAGTGGAGAACGTGATTTCATTAAAGCAATTGCAAAAATAAGGAAAAATTCGGATGATACTGTAGATATTCTTGCAAGTAATTCAGATATAGGTCAAGGTCTTAAAACTACTTTCTCTAAAATTGTTGCGGATACTCTTGGTATTTCCTATGAACAAGTATTTATCAATAATCCAGACACAGATCTTGTTCCTGATTCAGGCCCAACTGTTGCAAGTCGTTCGCTTATGACAGTTGGAGAATTATTAAGGCGCGCAGCAGAGAGACTTAAAAAAGAATGGAAATCAGGAGAAGTTCAAGTTATAGAAGAACATTTCGTTGAACCTGATTTTGTGATTCCATTTAGTCTTGATGAATTTAAGGGAGATGCATATCCAACTTATTCTTGGGGAGTAAATGCTATTGAAGTGGAAGTAGATACATTTACTGCCACTACAAAGATACTAGGAGCATGGGGAAGCTTTGATGTTGGTGTTCCTATTGACATGAATATTATACAAGGACAGATGCAGGGCGGATTCCTTCAAGGGATTGGATATGCATCTATGGAACAGATGGATTACAACGATAAAGGTGTGATTAGAAATAATAGTTTTAGTGATTACATTATTCCTACAGCAGTAGATGTACCAAATTTAGTTACTGAAATAATCAATAATCCATATACACATGGTCCATATGGAGCAAAGGGTGCAGGTGAGTTACCTCTCGTAGGTGCAGCTCCAGCTTATGTTGAAGCTATGGAAAATGCTATTGGTGGAGATTTAAATAAAGTTCCATTCACAACAGAAGATACAATGATGGTTTTACAGGAGGTGGATAAATAATGATAAAATTTATTCTTAATGGCAAAGAGGTTACATCAAATTCTAAAGCAAATGAGCGTTTACTAGATGTACTTAGAAATGAATTTCGTATTACTGGCGTAAAGTGTGGTTGTAAAGAAGGTGAATGTGGAGCTTGTTCTATAATTCTTGATGGCAGGTTAGTTAATTCTTGTATGGTGGCTATGGGCAGTATTGAAGGCAGTACTGTTGTCACTATTGAAGGCTTTAGAGAAACTGAACGTTTTGCAGTTATTGATAAGGCATATGCATCAGTTAGTGCGGTGCAGTGTGGTTTTTGTATTCCAGGCATGATCCTTGCATCTGAATGTATCCTTAACAAGAATCCAAATCCTACAGAAGCAGAGATTCGCGAAGGCATTTCTGGAAATCTTTGTAGATGTACTGGTTATAATGCCATAGTTAAGGCTATTGGCATTGCAGCAAAGGAGGGGAAAGGATTATGGTAGATTGTTATAAACCAACATCTTTAAAAGAAGCATTGGACATCCTAGCAAAGGAAAGTGCTACACCTTATGCTGGAGGTACTGATTTGATGATTAAACCAGATGAAAATGCCACATATTTATTCCTTGATAAAGTAGCAGAAATGAAAAATATTGTAGAAGATAAAGAATATATTCGTATTGGTGCAGCATGTACTTATACTGATATTATTGAAAATAAACTTATTCCAACAGTACTGAAAGAAGCAGTTTCACAGATTGCAGCACCAGCAATTCGAAATATTGGTACTGTTGGTGGAAATATATGCAATGGTTCTCCAAAGGCTGATAGTGCACTGATTTTTTTTGCCACTGACTCTAAACTACGTCTTGCAAGTAACAGAGGCGAACGAGTAATTCCTATTTCTGACTTTTACCTTGGAAGAAAGAATACTGCGATTGAGAAAGATGAACTCCTCGTTGAGATTCTAATGAATAAAAATAATTTAAATAATTACTATTACAAGAAGGTTGGTGAAAGAAATGCTTTGGCAATTTCAAGAGTTTCTTTCGTTGGCATCATTAATATAGTTGATGATAAGGTCTTTAACTGTAGAACAGCATTTGGTGCAGTAAGTGATGTTGTTATAAGCCGTTCAGATATTGATGCAATGCTTATAGGAAAGACTGTTGAAGAAGCTAAGGCTCTCAAGGATAAGTATCTAGCAGCATATGAAAAGGAAATTGTTCCAATAAGGGGTAGAGTATCTGCAAAATACAGAAAAACTGTGTGTATGAATTTACTACGTGATTTTCTTGAAAGTAATGGAATTTAACTTATATAAGATTCTGGCATTAAGTGGAATTTTATTTAGGCGGGATTTGATTCCCGTCTGAATCTTAGTGGCTAGAGATAAGATAAAGTTAAATAGAATATAAGCATTTAATCTCAATAGGATTGAATGCTTTTTAGGCATATGAAAGAAAATAACAAGTCCAAAATGCCATGATTATTTTTCATCAAGCAAGGAAGTAGATTGTCTCATAGCGGGCTTATTAGGGCAATCTGCTGACACAGGATGACGGAAAATAGGCGTAGCAGATGGAATCGTTATTTTTTGAATAAGCCTCATTATTAAAATTATTGATAAATAGGGATATATTCTAAACAGATATAATAATAATCCATAATATGTATTTTTAGGGTTTAATTATTTTATAAAAACGTGTAGAATAATATTGTATCAAAAGTAAAATATAACCAGTTAGTTTGAGGGATTAAATTGGAATCTAATAACCAAAATATAAGATACTAATCAATTTGTTAAAGTTTGAATGATATGTACAAGCCTATTTGAGTTTTGTTGAAGAATAAGATAATACTGCTTAAGTAGAGCAAGAGGTATAGATATGAAGAGTAAAGAGAAGAGAACAACAGGCGGTATAATTGTTGCCGCAGGAAAAACATCAGAAAGAAATGGATTGAATCCATTATTGAAAATTGGCTCCATTACTGTAGTAAAAAGAATTGTTTTAACTTTTCAAAAAGCTGGAATTTCACCAATTGTGGTGATTACTGGATATAAAGCTGAAGAAATAGAACATCATTTAGCTGATTATGGAGTTGTATTTTTGCGAAATGATCAATATGAAAACTCGCGAAAGTTTGATTCTGCAAAGATAGGACTAGATTTTTTACAGAATAAATGCGACCAGCTATTATTCACCCCAGTTAATATTCCTATGTTTACACCAGAGACGCTTCAAATGATGATAGAATATGATGAAAAATTACTTTCACCAGCATATCGTGGAAAATCTGGGCATCCCCTTTTGATATCGTCTGAATTGATTCCTAAAATTCTAAAATATAATGGGAATATGGGATTACGAGGAGCCATTGAAAATATTGGAGTTAAAAGACAATGGATAGATGTAGAAGATGAAGGTATTCTATATGATACTGATTATATTGACCGATTAGATCAACTTTTAATAAAACATAATAAACATATACTTCATCCCTTTGTTAAAATCAGCATTGAAAAAGAATACTTGTTTTTTGATTCAAGAACAAAATTGCTTCTAATTCTGATTCAAGATACCCACTCTGTACGAAGTGCATGCAAACATATGGCATTATCTTATAGTAAAGCATGGAGTATGTTAAATCAGTTGGAACAAGAACTAGATTATGCAGTAGTTGAAAGAAAGCATGGTGGGAGCAATGGTGGAAAAACTTATCTTACAAAAGAAGGTACTGAATTTTTGGAAAAATATCAGCAATTTGAACAGAATGTACACCAGTTTGCAAAGAATGAATTTGAAAGGTTATTTTAGAAGTTGCAATTAATCTGATGTCTAGCCGCTGTAACACTCCCACAATATATGAAACTCCTCTTCCTAAAGTCAGATGAGTAAGCGATTCACACTAAATCATAGATTTAGGTTCTCTGCTTAAGTGGGAGATAACAGCGGCACGACCCTAGACGAGGTACCCCTTGATGGTATAAGTTAAACTAAGATTCAGATGGGAATCAAACCCCACCTGAATCAAGTTTCACTTGATATTTAACAAAATTTTTGAAAAAAATTTTACTTATAATTCGTTATACTTATACAAAATTACCAAATAATGATGGAGGAACAAAAATGAAAAAGATTAAAACTACAGAAGCTGTAGGTAATGTAATTTGTCATGATATTACACAAATTATCAAAGGAGAAAAAAAAGATGTTGCGTTTAAAAAAGGACACATTGTTACTGAGGAAGATATTCCAGTTTTATTATCAATAGGTAAAGATAATCTTTATGTATGGGAAAAAAAGGAGGGGATGCTTCATGAAAATGAAGCAGCAGAAATTCTCTGTAAAATATGTAAAAGTGACTATATGAGTGCAACTAAGGTGAAGGAAGGCAAAATCGAACTAATTGCGGCAGAAGATGGGTTGTTTAAAATTGATATTGAAAAGCTTCGTAAAATAAATTCTCTTGGCGAAATGATGATTGCAACACGCCACAGTAATTTTCCTGTAAAAAAAGGTGATAAATTAGCAGGCACACGAATTATTCCTCTTGTAATTGAACAAAAGAAAATGGACGAGGCAGTTAAATTGGCAGGTGATAAACCATTAATGGAGATTCTTCCATTTATCCACAAAAAAGCAGGGATTGTAACTACAGGGAATGAGGTTTTCTATGGAAGAATTAAAGATACATTTGGGCCTGTTATTAGAGAAAAGCTTGCAGAATATAATGTTGAAGTTTTAGGGCAGAAGATTCTTAGTGATGATCCTAAATTAATTACAGAAGCTATAAAGGATTTTATTAAAGAAGGTGCAGAATTAATAATATGTACAGGTGGAATGAGTGTAGACCCTGATGATACAACACCAACTGCAATTCAAAATACAGGCGCAAAGATTGTTTCATATGGTGCCCCTGTGCTTCCAGGTGCAATGTTTTTACTAGCATATTATAATGATGCACTTCCAGTTATTGGACTTCCAGGCTGCGTAATGTATGCCAAGCGTACTATTTTTGATTTGGTTCTTCCAAGAGTTATGGTAAATGACAAAATAACTTTAGAGGATATTGCAAACCTTGGGCATGGTGGGTTGTGTCTTTCATGCGATATTTGTACATTCCCTAATTGTGGTTTCGGGAAATAAGACTGACAAAGCTTAATCAAGTGAAACTTGATTCAGGTGGGATTTGATCCCATATGAATCTTAGATAAATATTGCAAGGTCAACCTGAAAGTGTTCCTATGGCTTAATGTCTTTAATAAGTATTTAAAAATTATCTGTGATAAACTTGGTTGATATGAGGTGAATAAAATGGTAGATAGTAGTGGTAGAAATATTGAATACCTTAGAATTTCTGTTACAGATAGATGTAATCTTAGATGTGTATATTGTATGCCGGAATGTGGAATTGAAAACTTAGAACATGACGAAATACTTACTTTTAAGGAGATTATGCTTATAGTTAAAACTGTTTCACAGCTTGGTATTCACAAGGTCAAAATTACAGGAGGAGAACCATTAGTACGAAAGGGTATTGTAAATTTAGTTAGAAGAATCAAAGATATTGATGGGATTGAAGAGATAACAATGACCACAAATGGCGTACTTTTTGGTGACATGGCAGATAGTTTAGCAGAAGCTGGTCTTGATAGTGTAAATATCAGTCTTGATACATTAAATAGTACAAACTTTAATAAAATTACTCGTAGAGACTGCTTAGATAAAGTGAAGTTTGGATTGAAAAAAGCAGAGGAGCTTGGATTGAAAACAAAAATAAATTGTGTCCCAATAGCTCAGTTAAATGGTGATGATTTAATAGATATATTGAAAATTGCTAAAGAAAATCCAATCGATGTACGTTTTATAGAACTTATGCCTATTGGTTTTGGGAAAAGTTATTCACCTGTTTGTAATGAACAAATATTTGAGCAGATAGAACAGAATTTTGGAACTCTTCAGAACTCAAAAATTAAACATGGTAATGGACCAGCTGTGTATTATAACTTATCAGATTTTAAAGGAAGTATTGGCTTTATAAGTGCAATTTCAAATGAATTTTGTGATACTTGTAATCGTATTCGATTGACTGCTGATGGAAATCTGAAATTATGTCTTCATTATAATAAGGGAGTTGCATTAAAGCCTCTTCTACGTAGTGGAATAAGTAAAGAACAATTAAAAAGAGTTATTGAAAATGCAATATATAATAAACCAAGTCACCATGGTTTTAATAGCAGTGACACGGAAAATATAGAATTAAAAAACATGGTTCAAATAGGAGGATAAATACTGTTGGAAAAGTTATAGCAGTATGCATCAATAGAATGAAAAACTTAGGAAGTATAAGATAGGAGAATAAGAAAAATGGAACTAACTCATATAAATGAAGAAGGAAGAGCAAGAATGGTTGATGTATCTGAAAAAATTGACACTGTACGGGAAGCAGTAGCAATTGGAACAGTTTCCATGAAAAGAGAAACCATTGAAAGAATAAAAGAAGGTACTATTTCAAAAGGGGATGTATTATCAGTAGCGCAGGTAGGAGGTATAATGGGTGCTAAAAATACTCCGCAAATAATACCAATGTGCCATCCTATAATGATATCTGGCTGTGATATAAGTTTTCGAATTGACGTTGAAAACAATAAAATTGAAATAACTGCAACTACTAAGACTGTAGGGAAGACAGGCATTGAGATGGAGGCCCTTACTGCTGTATCCACTGCAGCATTAACTATTTATGATATGTGTAAGGCTATTGATAGGGAAATGGTCATAAACAATATTATGCTTGTAAAAAAAAGTGGAGGGAAATCAGGCATATTTGAAAGGAAGGGATTATGATGAGTAAGGTTATTGCAGTGAATATAAGTGAGAAAAAAGGTGTTATAAAACATCCTATAGAAAAAGGTTTTTTTAGAGTTAATCATGGTCTCGATGGGGATGCTCATGCAGGAGAGTGGCATAGGCAGGTAAGTTTGCTTGGAACTGAAAGTATTGATAAAATGAAATCATCAGGAGTCGAAGGACTTACTCCAGGAAAGTTTGCTGAAAACATTACTACTGAGGGAATAGTTTTATATGAACTTCCTATAGGAACAAAGCTTAAAATTGGGGATGTTATGCTAGAAGTTACTCAGATAGGAAAGGAATGTCATTTGGGCTGCGAAATTAGAAAATTGGTAGGAGATTGTGTAATGCCTAGGGAAGGAATATTTACTAAAGTACTAGAAGAGGGGTATATTAAAGCTGGAGATAATATTATAATAGTTTAAAATAAGAAAAATAACAATTCAAGTTATATTTTTGAATTGTTATTTTTTTCACTATATTAAGCTATTCCATAACCATATTTTTCAAAAATCTTTTTACAAGTATCAGTAAATAAGAAATCTTCAAATGCTTTTGCGGCATCAGCATTTTTGCTAGCCTTAATTATTCCGATTGGATATGTAATCGGTGAATGCTTGTCCTCTGCTATTGTTTCTATAATTTTAGCATCTTTACTGCTTAACGCATCACTTTTATATACAAATCCAACTTCAGCATTTCCAGAAGTCGACCAGGCAAGTACTTCTTTTACATCTTTTGCAAAAACAAGTTTTGATGAAATAGAATCTTTAATACCAAGCTTAGTGAAAACTTCATCAGCATATTGTCCAGCTGGTACACTTTTAGGTTCCCCAACAGCTATCTTTTTAACCTTATCACTTGTTAGATCAGAAAGACCGCTTATAGTAGTGTCTTTAGGTCCGACTAAAACTAAATCATTTTTAACTAAGTCTTTTTTAGTATTTTCAAGTAATAAAGATTTGCTGTCTAATGCTTTCATTTGGCTTTGACCAGCTGAAATGAAGATATCACAAGGGGCACCTTGTTCTATTTGTTGCTGTAGAGATCCAGAAGCACCATAGTTAACAGTTAAAGTAACATTTGGAGCAGTCTTTTTATATTCGTCTTGTATATCTGTCAGTGCTTCTTTTAAACTAGCAGCAGCGGAAATGTTTAATTCTATTGAAGCTTCAGTAGCAGATTCCTTTTGTGGAGTAGTTGATGCCTTTTGAGCTCCGCAACCAATAAGTGACGTTGTTAATAAAACAGTTACTAAACTAAATAATCCTATTTTCTTTTTCATAAATAAAACCTCACATTCATAAAAATATTTCTATTATAATTATGTTTTGTTACGTTTGGATATGTTTCATTACGTTTTGCTTGTTGATTATTATACTAGCATTTATTTATAAGAAAAACAATATGTAATTGTAAAAATAAGTACTTGAATAGAAATATTGACAAAATTATTAGGATATGATTATAATTAGCCTAATGGTAATGTGATGTTACGGTATGTTTTATTAGATAAAGATCTCAAAGAAGAGATTACAGAAATGTATGAGCTTCTTTGAGATCTTTTTTTGCTTATGTTGAGAAAATATATAATTATGTACAAGTAATATAGCTTGTAATATCACATCTCTATATTGCATTTGTACGATAGAAACAGTAATTACGTAATGTTATTGCTTCTACTCATAATCTTTTATAATTATTTCAAGATATTTTTGACTCAGTGTATTTATTGAAATAATAAAGGATTTTATAAATGTGATGCTGATGTAAAACTATTTTCAAATTGTATTGTGAAATGATAAAAATTAACATATAAGTAAAAATATTGTTGTAAATTAAGCTGGAATAATTTATAATGTACATAATCAATAGTAACATAACAACATTGATTGAATTTAACTTGGGGAGGAAATAAAAATGAAATTAAGTGCAAGAAACCAATTGGCAGGAAAAGTTGTTGAAATTAAAGAAGGGGCAGTAAATGCATCAGTAAAAATCGAAATTGCTGAAAATACTATAATATCAGCAACTATATCAATGGATGCAGTAAAGGAACTAGGATTAACAGTAGGATCAGAAGCTACAGCAGTAATTAAGGCAACATCAGTAATGGTTATGGCTTAGTTCTCTATCATCTTATACTACATATGAAATCATAATCAAAAGAGGATATCTTAAGCTAAGATATTCTCTTTTTTACTAGCAGACTACTATATATATTTAAATAAAAGGATATATATCAAAAAAATAATTCTTTACAATACTACAAGAATATAGTTATATGTGTGTATATTTATGATATCTATATGCAATGTTCGGAATCATTAATAATGATCTCAAAGAGGAGAATGCAGAAATGTAGAAAACTCTTTGAGATTTTTTGTTTATAAAAAATTAAATTATGATATCCCAATAATGGTATCTTAAAAGGTTGAACAAGAATGGAGTGATTAATTTGAAATTTGTTACATTTTCTGGACCACCATCATCGGGCAAGACTTCAGTAATATTAAAGGTAATTGAGTGCTTAAAATCGGAACAAAGAAAATGTGGAGTTGTAAAATTTGACTGCCTTACAACTTATGATGATTTACTTTATAAAAAGGCAGGAATTGAAGTTATGGTAGGATTATCAGGAAATCTTTGCCCGGATCACTTTTATATCAGTAATATAGATGATTGTGTTAAATATGGAACAGAGAATGGGTTCGATTTGTTGATAAGCGAGAGTGCGGGGTTATGTAATAGGTGCTCACCTCATATTAAGGGTATTTTAGCAGTATGCGTAATAGATAGTCTGTCTGGAGTAAACACCCCTAAAAAGATTGGACCAATGTTAAAATATGCGGATATTATAGTAATTACAAAAGGTGACATAGTTTCTCAGGCTGAAAGAGAAGTGTTTAGTTTTATGGTAAAAGAGGCTAATTCCAAAGCAGAGATAGTGTATATTAATGGTCTTACTGGTCAGGGGGCTTATGAATTAAGCTTAAGCATAAAAAAAGCAAAATCTATTGAGAGTCTTGAAGGAGAAAAACTTAGATTTACAATGCCTTCAGCATTATGCTCTTATTGCCTTGGAGAAACAATAATAGGTGAAGATTACCAAACTGGAAACACGAAAAAAATAAATTTCCAAGAAATTAAAAGTAACAGAGAACTTAAAACGAGTTATTCTTTCAACAAAAATAGTGAAATATCTGAAATAGACTGCACAATAGTTAACTCGTTAACAATTGTAGGAGGACATGATAAAGGTGGAAATAAAGAAGATATTGAACTTACAATTAAAGTAGGGGAAGTAATTTGCATAGTTGGACCTACAGGATCTGGTAAAAGTAGATTACTCGAAGATATAGAGTGTATTGCGAGTGGTGATACTCCAACTGGAAGAATTATAAAAATAAATGGAGAAAATTTAAATTGTAGCAGGCTGGTTGCAGAGCTTTCGCAGAATATGAATTTTGTAATGGATGTATCTGTAGAAGAATTTATAAAAATGCATGCAAAAAGCAGGAATGTTATAGAGATAAAAAGTATTACAGACAAAATAGTAAAATATGCAAATGAACTAGCAGGAGAAGAATTCACTGGGGATACACCGATAACTTCATTGAGCGGGGGGCAATCAAGAGCATTAATGATTGCAGATACAGCATTATTAAGCGCTTCCCCAATAGTACTCATTGATGAAATTGAAAATGCAGGGGTAGATAGAAGTAGGGCATTAGAACTTTTAGTTAAAGAAGGAAAAATAGTTTTTGTATCTACTCATGACCCTATATTAGCATTGCTTGGGGATAAGAGAATTGTGATAAAAAATGGTGCGATAAATAAAGTAATCACAACAGTTCCAAAGGAAAGAGATAATCTTAAGATTATGAAACAAATTGATAATAAAATGTTAGAACTTAGAAATGCCTTAAGAAGTGGAGAAGTAATAGATTGGGATATGAAAGAATATTTTCTATAGATATCCAAATGCGACTTAGACTTACGCAATAGCCAACCGAAATTAGGTGAACTCTGTTGTTTCGGTTGCTATAGAATACAGCTGTGAATTTCTAACATCAGAAGTTGCAACATTTCTGCATGCTCCCGAGGCAAGCTCGTGACAAGCAAAAATGGAACATCTTCTTATTAAAAATAAGTGAAAAAAATATAAGATGGAGGTTGAAAATATGGGAAAGATGAAAAATATAATTGATAAATCAGAATACGATGTTCTTGGATTGTTACCGTGCCCTATAAAAGTGCCAATAGAAATTGGTTTTGATGAAATGATAAATAATTTAGAAAGTGAATGTGATTTTAAATATCTTGTTGAAGGTAATGCTAATTATGAGGTCATGTGGATGGATGAGTCTTCATATATTCCTAAAAAAGAAGAATTGCCAAAGATTATTATAAGTGCTGGAGTTAATAGTTTTTATAGAAAAGATTTTAGAGCTAAGGCAATAGAAGAGAAATACTTTAAGGAAATCAAAAACATAGAAGATGGAAAATTAATTGAAAATGATTTTAGTGATCCAAAAGGTAATTATTATATAATGGCATTAAATCATTTAGTTATGGCAGTAGATTTAACTAAATTGAATAATAGAAATATACCAACCTCGTGGGGAGAACTTTTGAATAGTTCATTTAAAAAAGAAGTTGCCATAAGAGGAAAGCGAGGAAAGTATTGTGAAACAACATTGCTAGCGATATATAAAGATTATGGTATGGATGGAATTATGAAATTAAAAGAACTTGTTGGCTTTGGCGGACATCCAGCTGAAATGGTAAAGAATGCAGGAAAAGGAATTGAGAATTCACCTACAATTAGTGTTATTCCCTATTTTTATGCAAGGCTTCTTAAAAATAATAAGAATGTTAAGATTGTTTGGCCTGAAGAAGGTGCAATAGTTAGTCCAGTGACATTATTAGTCCAAAATGATATTTCAAACATGTTGGAAAATGTGGTGAGCCATTTTACTAGTGAACAAGTACGAAATATATGCAAAGATGCAGCACTGCCTCATCCAATGGATTATTTAGAGTGCTTAAAAGAAAACAATTATAAGTTAAATTGGTTGGGATGGGATTTTATAAGCAATAATGATATAAACAAATTACTTCCAAATTTAAATAAATGTTTCTAAATGCTAGAAATTCTCACCTCTAAATGTTAGAATAAATTATTATACGGAGGAGGGAAGTTCTATGAATAATGAAGAATCCCTAACGGCAGTAGATGTCGCTGAACTATTAAAGATAACTAAAAATACAGTGTATGAAATGGTCAAAAGAGGTGAATTACCTGGATACAAAGTGGGGAAAAAGCTTAGAATTGATAAAAAGGATGTTGAGAATTACATCAATAGTCAAAAGGTAGCAAAAGGTAGCAATAATCAGATTAAGATATTAATAGATGAGCCAGTAATAGAAGAAAATCTGAGTAATATAAAAAAAGCGGAAAATTCAAATGATATTATAATATCAGGGCAAGATGTGATTTTAGATGTTTTAGCAGAAAAAATTAGGGAAAAGGCAAATGATATAAGGGTCCTTAGGTCTAATACAGGAAGCTACTCAGGTCTATATGACTTATATAATGATAAAATTTCTATATCGTCAGTACATTTATGGGATGGAGATACTAATGAATATAATACTGCTTTTGTAAGGAAACTAGTTCCAGGTATATCTTGTTTAATTATAAACTTGGCTTACAGAAATGTTGGTTTTTATGTTCCAAAAGGAAATCCCAATAAAATAACTAATTGGAAAGACTTGATTAAACAAGATATATCCATGATAAATAGGGAAAAAGGTTCTGGAATAAGAATTTTGCTTGATGAGAAATTAAGAGTTAATAATATAAATAGAGAACAAATTAAAGGATATAATATTGAAAAACAATCCCACTCTGCAGTAGCAAGAAGTATTGCAAGAGGGGAAGGTAATGTTGGGATAGGAAATGAAAAAGCAGCTAATCAGGTTGATGGGATTGATTTTATTAAAATTCAGGAAGAAAGATATGACTTAGTTATCAAGGAATCTGATTTAAAATATCCTATATATCAACTTATAATTAGAACTATTCAAAGTGAAGAGTTTAAGAGGGAAATTGAAAGTTTAGGCGGATATGATTTAAAAGATATAGGCAAAATACTTGATAAAACATAAATAATGATATAGTATAAGATTAATATTATAATTTTATGCAAAGGCGCAGTAATTTTACTGTGCCTTTTTGTTATTAAAAAATAAGGTATATGAAAGAAAATAATAGATGATGATTGATTATTTTTTGAATATATCTAAATAAAGGAGTGATAGTATATGGATGAAATAGGAGTATTTTTAAACGAAAAAGATCTTATAAGTTCTTTTGAGGAAGCACGATATGTAAAAATATTTGCAAAAGAAAAACATTTGTGGAAAACAAAAAAAACCATTTTAATTAATAGGGCAGGTGGTGAAAAATCAATAAATGAAATCAGACAGGAATACAAAAATGTAATTAATGAAATGGATGATTGTAAAATTATAATAGTAACAAAGGCTTTTGGAATTCCGTATAGTGTATTTTATATGGGGGATTTTAGTGTTTGGGAATTGGAAGGAAACCCATTTGATTATTTTGATGAAATTATTAAAAATGAAATGGTACAAGAGGAGAATGAAAATAAAGAAGTTGAAATTGCTAAGAAACTTGGTGATGGATATTTCATGATAGATCTACAGGAATTAGAGCTGATAAATCCTGAAATAACTTCTAAAAAGGCAATAATTCCTTATTTAGAAAAAGAAGATGTAAAAAAAATAGAAGTACGCTGTTGTCATGTACCGCCTTGGCTGGTTGCAAAAATGGACAAGGGTGAAATCTTATTATCCATTAATGAGATAAAAAGAAATGATTATATGGTAACTGTACAGAAAAATGTTTGAGGCACATGAAAAAAATAATAGACTAGGAGGCGAATTTATGGAGAAAATAATAACTAAGTATGGTATTTTAAATGATGCTATTATTGCTGAGTATTATTCCACTGGGGAACCAGAAGCGTATAAGGTGGAAGAATACAGCGAATTAAAAGTTTTAGACTATAATTTAGTACCGTTGCATGGATTTGTAGATGAAAGAAGAAAAGAATTTCCACCAGTAAAGGTATTTAAGAATGGCAATATTAAGAGTATTTCATTAAATGATTTGACAGTAATAAATACTAGTATAGGTGTATTTGAAGTTGAAAAAATAACATTCTATGAAGATGGTGAAATAAATAGATTGTTTCCTTTGGATGGAAGATTGTCAGGGTATTGGACTGAAGATGATGAATATAAATTAGCAAAAGCTTATAAATTTAGTTTTGATTTTTCATCATTTGAAGCTAAGATTATGTCTCTTCATTTCTATGAAACACAAGAACTTAAAAGTATCACATTGTGGCCAAAAGAAAAAATTAAAATAAATGTTGGAGAATATAATTTTGCAGGCAGAATAGGAGTCTCTTTATATAAAAGTGGAAAAATAAAATCCTGTGAGCCATTAATTGCAACAAATATAAAAACGCCCATTGGAAAAATCGAAGCTTATGACGTTAATGCAATGGGAATTCATGGGGATAGTAATTCTTTAGAATTTTATGAGGATGGAAGCATAAAATCTCTTATCACATCTACTAATACAATTACAATTAAAACATCGGAAGGTGACACGATTTTTCATTCTCCAAAAAAAATTAGATTGTATTCTAACAGTGAAGTTCTGGATACGATAACTTTAAAGGTGGAATTTATTGATGATAAGGTCATAATAGATAAACAATATGAATATGAGATTAAAGAAAATAAATTTGAGATAAAAGCATTTGGAGAAAGACACTTTACCCTTAATGGAGATAGAAATAAATAATTCTCATTAAATTTAACAAAACACGAATGATTTTGATAAATTGATAAAAATATATCGTTATCATTAGAAAAGTTATAGAAAATAAAAAAATAGTTTGCAATATCAGTTTTTTGTGATATTATAGTTTCAATAAATAAAACAAGCAAATGAAAAAAAGAAATTAATAAAAAAGTAATTATATACAAGTTTTTTTGAAATAATATAACTTAAATTAAAAAAATATTAACCTGTCATTAAGGCAATGGAGTCTAAGTGTTTAACTCAATGAGGAAGTTAACGACTTAGATTTTTTTATTACAATGAAAGGACAAAGAAGTCTATTTTATTATAACTATTAATAGTTAAATAAATTAGGCTTATTTTTTTAAAATAATTTATTGTTATATTAATACAAATAAGTTATAATGACCCATTTGGGCTTATATAATATATTTAATTATGAGGAGGAAACTAATATGAGACAAGTAGCTATTTATGGAAAGGGTGGAATAGGAAAATCTACAACCACACAAAATTTAACTTCAGCTTTAGCTGAAATGGGAAAGAATATAATGATCGTAGGATGTGATCCTAAAGCAGATTCCACAAGATTAGTTCTTGGAGGTTTAGCACAAAAAACAGTTCTAGATACTTTAAGAGAAGAAGGAGACGACATTGAATTAGATGCAATCTTAAAAACAGGATATGGAAATATAAGATGCGTTGAATCAGGCGGACCAGAACCAGGAGTTGGATGTGCAGGAAGAGGTATTATCACTTCAATAGGAATGCTTGAGCAATTAGGAGCTTATACACCTGATTTAGATTATGTATTTTATGATGTATTAGGAGATGTTGTATGTGGAGGTTTTGCAATGCCAATCAGAGAAGGTAAGGCACAAGAAATATACATCGTAGCATCTGGAGAAATGATGGCATTATATGCAGCTAACAATATTTCAAAAGGTATTCAAAAATATGCTAAAACTGGTGGAGTTAGATTAGGTGGAATCATCTGTAATAGTAGAAAAGTTGATAAAGAATTAGACCTTTTAGAAGCTTTTGCAAAAGAACTTGGAAGTCAACTTATCCATTTCGTACCAAGAGATAACATGGTTCAAAGAGCTGAGATACACAAACAAACAGTTATAGAATTTGATCCAAAAGCTGATCAAGCAGATGAATACAGAACATTGGCTAAGAATATAAACGAAAATAAAATGTTTGTTATTCCAAAGCCAATGAAACAAGAAAGATTAGAAGAAATATTAATGGAATATGGTTTAATGGATATCTAAGATAAAAGCACAATTATTAATTTACAATTCACAATTATTGATTAATGTTGAAGCTCATAAAGAAAGTTTTGCTAACCAAATAGAAGATTCCCACAAGGCGAAAGTTCTGTTATCCAAATACAAGATTTGGAGCATCACTTTTGGAGCACCACTTTTCAATTCAGGATTTTTTGAATTCAATTATTTATAATGTGAAATTTAAGTTGAAAAATATATAAAACAAAATATTAAATAAAAGGAGATAGAGAGATATGTATATGATTCGAGCAATAATAAGACCAGAAAGGGTTAGTACTGTGCTTTCAGAATTATTGGATGCTGGCTTCCCAGAAGTAACGAAGATGGCGGTTTATGGTAGAGGGAAACAAAAAGGAATCAAAGTTGGAGAAATCTATTATGATGAACTTCCAAAAGAAATGCTTCTAATTGCAGTTAAAGATGAAGATAAAGATGATGTTATAAAGGTAATAATTAGAAATTCTAGAACAGGAGAAAAAGGTGCATTTGGAGATGGAAAAATATTCGTTGCACCGATTGAGGAAGTATACACTGTAAGTAGTGGGAAATCAGGATTATAAAATTGAAATAGGAGGAATAGCTTTATGAAAGAAGTTATGTGTATTATTCGTTTGAATAAAGTTAATAAAACTAAAGAAGCACTCGCAGAAGCTGGCTTTCCATCCATTACTTGCAGAAAAGTACTTGGAAGAGGCAAGAAATCAATTGATATAGCTTTAGTTGAAGCTTATATGGAAACTGGTGAAGTACCGCCAACATCGTATGGTGAGAATTTATCAGAAAGAGGAAGATTAATACCTAAAAGATTTATAACTTTAGTAGTAAAAGATGACGAAGTAAAAACAGTAGTAGATACCGTGATAAGTGTAAATTCAACTGGGACTCCAGGAGATGGAAAGATATTTGTATTACCAGTTGAAGAAGTATACAGAGTCAGAGATGGACAAATAGGTGAAGAGGCAATTTAAAGTGTGGAGGTGAAGTTAATGAGTAAAGTTGATAGTGTTTTGGACAAGTATAGTGCCAAAGTATATAAAAACAGAAAGAAACATATGCTTGAACTTGAGCAGGAAACTCAAGAAATAGATGCAAATAGAAGAACTATACCAGGAGTTATGACACATAGAGGATGTTGTTATGCTGGATGTAAAGGTGTTGTTCTTGGACCATTAAAAGATATAGTACTTTTAACTCATGGACCGATAGGATGTGGATATTATTCATGGGGTACTAGAAGAAATAAAGCAATACCACAGAAAGGCGACGGAAACTTTATACAATATTGTTTTTCTACAAATTTAGGTGAAAGTGATATCGTATTTGGTGGAGAAAAGAAATTAAAGGCTGCTATAAAAGAAATTGTAGATATATTTAATCCAAAAGCAATATTTATATGTGCGACATGTCCAGTTGGACTTATAGGTGATGACTTACCAGCAGTTGCAAATGAATCTAAAGAATTGTATGGAATTGATGTTATATCATTCCCTTGTGAAGGATATAAAGGTGTATCTCAATCAGCAGGACATCATATTGCAAATAACAAGCTGATAAAATCTGTAATAGGAACTATGGATTACACACCAAAAACTCATTCAGTTAATATCCTTGGTGAATATAACATAGGTGGTGACGCTTGGGAAATAGAAAGAATTCTAAAGAAAATAGGCTATGAAGTTATATCAGTCATGACAGGTGATGCTAGCATTGACGATATAAGAAAAGCCCATACTGCAGATTTAAATCTAGTCCAATGTCACCGTTCCATTAATTATATCGCAGAAATGATGAAAATTCAATATGGTACTGCATGGATAAAAGTTGATTTTATCGGGGTTGATTGTACTGTTAGAACTTTAAGAGATATTGCGAAATTCTTTAATGATCCAGAGTTCACAGAAAGAACAGAGGCTGTTATAGCTGAAGAGCTTGAAGATATTAAAGATGATATGGATTATTATAAAAGCAAGTTAACTGGTAAAAAGGCAGGTTTATATGTTGGAGGTTCAAGATCTCACCATTATCAAATGCTATTAAATGATTTAGGTGTAGAAACATTAGTTGCAGGATTTGAATTTGCACATAGAGATGACTATGAAGGTAGAGAAGTAATACCAACTATAATTGAAGATGCGGATTTAAAAAATATCGAAGTATTAGAAGTAGAAAAAATTGAAGGTAAATATAAACCAGTTAAAACAGATGAAGAATTAGAAGAATTAAAGAAAGAAATCATTAATTTAGAATATTATCCAGGTATGATGCGTGACATGAAAAAAGGTTCGATTGTAGTTGATGACTTAAATGAATTTGAAACAGAAGAATTTATTAAAAAGTTAAAACTTGACATGTTTTTCTCGGGCATTAAGGATAAATATATAATACAAAAAGGTGGAGTATTATCAAGACAATTGCACTCTTATGATTATAGTGGACCTTATGCAGGATTTAAGGGTGCTGCAAACTTTGGTAGAGATGTAACAATGAGTTTATATACTCCAGCATGGAAATACACTGTAGCTCCATGGAAAACTGAATCAATATTAGAAGGAACATTTGGAGGTGAGGTATAATGTTAGATTTAACTCCTAAAGAAATTAAGGAAAGAAAAGCGATTACTATTAATCCTAGTAAAACATGTCAACCTGTTGGTGCTATGTATGCAGCTCTTGGAGTTCATGGATGTATGCCCCACAGTCATGGTTCACAAGGTTGTTGCTCATATCATAGAACAGTTTTATCTAGACATTTCAAAGAACCAGCTATAGCAACTAGTTCATCATTTAGTGAAGGTGCTTGTGTATTTGGTGGTGGTAGCAATATTAAAACTGCTGTTAAAAATATCTTTGATATGTATGATCCAGAAATAATTGCAGTTCATACTACATGTCTATCAGAAACAATCGGTGATGATTTAAAAGGTTTTATTGATGCTATAGATATTCCAGAAGGAAAATATGTGTTACATGCAAATACCCCAAGTTATGTTGGATCACATATTACAGGATTCTCTAATATGGTTACTGGCTTTATTAAAGGTTTATCTAAAACAACTGGAGTAAAGAACGGAAAAATGTGCGTGATTCCTGGATTCGTTAACCCTGGCGATATGCGTGAAGTAAAGAGATTATTAAAACTTATGGGTGTAGATTTTACAATGTTACCAGATACAACTGGAGTTTTAGATGCCCCAATGACTGGAAAATATGAAATGTATCCAAAGGGTGGTACAAAGATTCAAGATATTATTGAATTAGGTGACTGCGAAAAAACATTAGCACTAGGAAGTTTTGCTTCAGAAGCAGGAGCATCTACTCTTGAAAAATCATTCAAGATTCCATACTCTACATTAAAGATGCCAATAGGTATTGGTTCTACAGATGAATTAATTATGGAATTAAGTAAATTCAGCAAGCAACAAGTTCCTTATGAACTTGAAGAAGAAAGAGGACAATTAGTTGATATAATGATTGACTCTCATCCATATTATGATGGAAAGAAAGTAGCTTTATATGGAGATCCAGATGTGCTAATTGCTTTATCTAAATTCTTATTAGAGCTTGGAATGATTCCTAAGTATGTAATTACAGGAACTCCATCAAATGTATTTGAAAAACAAATGCAAGCATTGTTTGATGAATTTGGTGTTGAAGGCTGCATAGCTAAACAAGATGCTGATCTTTTTGAATTACATCAATTAATTAAGAATGAATCTGTTGATTTACTAATGGGTGGAACTCATGGTAAATACATAGCAAGAGCTGAAGATATCCCACTAGTTAGAATTGGATTCCCAGTATTAGATAGATATGTTCATTCATATATGCCTAATGTTGGATATAGAGGTGCTATGAGATTATTAGAATTAATGCTTGGTGCATTAATGGATAGACAAGATAGAGACGTAAAAGATGAAGATTTTGAATTAGTAATGTAGATAAATATGCATAATTACCGAAATCATAAATATTTTGATTCCGAAAAACTATGAAAATATCGCTGAAGGTTCTAAGCAGCAGGTTGTATCCAATTTAGCATGCTCCAACTTTCAGTTTGACAAGCTAAATTGGAACAACCTACAGCTAAGAACCTTTAACAGCTCATTTTCAAATGTTTTCTCCACAAATATATTTATGATTTCTAGTGAAAATATGAACTTAAAGTTTTGGCAATTTCTAATGAAGAAATCCTACATTAGTATTCTAAATGCAACACTGCATATTATGACCCTTGTGGTTATAAAAGAGTACCTATCATTTCTGGTGTAATGTATACTCCAAAACTTAAATTTATTTTTAAAATTATTTATCTAAAAATAGTGTGTGAAGTGAGTGTTTAATAAGTATTTAGTGGAAAGATGTGTATTTTGGATAAAGTTTTCACTGCAAGTTAAGTGTAAATGTTGATTTATTTGTTTAAGAAAGTACCCACCATTTCTGGTGCGGTGTATATCTAAAATTTAAATTTGTTTTTTAATTTATTTATTTGGAAAGAGTGTGTGAAATAGTATAAACCAAATCATATGTATATGTTGCAATTCACAATTGAGGCTAAAATTCTTGCAATATTTTTAGAATTATGATGACGAATTAGTTTTGCAACATATATACACATATAAAAAAAGCAGCTATGATGCAATTAAGATTTTAAAAGATATGTTAAATTCAAAAAAGTTAATAATTTCAATGATTGAGCAATTGAACATGGGTAAAACATGTCAATTGCTCTATTTATTAATAGGGCTTTTAATGCTCATTAATATTGAAAATTGAGAATGTAGAATGAGTAATAAATTTGGTTATAAGGAATTTATAAAAAATGTATTGTGTGGCATTGTTTAAAGTTAAGTTAACTTTCATCCTTTATTCTCAATTCTCAATCTATAATTACAAATTTAAAAGGTGGTGTGTGACATTATGGAAAAAAGGATATCTAATTCACTTCTTGAAGAAAGAGAAGATTTTGTGTGTTTTAAACAAGGTCATAATAAAAAATCTATGAAGTGCGATGGTGATAGTGTATCAGGATCAGTTAGTCAAAGAGCGTGCGTATATTGTGGAGCAAGAGTTGTATTAAATCCAATAACAGATGCATACCACATAGTTCATGGACCTATTGGATGTGCTAGTTACACTTGGGATATAAGAGGAAGTCTTTCAAGTGGTGATAATTTATATAGAAATAGTTTTTCAACAGATTTAAGTGAACAAGATGTTATTTTTGGTGGTGAAAAAAAATTAATTGCTGCCATAGAAGGGATAATGGAAAATCATAATCCTAAGTTGATTTTCGTTTATGCAACTTGCATTGTTGGAGTAATAGGTGACGATGTTAAGGCAGTATGTAAAATGGCTGAGGAAAAATATAATGTACCTGTCATTCCAGTTATGTCGCCAGGTTTTTCTGGAAATAAATCTAAAGGATATAAATTAGCATGTAATGCACTAATGAATTTATTTTCTAGGAATATTCTCCCTAAGAGAAAAGGAATTAATATGTTAGGAGATTTCAATTTAGCTGGTGAAATATGGATAGTTAAAGAGTATCTAAAGAAAATTGGAGTAGATGTGATATCAACTATTACTGGAGATTCCAGCTATGACAAATTAATCAAAGCTAGCAGCGCAAGTTTTAATGTTGTTCAATGTGCTGGTTCCATGACATATTTAGCAAAGAGAATGGAAGCAGAAATGGACATTCCTTTCGTTAAAATAAGTTTTGTGGGACTTGAAGATACAAAAAATTCATTACTCAGAATAGCAAGCTTATTTGGAGATGAAGAAATGTTAGCAAAGGCTAAGGCTTTTGTTAAGGAAGAAGAAGAAAAGATATTGCCTATATTAGAAAAATATAAGGAAAATCTTAGAGGTAAAAAAGCTGCAATATATGTAGGCGGAGGATTTAAAGCAATCTCCTTAATCAAACAGTTTAATGAACTTGGAATAGATACAGTGATGGTTGGAACACAAACTGGAAAGAAAGATGATTATGAAGTTATAAATAGTCTAGTTAGGGATGGAACAGTAGTTTTGGACGATGCAAATCCTTCGGAATTAGAAAAATTTATGATTGAGCAGGATGTAGATATTTTAGTTGGAGGGGTTAAGGAAAGACCACTTGCTTATAAATTGGGAGTTGCCTTTTGTGACCATAATCATGAAAGAAAGCATCCTCTTGGAGGTTTTGTAGGAGCTGTTAATTTCGCAAAGGAAATTAATCTTTCAATTAATAGTCCTGTATGGAAGTATGTAAAGGAGAGTGAAGAGAATGAAGGAATCTAAAAGTTATGTAAATCTAACCGTAAATCCATGCAAAATGTGTATGCCTATGGGAGTTAGCAATGCTTTATATGGAATTAAAAATTGCATGACTATATTACATGGTTCTCAAGGTTGTAGTACATATATTAGAAGACATATGGCAACACACTATAATGAGCCTGTAGATATTGCTTCATCTTCACTAACTGAAGAAGGAACTGTTTATGGTGGTGAAAATAATTTAATTAAAGGATTAGAAAATTTAATTAAATTATATAACCCAGAAGTTATAGGTATTGCAACAACTTGCCTTGCAGAAACCATAGGAGAGGATGTAGTAAGACTTTCAAAGATATTTTATGAAAAACATCCAGATAGTAAAGTTAAGTTAATACCAATACAATCGCCTGGATATGGTGGAACTCAATATGGCGGATATTTTACAGCTTTAAGGGCAGTTGTAGAAAATGTAGAAATGTATACAGATAAAAATGAAAAAGTAAATGTTATTGCCGGGCCAATGAGTAGTGCGGATATGAGGGAGATAAAAGAGATCTTGGAGGATTTTAAAATTGATTATATATTGCTGCCTGACTTATCGGAGAATTTAGATGGAGTTCATAGTAAAAAATATAATAGGCTTCCAAGCAATGGTACGAGTATAGACGAAATTAAATTTATGGGTGGTGCAAAGGCTACCATTGAACTAACCACATTTATTAAAGAAGAATATTCTGTAGGAGTTTATTTAGAGGAGAATTTTGGAGTTGAGAATTTTAGAATTAATGTTCCAAGAGGTCTTAGAGATACTGATAATTTTTTAAAAGTGCTAGCTAAAATATCAGGAAATCCAATTCCAGAAAAATATAAAAAACAAAGAGGAAGATATTTAGATGCTATGATTGATTCTCATAAATATAATGCAGAAGCTAGAATTGCTATATTTGGAGAACCTGATTTTGTATACTCTACTGCAAGATTAGCTGTGGAAAACGGAGCTGTACCAGTACTTATTGCAAGTGGAGATGTATGTAAAAAACTTGAACCAAGCTTAAGGGAAGAAGTTGACGAACTTTCAAATCAGTTATTTGCAGGTGAATGCAAAATCATAGATGAGGCAGACTTTAAGGAAATAGAAAAATTCGCCTTAGATTTAAAGGTAAATGTAATGATTGGAAGCTCGGATGGAAGAAGAATAGAGGAAAAACATAAGATTCCATTAATTCGAATGTCATTTCCTATTCATGATAGGATCGGTGGACAAAGAATATTATCTATAGGCTATGAAGGATCTTTAAATTTAGGGGATCAAATTACTAATGTTATGCTTGCTAAGACTGAAATGACCTTTAGAGAGAATTTATACAATGAATATTATAAGGAAGAAGTTGAAATAAGTAATAAAGATATAGCAATTGAGGGGGAGAAAAAGATGGAAGCAAGAATTATCAGCAGAGAAGAAGTAGAAGAAAAAACAAAAACTCATCCATGTTTTAGCTGTTCATCAGCTCACAAGTATGCAAGAATGCACATTCCTATAGCGCCAAAGTGTAATATTAGCTGCAATTATTGTTTAAGAAAATTTGATTGTGTTAATGAGAGCAGACCTGGGGTAACAACTGAAGTATTATCTCCAGAAGAAGCTTTTGCTAAATACAAACTAGTAAAATCAAAAATGGACAACTTAAAAGTTGTTGGAATAGCAGGACCTGGCGATGCTCTTGCTAACTTTGATAATGTTAGGGAAACTTTGAAGCTTATAAGAGAACATGATCCAGAAGTTACATTTTGTCTATCAACAAACGGATTAATGCTTCCATTTTATGCTCAAGAGCTGATTAATTTAGGAGTAAGTCATGTAACTGTAACAATGAATGCTATTGATCCTAAAATAACTGCTAAAGTATATAAATTCGTAGATTACTTAGGGGTTACTTATACTGGTGAAGAGGCAGCTCAAATCCTTTTAACTAACCAATTATCAGGTATTAAGTATTTAGCTGATAGAGGAATTATGGTTAAGGTAAATATAGTAATGCTTAAGGGAATCAATGATCATCATATAGAAGAAGTAACAAAAAAAGCAAAGGAACTTGGAGCAGGAATAACAAATATAATGCAAATGATTCCTGTAAAAGGAAGTGTCTTTGAAAATATGCCGCTTACAAGTAATAAAGAGATAATGGATTTAAGAAAAAAATGTGGAGAGCATATTGAGCAGATGTATCATTGTAAGCAATGTAGGGCAGATGCTATTGGTTTACTTGGAGATGATCAATCTCAAAAATTTAATAAGCCATCAAATGTAAAGGAAGTTACAGAAGAAAAACCACTAAAGTTTGCTATTGCATCAAAAAGTGGAATAGGCGTGGACATGCATTTTGGACATGCATCTGAATTTTATATCTATGAATATAAAAATGGAGAGCCAAGATATTTGGAAAAAAGAAATGTTGAAAAATATTGTAATGGTAAAGAAGTTTGTGAGGAAGAGGAAGATAAGTTTGCTAAGCTTTCAAAAGTTGTTTCAGACTGCAATGGAGTACTTTGTCTTAGAATTGGTGATGAACCAAAAAGAAAATTTAAAAGTATGAATATAGAAGTTTTTATGACATGTGAAACCATTGAAACAGCTGTTGAAAAAGCAGCAGAAGCTATATTAAAAGGAACTGAAGTTGAAGAAATGCTAAGAGCTTAAACCTGAATAATGAGTATATACACCGAAATAATGTGGCATGCGTTTGCTACAGTTGACCCGAGATTTATCTGGATGATTCTAAGGCTACAAAGTTGTGCCCACAATGCTTGCCTCACAGGCAAGCTGTGAACAAGCACATGTGGAACAACTTATAACCTAAGAATCATAACCAGATAAATCACTAAGGCAACATTTCGCAAAAGCATTCTCCATTATTTCTGATATATTATAGATACTCAATATACCAGGTTTAAATTAAAGTTTAATAAAAAAGGAGAAATGAAAAATGATTAATTTAAAACATCATATTTTTGTTTGTGCAAGTTGTAGAGTTAATGGAATGCAAAAAGGAATGTGCTATTCTAAAGATTCAGTAAAGGTTGTGCAAAAGTTTATGGAAGAAGTTGAAGAAAGAGATTTAATAAATGAAGTAATGGTGACTAATACAGGGTGTTTGGGAGTTTGCAATAAAGGTCCTATAGTAGTTGTTTATCCTGAAGGAACTTGGTATGGAAATGTAAAGATTGAAGATGTAGAAAGAATTGTGGAAGAACATATTGAAGGTGGAAAAGTAGTACAAGAATTAGTTATTTAAAAATAAATTTTATACTAGTCCATAAAAGTGGGCTGTCACACTATGAACTGCTTTGTGTTAAGCAACAGTGAAAAAATAAAAATATTTGATACCGCCAATTACAAAAGTATTGGCGGTATTTTATGCTACAGATTCGGATATTCTCGATGGTATAAGGTGCCGTATTTTAGAATAGCATTGTTTTACTGCATTAACAATTCGTGGTATAATGAAGCATAATTAATTGAAGCCATAGAGAGTAATTATCTCTATGGTTTTGATTTTAAGATAGCTCTGTCCATGTAAAAAAATTTAGATTTGTTTTTGTTTATGAATTTAAAAAATTGCTTAGATCATAACGAGAATCAATGATGTAAGGAGATTTGAAAATGATAAGTATAACTAAACTTTTATGTAATTCTGATAATTATGGAGATAGCTTAAGGTATGTAGAAGGCGCAGCCATAGAAAAGTATGGAGTTAGTCCAGGAAGAGGACCTGTAGTTGCTTGGAACTGTACAAAAACTTGTAATTTAAAATGTAAACACTGTTATGCAAGTTCAGATAATAAAAGATATGATGACGAGCTTACGTTAGATGAATCAAAAAAATTCATAGACGATTTAAAAGATTTTAACGTACCAGCATTATTGTTTTCTGGGGGAGAGCCTCTGATGAAGGAAAACATTTTGGAATTATTAGATTATGCAAGTCAAAGAAAAATAAGAAGTACGATATCTACTAATGGGACTCTTTTAGATAAAGATGTTTGCAAATCTTTAAAGAAAATAAATCTTGGATATGTAGGTGTAAGCCTTGATGGTATAGGATCAAATCATGATGCGTTTAGAGGTGTTAGTGGTGCTTTTGACAGTGCTTTAAGAGGAATAAGAAATTGCATTGAAGTTGATCAAAAAGTAGGTCTTAGGTTTACTATAAATAAAAACAATTATAAAGAATTGGAAGATATATTTAAGCTAATATAAAGAAGAAAAGATACCTAGAGTGTGTTTCTATCATTTAGCATATTCGGGAAGAGGAAGTAAAATGGTAGATGAAGATATTTCTAAGGAAGAAACAAGACAAGCTCTAGACTTAATCATAAGTAAGGCAATAGAATTTGGTCCAAGTGTTGAGATACTTACAGTTGATAATCATGCAGATGCCGTTTATACATATTTAAAGTCATTAGAGAAATTTAAAGATAAATCAGATAACATATTAAAACTTTTAAAGACTAATGGTGGAAATAGATCAGGAATGGCTTTTGCCAATGTAGACTTTTTTGGAAATGTTCATCCAGATCAATTTACTTGGCAACATACTTTTGGAAATGTGAAAGAAGAAAAATTCGGATCTATATGGAGAAATTCTGAAAATGAAATATTAAATGGTCTTAGAAATAGAAAAGAATTATTAAAAGGTAGATGTTCTTCTTGTAAATGGTTAAATGTTTGTAATGGCAATTTCAGAACTAGAGCTGAAGCAGTTTATAATGATTTTTGGGCAGAGGATCCTGCTTGCTATCTTACAGATGATGAAATTAATATTATGAAATAAGAAATACAAAAGGGTATATGAGATTTTATGTAAAGGTGAGTGAATGCAAATGATAATATCATGGAATACTACAAATAAATGCAATTTAAAGTGCAGTCATTGTTATAGAGATTCAGGCAAAGAAAGTCAAGGTGAATTAAATACAGAAGAAGCAAAGTTACTTATAGATCAAATTGCAAAAGCTAATTTTAAAATAATGATATTCTCTGGTGGAGAACCATTAATGAGAGAGGATATTTTTGAATTAATAAATTATGCATCCAAAGCTGGCTTAAGACCTGTCCTTGGAACAAATGGTACCCTTATATCAAGGGAAATTGCAGAAAAATTAAAAGCTGCTGGTATTTCTGCAATAGGCATAAGTCTTGATAGTCTTGATTCAAAAAAACATAATAAATTTAGGGGAAATAATGAAGCTTTTAGAGATACCATTTATGCAATGAAAAATTGTAGAGATTTAGGAATTAGATTTCAAATTCATACAACTGTCATGGATTGGAATAAAGATGAGATAATTAGTTTGACTGATTTTTCAGTGGCTATGGGTGCAGCCGCTCATCATATATTCTTCCTTGTGCCTACAGGAAGAGGAAAAGATATAGAAGATGAATTATTAAGTTCAAAAGAGTATGAAGAGTTATTAACATCAATAATGAAAAAGCAAAGTGAAGTAAAAATAGAAATAAAGCCAACTTGTGCTCCACAATTTGTTAGAATTGCAGAAGATTTAGGTGTAAATAGTAGATTTAAACGTGGATGTATTGCAGGAAGAAGCTATTGTATTATTAATCCAAAAGGAGATGTTCAGGCTTGTGCTTATTTAACAGAAGTAGCTGGTAATATAAGAGAAATACCATTTGATGAAATATGGAAAAATAGTGAATTGCTCAATAACCTAAGAACTCAAGAATATAAAGGAACTTGTAACAGTTGTAAAGATAAAAAAAGTTGTGGAGGCTGCAGAGCAAGAGCTGCATATTATAATGACGGAGATTATATGGCATCAGATAAAATTTGCATTTTTAATAATTAAAGGCAAGGATTCTATTTGACATTCCAAAACTTTAAGTGAGGAGGAACTGCTATGGATAAAACAGATAAAGAATTGCTTAATTTAATGCAAAATGAAATTCCAATAGATAAGAATCCTTTTAAAATACTAGGGGAAAAATTATTACTTACAGAAAATGAAGTATTAAAAAGAATAAATAAGTTAAAAAATGAAGGAATAATAAGAAGAATAGGTGGAATTTTTAATTCGAGAAAAATTGGATATACAAGTACTCTTTGTGCAGCTAAAGTGCCTGAAAATGAAATTGAAAAGGTTGCAGAATATATAAATATGTATGATGAAGTGACTCACAATTATATAAGAGAAGATGAGTATAATATGTGGTTTACTATGATAACGCGTTCAGAAGAGAATTTGATTAATATTCTTGAAGAAATAAAGAGAAATACTGGTTTGGAAGAAATAATGAGTTTACCTTCAGTTAAGTTATTTAAGATTAAAGTGGCTTTAAATCTTCAAGGAGATGATACAAATGATTAGTGATTTTGATAAGAAAATAATAAGTAGATTGCAAGAGGATATTCCTATAATAACTAATCCGTATAAGGATATAGCTAAAGAGCTTAGTATGGATGAAGATGTGCTTATAGATAAAATCAGAAATTATAGTGAAACTGGAATATTAAAAAGAATAGGAGCAATACTTTATCATAGAAAAGCTGGATTTAAAGCTAATGCAATGGTAGTTTGGAAGATTGATGATGAAAGATTAGATGAAATTGGAGAATATATGGCATCCATTTCTGTAGTTACACACTGTTATGAAAGGAAACCTTTTGGTTCGTGGGATTATAATCTATACACAATGATACACGAGAAAGATAAGGAAAGCTGTAACAAAATTATTAAGCAGATAGCTGATGATATAGGAATTGAAAATTACAAAATTTTGTATAGCACAAGAGAATTAAAAAAGACTAGCATGAAATATTTCAAATAAATATATATACAAAGCATTGGTTATGTGATAATATATGTATAAAATAGCATATTAACAAAGACAATGTGGTCTAAAACCAAACTAAGAAGTTTTGTTTTAGGCTATTTTTTGTTGGCAAGGGAGCCTGTTTAATATATATAAATATATTAAGTAGGCTCCTTTTAGATAGATTATATTCACATGTAGAAAAAATTTGCAATTAAAAAGGGGTGGAATTATGGATGAAAGAAAAATCGAAATTATAGATAGGACAATAATTGTTTTGAGAGAGATATTTGGTGATAAGTTAAAAGAGAAAAGCGCACAGGTAAGAGAATTGATAAAATTACTATATATAATAGGAAGCGATTATATAGAAATTACGCAAGAGCTTTATGAAGAACTATCACCATTGCCTCAAGATGTAAAATTCATAATATCTAACAATAATAAAATTGAAATAGGAAGTGTTAATGTATTATATGAGATATTAGACAATAAGCTAAATATATATAACAAAATGAATGCAAGAATAGTAGGACTTGATGACATTATCTTTTATGATTATCAGCAGATTTTTTTAGAGATAATAAAGTTCTTTGGAAATAATATAGAGCTAAGTATAAAAAATAATTATAAATCAGCTACAGCTATGAGTTTAGAATGGGTTAAAGCTGGAGGGAAAAAAGTTGTAACGACTTTTGCAGGAATTGGTGGCTTTGCTCCTCTTCAAGAAATATTAGGAGGGTCTTCTTTTTTAGAGAAAATAAAAGATCATAGTAATTATAAGCTATTTCCCAAGGTATTAAGCATATTTGAAGATATTACTGAAAGTAAAATCAGAGGAAATGCACCTTTTATAGGAAAAGATATTTTCAATGTAGAATCAGGAATTCATGTAAATGGTATAGCTAAAGATTCAAGAACTTTTGAACCATATGACCCTAGTGAAATTGGAAGGAAAAGAAATATTATTATAGGTAAGCATTCAAGTGTAAATGCATTAGAAATAAAATTAGAAGAACTAAACATAAAATACGAGCATGATAATTTAACAATTATGTTGGAAGATGTAAGGAAATTGAGCACACAAAAGCGTGGTGGATTAAGTAATGATGAAATAAAAAGATTATATAAGAAACTGTGTGTTTAGATTTTATAAGGTGGTGATATATTGATTTATAATGAAAAATTAGACAATGAAATATATATTGTGGATACAACTTTAAGAGATGGTGAACAATGTGCAGGAAAAGCTTTTTCAATTGATGAAAAAATTGAAATTGCGAAATATATGGATAAAATGAAGATTTATCAGATAGAGGCAGGCATACCTGCAATGGGAGATTTAGAAAAAGAATGCATTAAGAGGATATTAGAAATAAGAAAAAATTCACTAATTTCCGCTTGGAATAGAATGAATAAAAATGATATATTTCATTCAATGGAGTGTAAACCAGATATTATTCATATTAGCGTTCCTACATCGGATATACAAATATATTCGAATTTAGGAAAGGATAAAAAGTGGGTTGAAGAAAATATTAAGGAATGTGTATTTTTAGCGAGAGATAAAGGTTATGAAGTTACTATAGGTTTTGAAGATGCTTCTAGGGCAGACATTAGCTATCTTATAAATTTGTGTGAAATAATTATTGGTATGGGCGTAAAGCGGGCAAGATATGCAGATACCGTAGGAATATCAATGCCTTCACTTATAAAGGATTCAATTAAAACTTTAGTAAACAATACCGGAATAGAAATAGAAATTCATGCTCATAACGATTTTGGAATGGCGATTCCAATTTCCCTAGAGGCAGTTAAAAGTGGTGCTAAATATGTGGATTGCACGTTGGGTGGAATAGGTGAAAGAACAGGAAATTGTAATCTACAGGAGTTTTTAAAAATATCAAATGCATATTTAAAAAGAAATAAAAAAATTGAGGGATTGATTTAGATATATATGCTATAATTCACATTTTACAATTCACAATTACGTCTAAAATCCTTGCAATATTTTTAGAATTATCATGAAAAATTATTTTGGTAATATATTATTGTAATAATAAATTTGTAAGTGGAATTCTATTGAGCTAATTGCATTAAATGAGAATAATAATGTAGAAACTCAATTACAATATGTTCTAATATAAAACATTTCTAAAAATAATTAAAAAAATCATATAAATAAAAAAGTGAGCTTGAAGAATGTAGATATTATTTCAAGCTTATTTTATTGCGTGGGAAATTATGGACATTCAACTAAGACCTGAACTTATGCATATATCTTTCCGAAAGTAGAAACATTGTTATTTCGCAGGACTATGAAAATAAGCTGTTGATGTTTCTTAATGGGAGGTGTTTGATTTGCTGCTTGTCATGAGCTTGCCTAAGGAGCATGCTGAAATGAGTGCAACCTTTTACTTAGAACTTTCTAGCGAAAATTTCTTAAGTCCTGTGGAATAAAAATATATGCAATTTCGGTATATATAGATAAACAATTTAAGCATTCGAATTATTAGAAGAGCATATTTGCAAAGTTGATAAAACTTTAAGTTCATGTCTTCATTAGAAATCATAAATATATTTGTGAATAAAACATTTGAAAATGAGCTGTTAAAGGTTCTTAGCTGTAGGTTGTTCCATTTTAGCTTGTCAAACTGAAAGTTGGAGCATGCTAAAGTGGATACAACCTGTTGCTTAGAACCTTCAGCGATATTTTCATAGCTTTTCGGAACAAAATATTTATGATTTCGGTAAGTTATCACATAAATCTAAGTTCAAAGCTAGATATCTATATTGAAAAAATATAAGTTGCATAGTATTATTTATAAAGTCCAAAATAATAAATATGTTTAAATAAAATTGTGTTATAATTTATTACATAAATTATTGTAAATTGGCGGGTGAACAAGATGAAGTTGGCAGATGAAAAAAAACAAATTATGAGCAAACTAAAAAGTGAAGAAGTAAATAATCTTCTAGAAAGATATAGCATTTCGAGTATGCTCACTTTTGGAAGTTTTAACAACGATGATTTCACTCAAGAGTCAGATATAGATATAGCAGTAATAGGTATAGAAAATATACCTTTAGATAAAATATTAGAACTTGAATTATTTTTAGAAAGAACTTTGGGTAAAGAAATTGATGTTATAGATTTAAGAAGTAGAGAATTAACTATATTTTTAAAGATAAATGTATTAAATGAAGGTAAAATTATATATTCTAATGATAATAATGTTATTTTAGAAAAGTATAAAGATGAAGTTGATATAATATATAGAGAAAATGAGAATTTCTTTTGGTTTAGAAGAAGGGATGTGTTGTCATGAATCAAGAAAGACTTATAAAGATAGTTGAAGATTTTCAAGAGTGTATAAGTGATATCGATGAATGCATTGAGATATTAAAAAACAATAGTGATAACAAAATAATGATTAAGCTTGCAAAATCTAGTTTGAGACAATTATTTGTAAGTTTTAATACAATACTAGAAGACTTTACATCGGTAACTCTTAAGTCATTAAAAAAATATAAAATAGGTATGACTTTAAATGATAGTTTAGAAGTTTTAAAAGAGGAAAAAGTGCTTGATGCTGAGTTGTTTAACTTTTTAGAAAAATCAAGACTGCTTAGAAATAGAATTTCACATAGATATAAAGAACCAGCACATGCAGAATTATTTGAGCATGTTGTAAAGTATAAAGATGATTTTAAGAAAATTTTAAATATTGCAAAACAGTATTTAAAAGAGTAAGTAGGGGAAGAGATGCTAGAAGATTTAATCAGTGTTTTAGATAATGTAATATATTTAGATATAGAAACAACTGGACTTGATGAAACATGCTCAGAAATTATAGAAATTGGAGCTGTTAAAGTTAAGAATGGAGTTGTAACTACTTATAATACATTAATAAGACCAAGAGGACGCGTGCCAATAAGTATTTACAGTCTCTGCAGTGATCTAAATGAGGCAGATTTACTAAGTGCTAGAAGTTTGAATTCTATAAAAAAAGAAGTACTGGAATTTTTAGAAGATTTACCTTTAATATGCCATAATGCAAATTTTGAAAGAAAATTTTTATCTTTTTATATTCCTGAAATAAAAAATACAATAATGGATTCTATGGAGCTTGCAATAATTTTAGAACCATGGAGAAAAGAATATAATTTAAATTCTTTGATTAAAGAAATTACTAATTTAAATAAGGATGAGTTACATAGAGGACTATCAGATTCAATAGACACCTTAAAAGTAGTTAATTCACTACTTTTAAGGCAATGGAATAGAGAAGAAAATAGCAGAAAAAAGAATAAATCTCTGCATAATCTAATTATTAAAGAATATCAGTATTTACAAAAATGGCCATGGACTAAGCATTTATTGAAGCCTCCTTTTTTCATTGAGGAAGGTTATACATATGTAAATTACCTAGAGAACAAAGAAGAGGAACTTAAGCTAAGGAAAATTCCTATAGATTATTTGAAATATGAAGATTTACTTGAAAATGAAGAGATATGGAATAATGGCGGAGATTTTGGATACCAGTATAGAAAAGATCAAAAGGAATTTGCAAAAAAGATAAGAGAAAATTTTGAAAAATGTGAGAGGATATTTATAGAGGCACCAACTGGAAGTGGGAAAACTTTTGCGTATGTAATAATAGCGGCTATTGAAACGTACCTAAATAAGCAGAAAAATAGAAAAGATGATGCTAGCTTTATTATATCTACCAATACAAAGGAATTACAAAATCAACTTATTGAGAGGGATATTCCGACTATACTTAAAAAATTAAGATTAGATGATAAATTAAATTATGGTGCTATGAAAGGGAAAGGAAATTATCTTTGCATAGAAAGAATAAATAAATGTGAAGAATTTCAGATGGATGAAAAAGGGAATCTAGCATTACTTTTTCTAAGGAGACTTTGTGAAAATGGTAATTATGGAGATATAGAAAATATAAATTATCTAGTTCAAAAACATCTGGAATTGGATAAGTACATAAGGGAAGTTAATTGTGATAGTGAACAATGTAAGCTTGATAAATGTACAAGGGCTTGCTTCCTAAGAAAAAGGTATAATGAGCTGCCTGAGGAAAACATCACAGTTATTAATCATTCTCTTTTAGCATGCTGGCCATATACTGAAAAGAAAAAGATTAACCACATAATTATTGATGAGGGTCATAACTTAATGGAAAAGTGTTATGATTTTTTTGCTGAGGAATTTTCGTCAGCTGAATTTATACAATTGCTAGATCTTATAGAAAAAGGTCACCCGAGTATTATAGCTATGCTTTTAACTTTAAATGCTAGTTATGGTTATAGAGAAACCATAGAAAAAGATAAAATTATGTATTTAGCAAATGACATTATAGTAAATATAAATATATTATTAAATGATTTTAGAAGTATAAGGCTTGTTAGCGGGGAATATAATTTTACTACTGAATTTTTCCTTCCAAGAGAAGATTTAAAAGTAATAACAAATGCCGTAGGATCTGAGATATCAGTTTTGAAAGAAAGTATATATCCACTATATAAGATGTTAAATGATTATATTTATAATATAACTTTAGATGATGAAATAGATGGAGATATTGACCACAAGAATTTATCTGATTTCATAGCAAAGCTTAAAAGTGCATTTGATGTTTTAGATAAGTTTTTAGAAAGCTCAGTGTTCTATGCAAAAATATTAGAAGTAGACTCAGAATATAAATCATTCACACTTAAAAATGTTCCTTTAAATGTTGGAGAACTAGTTAATGAACATATGTTAAAAGATGTTAAAAGTACAACGTTCTTATCGGCAACATTGAGAATAGAAAATTCTTTTAATAAAATAAAAAAGCATTTAGGACAGGAAAAGGCAAAGGAGTTTATAATTCCACCAACTTTTGATTTAAAGAAAAGGACTAAAATCTTTGCTTTAAAAGATGTTGGGAGGTATGATGAACCATCATATATAAAAAATGTTTCAAAATTTATTTATAATGCTGCATTAAAAATAAATGGTCATATTCTTGTTTTATTCAATAATAATGCAAGGAGAACTGCTGTGAATGAAGAGCTTGAGCTGCTTACTAGAGGAACAAAAATAGAAGTACATATGAGCAAAAAATCAGTAAGAGCTTTAAATGATAAAAATAGGCAGGTTATAATACTTGGAAGCAAGGGCTTTTTTGAGGGGATAGATGTACCTGGAGACGCATTAAGCTGTGTTATGTTAGATAAAATTCCTAACTATAGTCCAGAATATCCTATTTTAAGAGCAATTACTACATACCAGAAGAAGGGATATCAGGATGTGAATTATCCTCAGGTATGTATTAAAGCTAAGCAAATATATGGCAGACTTATTAGAAGCACTTTTGATTATGGATACTTTATAATTTTAGATCCAGGACAAAACTCATATACTATAAGAAATCTTGAAAGAGATCTAAATGGGCCAAGTATAGAATTTTCATCGACTACTAAAGTACTTTCAGAGATGGAGTTTGATTATAATAATTGGAGAAGAAACAATATTAATACAATTATAAACAACATTAAGAAAAGTAATAAAAGCATTAAAGAGGAATTTAACAATGAGTCGAAAAAGCATAAATTATTTTGGGAATTACTAAAAGTTGAAAATGATATGTATTATTTTGAAAACATTAATTTTAAATTAAATGGTAAGATTTAAAATTAAACTACTCACCTACTAAAGTAGGTGGATTTAAGGTATAAATACCTTAGACTGAAAGTCATAGCTCTTTAAGGATTAATCCTTCTAAAAGGCCATTAGCTGAAGCAACCTAAAGAGCATGACTGAAACTCTTTATTGTTCTATCTTAAATATATCTTCTTTATCACTAAGTTCTTGGCTTTCTATATACCTTTTAATAGTTTCTTCTGTAACACTACCTACTGTTGCACAAAAATATCCTCTTGCCCACAAATGTTGTCCCCAGTATCTTTTCTTTAATTCTGGGAATTCATCTTGTATTAATCTTGATGATCTTCCTTTAAGATACTGAACAACCTTACTGGGTGCAATGTTCGGAGAACATCCTATCAGCATATGAACATGATCTTTTCCAATACTTCCTCTAACAATAGCAATGTTTCTTGCTTCGCAACCTTGCCGAATTAACTCTCGTAATCTTGAGGCTATCGGCTTGTTTAATACTTTGTATCTATATTTTGTTACCCATATAACATGATATTTTATATCATATATCGTGTGACTGCCTTTGTTATACTCATCCATACTAAATCACCATCCTTAGTAATTAGTATGGTCATATTCACAATTTCTTAAAAGGCTAAAAGCTTATACCGTCTAAAGACGGTGGATTTAGACCACGCGCATAGAAATTAAATTTAAGTGATAAAACTTACCGAAATCATAAATATTTTGATTCCGAAAAGCTATGTAAATATATTTATGATTTCTAGTGAAGATATGCACATAAAGTTTTAGCAACTTTGTAAATATGTCAATCTAATAAATGGAATTCTTAAATCGGTTATATATATTACAATTATAGGATGTTTTTGAAAGATTATTTTGATAATGGTAAAATTTTTAGAAAAAATATAAGCTTTAAATGTAATATATGCTATAATAAACGTATATAAATATAAAGTTGAAAATTTATTATATTTTTATACGGAGGTGGTAATAATATAAATAAAGTAATTTATTTTACAAAATAAGAAAATTATAATTTAGAGATTGAATAAAGAGAGGGATGTGAAGGGTATGGTAGAAAATATAACACAATTATTACAAGAATATAAGAGTACAAAGGAATCCTTAGAATGTGGGTTGAAATGGCTTCCTAAGAATGATTATGCTAAGTCTAAAATCGAAGTTATAAATATGGTCATAAGTGATCTAGAACAATTAGAACAACAACTTAGTTAATAAATTAAAAGTATTAAAGTGAAAATTATAACTTTAAAGTATAAAAAAAGTTATTAACATATAATAAAACTGCCTCAAAACTGTATTTTGAGGCAGTTTTATTTTTGGAGTAGAATAGTTATTCTGGATAGTATTAGGAGAAAAAACAAAACATTGTAGTATAATTAAATGGAATTTAAAGAGTTTTACCATAATAAATGGTTAACCATATCATAAATAAGTGAGGTTTATAGTCTTAGCCATTGAAATAACTTTGTTATGGCTATTTTTATAGGTGGAAATACCGTACCATAAGTTAATATGCTACAATAAAAAGGAGGATTGGGGTGAAAAAATAATGAGTGAGAAAGAAAAATCAAGATATATAAAAAAAGAAGAGCGAGACAAAGTAGATAAATCATCAAATTTTAAGTGTGCATGGTGTGGAGTTAATTTAATGGAGAGACACCATATAGTACAATATGCGGATGGGGGAAAAAATTGTTCTGACAATTTAATATTATTATGTCCCAATTGTCATACATTAGTTCATCAAGGAAAAATAATAAAAGAGGAACTATTAGAAAGAAGAAAAAAGCTATCAGGTGAAATTGATAGAAGTTCTGGATATTTATCTATTATTAATAAGTGTAAGGTCATGATTGGTGGTAATACATTTATAGATACACCCAATATTATTAACTATAATGGTGAAAACCTAATTAAGATGAATGTAGAGAATAATAATTTATACGTATCCTTGAGACTATATGATAAAAAAAGAAATCTTATCTGCTGGGTAGAAGATAATAAGTGGTGGGTTGAGAATGAAGAAATATTTGATTTTGCTTATACTAAAAATACATTTAAAGTAGAGTATGATAAGGATATTAATATTAATATTAATATTATTCCAGATACAGATACAATCGAAATAAGTGGCAATATTTATATGAATGGTTATTTGCTTAGATTTGATAAAGAGGATATTAGATATTTTGATGAAAAATATCCTCAACATTATCCCATTTTTAAAGGAAATACAATTGAAAAATGTAATTGTGCATTCAGATTTAATATATAAAAAACTCACTTACAATAGATACTGTGAACCATATCATAAATGAGAAATTACTTTATATTATTAATATCACCATTAGGCTAAATAATACGAATTTGAGACATTAGACATATTAAAATATCCTAGTAAAGCTTATTTATGCCTTACTAGGATATTTTACTGCTACCTTTAAAAATATTAAAGGTGATAAAATTTTTATGCTTACCATAGAAAAGCATTATCACACTTTTTGTATTATTATAATTAGAGTATCTTTAGTTTATAATAATTATATTCGTTGATTATTTACTTTAACAGATTTAATATTTCATCCTCTGAAAGTGAAGAATCGCAGCGAACCTCTATTTCTCTATTTTTACTAACAATAAATCCTGGTACAGTTACAATATTATATTTTTCTCTAAATGAGGCAATTAAATCATCTGAAAAATTAGAACTATCTACATAGTAAATTGTTGTGTTAATTTTATTAGTTAAGCCACTTAATTTCTTAGCAAATTTACGGCAAAATGGGCATGTTGCACGACCAATATAGATAGCAGCTAAGTCTTCATTAGATAATAATTCTTCTGCTTGTGTAGAAATTACTTTTTCAAATAACTTTACATTCTCTTCATAGCTATCTTTTTCAAACATATGTATCCTCCTAGTTTTTTTATAATAGTATATCAAAGCTAAATTATTTAATCAATCTAGTTAGTTTTTCTAGTAGTTATTTTGTGAAATTATAGAAAATATTATAAAGAAAATTATAGAATAAGATATGTAAATGGGGGGTAAAAATGGCTTAGTATCTCTTTATGTATTAAAAAAAGAATATTTGTTCGTATAAGTAGAGATAAATAAGTCAATATTATAGAAGAACTACTAAACGAGGTAGTAACTATGATTAAAGTATTAGATCCCCAAAATGATGTGGTTTTTCAAAAGTTATTTGGGATGAAGGCACATAAAATTAATAAGTTTCAGCTTTTTTAAAGAAGCAAGATTTCTTAGAATTCCAATAGGTATCAAAAGATAGGGGATTTAGCTTATTTATAATTTAGTAATAAACATAAGATAATTGTTGCTTAATAGCATAAAGAATAATAAAAAAATATATATTGCAAAAATAAGTCTTGATCATAATTCTAAAAATATTTCAAAAATTTTAGTCGCAATTTTGCATTGTGAATTACAACATATATATTATAAAAAAATGCATGTAGAAAATTATTAGTACATGCATTTTTTTACTTGAAAAAAGTAATTAATTACTTTTTTCGTAAATACAATAACATTCAACTTAGTTTAACAAAGAGCGAATTCAGTAATAAATCAGTTTTATTAACATATTGATTAAATTTGGGAAATATAGTATAATTATATACAATTACATGGTTTAAAAGTAATAAATTGGGTTTTATAAGAATTTATGAAAGCTGGTATGAAAAATGAACTGGATAATAAAATTTAATCAATTAGAAAAAGAAAATACAGATAAAACATTGGACATTTTAGGAAAATATGATAAGTACAAGTATGAGCTACTGGATGAAGTGTATATAAAAGCTCACAACTTGAAATACTCAATTGGTAAATTAATAGATAAATTAAATATAAATGCTATTGTAGGTGATCCATTAAAAGAAGAAGTAGAAAAACTGGTTAAAGAGTATATTCAAATGAAAGATGATTATGAAAATAGCAGAGATAAGATGAAAGAATATATGTACGTTTGTGGAAGTGAAGCAGCACAGCTAAAATGTACCATGATTCAAATTGTAAGTAGATTTATAAGTGCAAAGAAAGATCTTCTTATGTTTAATAGAAGAATGGATGCATTTACTAAAAAGCTTATTAATATGTATTCTGAATTTGATATGGGATCCATGGGTGAAATTGAGGTATTGCAAGATGTTTATTGGGATCTTATGACAATTAAAGATATAATTGATACAAGAAATAAAGAGTATGATGAGAGAGTAGAATTATTAGAAAAGCTTAAAAAAAATCAAAAAAAAGATTATTTTAAGATATTTGATTATAAAGAAATGATTGATTTAGCAGAGAAAAATGAGTATAAGCAGGTAAGGCAAAGCGGAGATCATATTATTATGCAACATAATAAAACTAATAAAATAGTACCAATTCCTGCTCATGAATTAAAATATGGGTTAATGATTCAGATACAAAAGCAAATTCATGCTAATAAAGCAAGTTAATTAATATTAATTAATGAATAAATTATAAATTGTAATTTGTAGATTGATGATGTTAATAATTGTATACTTAATTTTAAATCAATCAATTACATTGTGGAGGGGAAATATGAATATTACTGGCAAAATTCTTAAAAATCTTAGGTTAAATAAGAATATTACATTAGATCAATTAGCAGATGAAATTAATGAAATGTTTAAAATTAGTATTACTGGCAGTATGCTTTCTAAATGGGAAACTGGTAAAGCAAATCCTATATATGATCACTTAATAAGATTAGCTTCATATTATAATGTTACTACAGATTTCCTCTTAGGCGTTAATCAAGATGAAAAATTAGATCTGGGAACCACTACTACTAATAATAATAATTTAGATAAAAACGGAAAATTTCGTTGTTCTAAAAAACCTAACAATATTAAACGTTTAGTAAAACTATTGGAAGATGATAAAATTACAAATAAGGATGTGGTAATTTTAAAAGATTTGGTTCAGGTTTTAATATCCAAAAAACATAAGAATCTCTATAGATAAAAAATGCACAAGGAGATATCTTAGTCTCAATTCGAAGAGTATAAAATGATTTATGATACAACAGACAAAAAATAAAAGAGTTAAATGAAGAAATTAAGGATATTAATGTTTTTTCTAAAGCATCAACTTATGTTATGATCAATTTAAATACATTAGTTAATAAGACTTCATCTCATATTTCAGAGATGTTGATTTAAGGTAGTACTATGGGGATTATAGATATAACAAAAAGGATAAAGGAATATCCTAATGCAAATAAAGAAATACTTGAAGTTATACGATGACTGCAAAAACGAATTTAATTTTAATGACGAGAATACCGTTTTGGTTTTAAAAGATATTCTCAATAGAAGATTTAAATCAGAAAAAAATAAAACGAAGTAATGTATTCTTGATATAGTAATATTTTTAAAAATATGATATTCTATGCTAATGCCTAATTTTAAAGTTTGGCTATTTTTAAAGGAGATGGTCTATATGATACCAATAAATCATAAAAAATTTATAGATAACTCAATAAAAATTTTAAAAGATGATTTTAGAATTGTAGGAATTGCAACAGGAGGATCATATATTACAAATGAAATGGACGAATATTCAGATATTGATTTTATAATTGCAGTAGATTCTAACCATTATGAAGAAGTAATGGATGAGCGGTATAAAATAGCAGCAAATCTAGGTACATTGCTATCAGCGTTTACAGGAGAACACGTTGGAGAACCACGACTTTTGATATGTTTATATGGTCCAGAATTACTACATGTTGATTTAAAATTCGTATCAATAGATAATATAGCACATAGAGTTGAAGACCCTGTTATTTTATGGGAAAGAGGTAATTTTGTATCAGAAGCATTAAAAGAAAATAATGCAAGATTTCCAATTCCAAGTTTACAATGGATAGAGGATAGATTTTGGGTTTGGATTCATTATGGAGCTGCAAAAATAGGTAGAGGTGAAATTTTTGAGACTATAGAATTCATATCATCATTAAGGCAAATGGTAATAGGTCCACTAATATTGATGAAAAATGGAGAGCTGCCAAGGGGCGTTAGAAAAATAGAATTTGTTGCTCCAGAGAGCATAAGCTTACTGAAAGAGACTATACCATCATATAGTATTGAAAGTTGTATAAAATCGCTAAAGATGATAATACAAATATATTTGGAATTAAGAGAATACTTTATAACAGAAGATTTTATAAAACGTGTGGAAGCTGAAAAATATTCTATAAATTATTTAAATAAAATAAATCATGTATCAAATAGCTAGATATATATTAGTTGATGATGAAGCAATAATTAAAGAGCATGCTGAAATATCACATTATTCATAAAGAAAATGTGGTATTTTTTTTATGTGCATTCTAAAATATTAGGCCTTATAAAGTATATGGGTATTTACCAATTATGTTATAATTGGTGCCACAATTCTTTGGATTAATGATAATAATTAAAATTATTTAATAAATTTTAATATTCATAAAACATTACAATCTTTATATAATCTTTATACGAATATAAGAATTTTAATCCAATCTTTATACCTTAAATAGTATTATTTATATTTAAGATTGAATTCTGACAAGATGAAAACAATGTTAGATTTCATGCTTATACACTTACTAATTTTGATTTTTTTCCGTTATATCATTATTTCTAGGAGTAAGGAGGATACAATGAAAAAAATAGTTTCTATATTTTTATTTTTTGCAATTATTAGTATTGTTATGATGGGTGGGAGTAGTAATCCTTATAGTGGCAAATACATAACTTCAAATAATACTATTTTAGAACTTAATTCAACTGGAAAATGCAAGGTTATAAATAATTTTTATAAAGATGTATTTTACACCTATGGTCAATATACAATAAGCGATAATGAAATAGAAATAATTTTTTATAAAGATAAACGAAATTATTTAAATGTTGAAAGTTTAAAAGGGAAAGTTAAAGGAAGTAATATAGTATTTTATGATTATATACAAGAAGGAAAAGAGTGCGTATATTCAAAAATAGAATAATACTAGCTTTATTTTATATATATCTATATAATTTTGTAGGTATAGGGTAAAATTAAGTGAAAGTTAGGAGTGATTTAAGTAGATATTGATAAAAAATAAAATCCAGATTATCTTTTAAATCAAATAAAGGAAGAAGAAAAAGAGTCTTCAAGAGGAAAACTCAAGATATTTTTTTGGGTATGCAGCTGGCGTCGGAAAAAGTTATGCTATGGCTAAGCTAATGTTATTATGATTTTTATTTTAGGAGTTATTATTGTAAATATTAAAACCAGAGGGTATATTTTAGGATTTGTATGTTCTACAATTAGCGTGATTTTATTTAATTATCTGTTTACAAAACCTAGATATTCATTACATGTTATAGGGAGAGGTATAAAATACTTATCTAGGTTATTAGAAAGAACAGTTATCTGCTACTTGGCACAAGAAAATAAGCTATCAACTTCATTTATTTATACAGTAATTAAAGGGGGAAAAGATAGAAGTTTATTAAATAAGGATGAAGAAGCTGCTGCGTATTGGACATTTGTAAATGATAAAGAATCTGGTGCAGGTACTAACACTTTTTATGGGGCAAAAGGATATTATATTCATTTAAATTATATCAGAAGAAACTAAAGGAGAGCTCCTTCAAGGTATTTATATGACACTGAGTGGCTTATAAGACTTAGTAGAAAACTTGCTTAGTATGACGAGATTTAATGGTGGAAATCTGAAAGTTAGAAAAAGCATTGAAATTATATTTAGAACAAGACATAATATATTTATATTTATTGCAAAGGATGATTAATATGAAATCAACGATAAAACATAATGATGTCAGTAAATTAAGTCTAGGAGGAATCTTAGTTGCGTTAGGCGTAGTTTATGGAGATATTGGAACTTCACCTCTTTATGTAATGAAATCAATTGTTCAAGGTAATGGTGGGTTGGAAAATATATCTGAAAATTTTATTCTTGGATCTTTATCATTAATTTTTTGGACGATAACTATTTTAACAACAATAAAATATGTTTTTGTTACATTAAAGGCGGATAATAAAGGTGAGGGAGGAATTTTCTCTCTTTTTACTCTGGTTCGTAATCGTGCAAAGTGGCTTATTATTCCAGCTATGGTTGGTGGTTCGGCCTTACTTGCTGATGGGATGTTGACCCCTGTTGTATCTGTAACTTCGGCGGTTGAAGGATTAGAGCTTATTCCAAGTTTTAACGCTCTTTTTGGTAGTAATCAAGATATTATTATTACCATTGTAATAGTAATATTAAGTATACTTTTTTTTATTCAACATTTTGGAACTGATTTAATCGGAAAAATGTTTGGACCAGTAATGCTTGTGTGGTTTTCGATGTTGGCAATTTTAGGAATTATGCAAATTTCTCATGATTGGACACTATTACGTGCATTGTCTCCATACTATGCAATAAAGATTCTTCTTAGCAATGAAAATAAATTAGGATTCTTTATTCTGGGCAGCGTATTTTTAGCAACCACAGGTGCGGAAGCATTGTATTCGGACCTTGGGCATGCTGGAAGGAAAAATATTTATGCATCTTGGCCTTTTGTTAAAATCTGCTTATTATTAAATTATTTTGGTCAAGGAGCTTGGGTTTTATCTGCTATAAGAAACCCACTGTATACAAATGTAGAAGGCTTAAATCCATTTTTTCAAATGGTCCCACATAGCTTTTTGATTTGCAGTATAATAATTTCAACTTTGGCTACAATTATTGCTTCTCAAGCATTAATTTCAGGATCGTTTACTCTTGTTTCTGAAGCGATTAAATTAAATTTATTTCCTAGATTACATATAATGTATCCATCTAGATATAAAGGACAATTGTATATTCCTTCAATTAATAAACTTTTATGGATTGTTTGTATTGGACTTATTCTACACTTTAGAAGTTCTGAAAATATGGAAGGTGCCTATGGATTATCAATTACTGTCACTATGCTGATGACAACCATTCTACTATTTAACTATTTATTAAAACAAAAGATTTCATCTGCCATTGCCATTAGTATGTTAGTTTTCTTTGGTACATTTGAAGTTTCTTTCTTTATTGCAAATGCTGTTAAGTTTATGCATGGTGGATATGTAGCAGTTTTAATTGCTTTAACGTTCTTATCCGTTATGTATATATGGATCCAAGGTCACCACACTAAAATTCGCTTATTACAGTATGTGAAAATTGAAGATTATAAAGCACAGCTAAATCTCTTGCGAAAAGATACTGATAGACCTAAATATGCAACAAATCTTGTATATTTAACTAATTCAGAGTATGCAGAGAAAATTGAAAGAAATATAATGTACTCTATCTTAGATAAAAGACCTAAGAAAGCAGATGTGTATTGGTTTGTTAATATTGTTGTTACTGATAATCCTTATGATGCGGAATATGAAGTGGAAACCTTTGGAACATTTTATATAGTAAAAGTTCAATTAAGGCTTGGTTTTAGAATGGAACAGAGATTAAATATGTATTTACGTCAGATTTCTACTGAATTAGTTAAAAGTGGAGAAATAAATATTCAATCTAGAAACTATACTATTATGCCCGATAGAAAAGTTGGCGATTTTCGTTTCTCTTTAATTGTAGAACAGCTTTCATATGAAACAGAATTGAATTTTTGGGAATCCTTCATATACAGAGCTAAGTTGTTTATAAAAAGATTTACTGTTTCTCCGACAAAATGGTTTGGACTTGATACTAGTGATGTTGATATTGAAAATGTCCCGCTCTTTTTAGGCAGCTGTAATAAGGAAACATTAAAAAGAGTTTCAAAATAACTTTATCAAGTTCAACAACTAAGATTCAGGTGTGGTTTGATCTCCAGCTGAATCTTAGTTGAACTTATATCCTCAAGAGGTACCTCGTCAAGGATCGTGCTGTTATCTCTCACTCAAAGAAGTGGAAGTGTTACAGTTTAATGTATAAATATTAGGATTACTTCAAGTAAATAACAAATAATATTTTTAAAATTAAAGGCAATAAACATCATCAAGTGTTTATTGCCTTTTTTTAGCTATTTTATGAGAATCGTCACCAGTTAAAGGAGCTTCACTAGAAAAACCACACACTTCACCTTCATCATATTCAAAATCATTTTTAGGAACCTTTGCGGCTCTTTTTCCAGCCATAAATTATGAATCCTCCTTTGGCAGTTTATTTAGAAGTATTTTTATGTTTATTCTTAAAAGATATATGATTGTTTATTAGAGATTCTATTAGAAATATTAATGACTAAAGGCTTAAACTCCTCAGCCAATTTATCTTTTGATAAGATATCTCCATTTTTACATGTGTATATTGTTAAGACATGTAAAAAAAATAGACATAAATCCAATTGATATATTAAGGGACTTAATTGCGACAACAGCAATATATAAGGTTTCATAAAAAAGAAGTGATTGGCATGCTTATTGCTAATAATAAAAGTAACACTTGAAAATAAATAAATTTATCAAGGAGGGAATTTATGGATAAAACGGAACACTTATTGAGACACGTTGAAGAAAATAAACAGTATAAGCAGCAAATTAAAAAATTAAAGAATAAAATATTTTTAGCAAAAATACTTAAGTATGCACTAAGATTAAGCAACTTGCTTTATGTAGTACCAATCATTCTCATTCTCTTTATATTTAGAAATAATAGGTTGATTGGCGCATTTATTTCAATAGCATATTTTTATACAATATGTATGCTGTTAAAGTTAGATGAAAACAGTAGAATTATGAGGTTTTTAAATGAATATTCGGATTCAAATCGTGATATTAAGATATATGAACAAGAATTAAAAATAAAGAAAAATGAGTTGTATACTAAATCTCGTTAAGAAAGTAGGAAATTAACTCTTCAAAAATTAGGAAACTCAATCTAGAAGAAGTCATTCTAAGAAATATAATTAAAGGTGTACAAAATATAGACATAAATCCAATTGATATATTTAGGAATTGATTACGGAAACCACAATATATAAGGTTTCATGGAAAAAAATATGATTGGCATGCTTATTGCTAATAATAAAATTAACGGGAGTAGTAAGTGAACTAATATATATAACTTAATTTTTCCACAATCTTTAGTGCAATGCTATTTGCTATTTAAGGATAGGATATCTTTTTTAAAAACTTTTGTAAACAATTTCGTATTCCCATATGCATAGTGAAATATGTTTTCATTAATAGATAAGGTGGTAGATACTTAAAAATTAAATTTAAAAAATAAATAACCAAATTTGAAGGAGGTCATTAAAATGGAACTAAAAAATGTGATTCTTGAAAAAGAAGGACATTTAGCTATTGTTACAATCAATAGACCCAAAGCACTAAATGCATTAAATTCAGAAACATTAAAGGATTTAGACGCTGTTTTAGAAGATTTAGAAAAAGACAGCAATATGTATACAGTTATTGTTACTGGTGCTGGTGAAAAATCTTTTGTTGCTGGGGCGGATATTTCAGAAATGAAAGATCTTAATGAAGAACAAGGTAAAAAATTTGGAATTTTAGGAAACAATGTTTTCAGAAGATTAGAAAAATTGGATAAGCCAGTTATTGCAGCTATATCAGGATTTGCTCTTGGTGGTGGATGTGAACTTGCTATGTCTTGTGACATAAGAATAGCTTCAGTAAAAGCTAAATTTGGGCAACCAGAAGCGGGTCTTGGAATTACTCCAGGATTTGGTGGAACTCAAAGATTAGCTAGAATTGTAGGACCAGGAAAGGCTAAAGAATTAATATATACTTGTGATCTTATAAATGCAGAAGAAGCTTATAGAATAGGCTTAGTTAATAAAGTAGTTGAATTAGAAAGTTTAATGGATGAAGCAAAAGCAATGGCTAACAAGATTGCAGCTAATGCTCCAAAAGCAGTTGCATATTGTAAAGATGCTATAGACAGAGGAATACAAGTTGATATAGATGCAGCTATATTAATAGAAGCAGAAGACTTTGGAAAGTGCTTTGCAACAGAAGATCAAACAGAAGGAATGACTGCGTTCTTAGAAAGAAGAGCAGAAAAGAATTTTCAAAATAAATAATTTAGTTAAAAATCTATTAGAGATTTTTATATAGTTTGTATCAAATAGGTTTAATTAACAAGGAGGGTAATTTAATGAATTTTAAGTTAACTAGAGAACAACAATTAGTACAACAAATGGTTAGAGAATTCGCAGTAAATGAAGTTAAGCCAATAGCTGCTGAAATCGACGAAACAGAAAGATTCCCTATGGAAAACGTTGAAAAAATGGCTAAGATTAAAATGATGGGTATCCCATTTTCAAAAGAATTTGGTGGAGCAGGCGGAGATGTTCTTTCATATATAATAGCTGTGGAAGAATTATCAAAAGTTTGTGGTACTACAGGAGTTATTCTTTCAGCGCATACATCATTATGTGCATCAGTAATTAATGAAAATGGAACTAACGAACAAAGAGCAAAATATTTGCCAGATCTTTGTAGTGGTAAGAAAATCGGTGCTTTCGGATTAACAGAACCAGGCGCTGGTACAGATGCTGCAGGACAACAAACAACTGCTGTATTAGAAGGAGACCATTATGTATTAAATGGTTCAAAAATCTTCATAACAAATGGTGGAGTTGCTGAAACTTTCATAATATTTGCTATGACAGATAAGAGTCAAGGAACAAAAGGAATTTCTGCATTCATAGTAGAAAAGTCATTCCCAGGATTCTCAATAGGAAAATTAGAAAACAAGATGGGGATCAGAGCATCTTCAACTACTGAGTTAGTTATGGAAAACTGCATAGTACCAAAAGAAAACCTACTTAGCAAAGAAGGTAAGGGATTTGGTATAGCAATGAAAACTCTTGATGGAGGAAGAATTGGTATAGCTGCTCAAGCTTTAGGTATTGCAGAAGGAGCTTTTGAAGAAGCTGTTAACTATATGAAAGAAAGAAAACAGTTTAATAAACCATTATCAGCATTCCAAGGATTACAATGGTATATAGCTGAAATGGATGTTAAAATCCAAGCTGCTAAATACTTAGTATACCTAGCTGCAACAAAGAAGCAAGCTGGTGAGCCTTACTCAGTGGATGCTGCAAGAGCTAAATTATTTGCTGCAGATGTTGCAATGGAAGTTACAACTAAAGCAGTTCAAATCTTTGGTGGATATGGTTACACTAAAGAATACCCAGTAGAAAGAATGATGAGAGATGCTAAAATATGCGAAATCTACGAAGGAACTTCAGAAGTTCAAAAGATGGTTATCGCAGGAAGCATTTTAAGATAGGAGGACTTTTAGAATGAATATAGTAGTTTGTGTAAAACAAGTTCCAGATACTACAGCAGTAAAAATTGATCCTAAAACTGGTACATTAATAAGAGATGGTGTTCCATCAATAATGAATCCAGAGGATAAACACGCTTTAGAAGGTGCATTACAATTAAAAGAAAAAGTTGGAGGAAAAGTTACTGTAATAAGTATGGGACTTCCAATGGCTAAAGCAGTATTAAGAGAAGCATTATGTATGGGAGCTGATGAAGCTGTCCTATTAACAGATAGAGCACTTGGAGGAGCAGATACTTTAGCTACTTCAAAGGCACTTGCAGGAGTAATAGCTAAATTAGATTATGATTTGGTATTTGCTGGAAGACAAGCAATTGATGGAGATACTGCACAAGTAGGACCAGAAATAGCAGAACATTTAAACATTCCTCAAGTAACTTACGTTCAAGACGTTAAAGTTGAAGGAAATACATTAATAGTAAATAGAGCACTAGAAGATGGACATCAAGTAGTAGAAGTTAAAACTCCATGTCTATTAACTGCAATCGAAGAATTAAATGAAACTAGATATATGAATGTTGTAGATATATTCGAAACTTCAGATGATGAAATCAAAGTTATGAGCGCAGCTGATATAGATGTAGATGTAGCTGAATTAGGGCTTAAAGGCTCACCTACAAAGGTTAAGAAGTCAATGACTAAGGAAGTTAAAGGTGCAGGAGAAATCGTAAGAGAAGCACCTAAAAATGCAGCATACTATGTTGTAGGAAAATTAAAAGAAAAACACTACATCTAAGATAATAGGAGGGTAATTTATTATGAATATAGCAGATTACAAAGGCGTTTGGGTCTTTGCTGAACAAAGAGAAGGCGAATTACAAAAAGTATCTTTAGAACTACTTGGTGAAGGTAGAAGAATTGCTGATGAATTAGGAGTAAATCTTACAGCTTTATTATTAGGTAGCAACATAGAAGGATTAGCAAAAACTTTAGCAGAGCACGGTGCAGATGAAGTTTTAGTTGCTGATGATAAAAACTTAGAACACTATACAACTGATGCTTACACAAAAGTTATTTGTGATTTAGCAAATGAAAGAAAACCAGGAATATTATTCGTAGGAGCTACTTTCATCGGAAGAGATTTAGGTCCAAGAATAGCTGCTAGATTATCAACAGGATTAACAGCAGACTGTACATCAATTGACGTTGATGTTACAAATGGCGATCTTTTAGCTACAAGACCAGCATTTGGTGGTAACCTAATGGCTACAATTGCTTGTCCAGAACATAGACCACAAATGGCAACAGTAAGACCAGGAGTATTTGCAAAGATTACAACTGATCCATCTAAATGTAAAATTGAAAAAGTTGATGTTAAATTAGAAGATAGCGATGTAAGAACTAAAGTTTTAGAAACTATAAAAGCTAAGAAAGATATCGTTGATATAGCTGAAGCAGATTTCATTGTATCAGGTGGTAGAGGAGTTGGAAACAAAGAAAACTTCCAATTACTTAAAGAATTAGCAGAAGCTCTAGGCGGAACTGTGGCTGGATCAAGAGCAGCTGTAGAAAAAGGATGGATTGATGGAGCATATCAAGTAGGTCAAACTGGTAAGACTGTTAGACCTCAAATATATATAGCTTGTGGTATTTCTGGAGCTATCCAACACGTTGCTGGTATGCAAGATTCAGATTTAATCATTGCTGTAAATAAAGATGATTCAGCTCCAATAATGAAAATTGCTGACTATGCAATAGTTGGTGATCTTACTAAAGTAGTACCAGAATTAATAGCTCAAGTTAAAGAAATAAAGAGCGCTGAATAATATAATTTATTAATTAAAATGATTTAATCCGTAGTTAGAATGTATAGATTAAAATAATAGGAGGTTAAAATAATGCAAGGATTAAGTATTGATAAGATAAAAGTAGGAGACAAAACTTCAGTCGTAAAGACTATTGGTGAATCAGATGTATATTTATTTGCTGGAATTACTGGAGATTTAAATCCAGCACATACAAATCAAGTTACAGCAAAAGAAACAATATTTAAAGGGAGAATTGCACATGGTATATTAGTATCAGGTCTTATTTCGACATGTTTTGGTATGCAGCTTCCAGGACCAGGTACAATTTATTTATCACAAAACCTTAAATTTACTGCACCAGTTCACTTTGGAGATACAATAACAGCAGAAATAGAGGCTATAGAAGTGATTGAAGATAGAAATAGAGTAAAGTTCAAGACAGTATGTACTAATCAGGACGGAAAAGTAGTTATTGACGGCGAAGCAATGGTTATGCCACCTAAAAAAACAGCATAAATGATTAAAGAACTGAATAAATAGAATATAATAACAAAAGTCTTTTGCATTAGTTTGCTAAAAGACTTTTGTTATTGTATATATATCAAAATTTGACGATTCTTTATAATTTTTCTTAAGTGTAGTATAATAATATTCAAATATAAGATATATTTGGATTTTCATTTCTTTTAAAAACACAAATAAACACTAGTTGAAAATTTCTTTGAAAACGTATAAAAAATTATTATTATAAATCAATAAAGAGAGATTTATGACTGTTTAATTGCTGTTAATGAAATGAATTATTACAAAATATAATTAAATAGGGAGGTATTTATGTTTTTAGAAGAATGTTTTGAACTAATAATTCAAAATGTAAATGAAGCTTTAATAGTGATTGATAAAAAAGGAATTATATTAGTTATAAATAAAAAGGCAGAAGACATGTTTGGAATTAGTTCAGAGAGAAGTCTTGGTAAATATATAGGTGAGGTGTTACCTGAAATACAAATACCAAAAATCACAAAAGCAGGAAAAGCTGAATTATCTCAGATGGTTTTTATCAATGGAAAAGAAATTATTTCAAATAGAATTCCTATAATTAAAGATGAAAGAGTAGAAGGTTCAATAGAAATATTTACTGATATTACAGATCAAAAAAAAATGCAGAATAAGATAAACCTAGATAAGGATTATATTGATGCGCTACTTACTGTAATGGATGCTTTTAATGAATGGTTTGTGGTAATAAATGAAAAAGGTATAATTACCAGTATCAGTGATGATTATAAAGAATTTTTAGGTTGCGATAATCCTATAGGAAAAAAAGTAGAGGATATAATAGAAAATACAAAGATGGGGAAGGTCTTAAAAACAGGGATTGCAGATATAGGTGGTATTCAGGAAATAAAAGGTAATAAGATGATTGCTATGCGTGTGCCTATAAAAAAAGATGGAAAGGTTATAAGTGCTGTAGGTAAAGTAGTATTTAAAGATATTAGCGATTTTCATGCTCTAAGTAAAAAGTTGCTCGACTTAGAAAAAGAGGTTGAATTTTACAAAAGCAAAATTGCTGAAAATAAAACGGCGAAGTATTCTGTAGAAAATATTATTGGACATTCTAATAAAATAAGAAAAGTAAAAGATTTAATAGGAAAAGTTGCAAATACAAATTCAAATGTTTTAATAAACGGTGAAAGTGGTACAGGCAAAGAAATGATTGCCCATTCTATTCATAATAGCAGTAAAAGATACTTAGCTCCATTTATAAAGATAAACTGTGCCTCTATTCCAGCAGAATTATTAGAATCAGAATTATTTGGTTATGAAGAAGGAGCTTTTACTGGAGCCAAAAAAGGTGGAAAAAAAGGAAAGTTTGAACTAGCAAATGGTGGGTCAATATTTTTAGATGAGATAGGTGACATGAATATAAACATGCAGGCTAAAATTTTGAGGGTAATTCAGGAAAGGGAGATTGAGAGCATCGGAGGCAGCGGAGTAAAAAGCGTTGATGTTAGAATAATTACTGCGACAAATAAAAATCTTGAGGAGCTTGTTAAAAAGGGGGAGTTTAGAGAGGATCTGTATTACAGGCTAAATGTTGTGAAAATTGTTTCACCTCCTTTAAGAGAGCGGAAGGAAGATATTCCTGCATTGGCAAATGCATTGAGAATTAAAATAGCAAAAAGATTAGATGTATATGTAGAGGGGATATCTAAAGATGCTATAGAGTGTTTAGGCAACTATGATTGGCCGGGTAACATTAGAGAACTTGAAAATGTTATTGAAAGAGCAATTAATTTGTTGGATTCTAATATAATGATAAAAACAGAACATTTGTCTAAAAGATTTACAAGCGCTAAATACAAAAGATATAGTGATAAAAATGAATACTTGAAAACCATAGTTGAAGAGGTTGAAAAGGAAGTTATTCTAGAATGTTTAAATAGAAATAATTGGAATAAAAATAAAACAGCTCAAATATTAGGAATAAGTAGGGCGGGGTTATATAAGAAAATAGAAGAATTTAATTTAAAAGTATAATTAAGTAGGAGTTTTAAAAAGTTCCTACTTAATTGTTTTTTACCCTATTTTATTGAATGCTTATGTAATTAGTATTCAATAAGATAGGGTACATAATATTAGTTTAAACATTGGTATAAATTTTGAGAATAGCCTATTTATAAGCTTTTATTAATTCATAAAAAAATATGTATAAAAAAAATACATGTAAAGGAAATAAACATTAACAAAGATTATATAATATTAATCTTATGGGGGAGAATCTTTAAAAGTGTACAAAAAAAACACATATTTTTCTGATTTATTTTATTTAAAAAGGTAAATAGAATTAATAGTAAACAGTTTAAAAAAATAATATTTAAAGAGTTTAGTAGATTTGGAAAAGGTTTTCGACTTTTGGAAAGAAACTTGGCATCCTAATTGCTCTATAAAAAGGTACAAGGAGGGATTATGAATGAAATCTAAATCTAAAGTTATGTCAAAAGAGCAAGCTGTCGCTTTAATAAAAAATGGAGATACTATTGCAGTAGGTGGATTTGTTGGCTGTGCTCATCCAGAAGAAATTACAGCAGAAATCGAAAAATCATTCTTGAGTAAACAGTTACCTAGAGATTTGACATTAATATATGCAGCAGGTCAAGGTGACGGGAAGGATAAGGGGTTAAATCATCTTGGTTATGAAGGGCTGCTTAAAAGAATAATAGGTGGACATTGGAATTTAACGCCAAAGCTTCAAAAACTGGCTATGGAAAATAAGGTAGAAGCATACAATTTACCGCAGGGAACAATATCACAGATGTACAGAGATATTGCTGCTGGAAAACCAGGGACATTAACTCATGTTGGATTGAAAACCTTTGTAGATCCTAGAATAGAAGGTGCAAGGCTTAATAAACTTACAACAGAAAACATCGTAAGTTTAATCAACATAGATGATAAGGAATATTTACTTTATAAAACTTTTCCTATAAATGTTACCATTTTAAAAGCTACATACGCAGATGAGGATGGATATGCGACAATGGAAAAGGAAGCACTAACACTTGATGCAACTGCAATGGCTCAAGCAGCTAAAAATTCCGGTGGAATAGTAATTCTTCAGGTTGAAAAGATAGTTGCTAAAGGCTCACTTGATCCAAGAAAAGTAAAAATTCCAGGAATATATGTTGATGCAGTAGTTGTTGGGTCTCCTGAAAATAACATGCAAACTTTTGGTGAAGCATTTAACCCAGCATATTCCGGAGATGCTAGAGTACCAGTGGATTCAATAGAACCATTAGAGATTAATGAAAGAAAAGTAATAGCAAGAAGATGTGCTATGGAGCTTGTACCTGATGCTGCAACAAATCTAGGAATTGGTATGCCGGAAGGAATAGCTATAGTTGCTAGTGAAGAAGGTATTGGAGATAAAATGACTCTAACTGTAGAGCCAGGAGGAATAGGCGGAGTACCTGCAGGTGGCTTAAACTTTGGAGCTACAACTAATCCATTATGTATAATGGACCAGGCTACTCAGTTTGATTTTTATGATGGCGGTGGCCTTGATGTAGCTTTCTTGGGATTGGCACAATGTGATAAGGTGGGTAACATAAATGTTAGTAAATTTGGTCCTAAGATTGCAGGTTGTGGTGGATTTATAAACATAACTCAAAATTCTAAAAAAGTTATATACTGCGGCACATTTACAACAGGGGGACTAAAACTAAAAATAGATGAAGGTAAGTTAACAATACTAAGTGAAGGTAAGGTTGATAAGTTCGTAAATAAAGTTGAACAAATTACTTTCAGTGGTGAATACGCATCAAATATTGGACAGCCTGTACTTTATGTTACAGAAAGAGCAGTATTTAGATTATCTAAACATGGCTTAGTTCTAATAGAGATAGCACCAGGAGTAGATTTGGAGAAGGATGTATTGGCTCACATGGAATTTAAACCAATAATATCACCAGATTTAAAACTTATGGATGAAAGTATATTCAAAGCAGAACCGATGGGATTAAAAATTTAAATATTAAGTTAGTATGTTATGGACTGATAGATGAAATTAGTTATAGGGTTCTGCAATGAGAATTAAACAAAAGAATATCATTGAGTTCTAGTTAGTGAATATATTCACAATATAAATTTAATCATCCATGAGGAACCCTATATGAACATATAGAAATAAAGAAAAAATATATATGGAGGTATTATAATATGGCGGTTTTAGGAATTTTCTTAGCATTAGGACTACTAATTTTTTTAGCGTATAAGGGCTTCTCAGTTGTAGTTATGGCTCCAGTGTGTGCACTAGTAGCTGTTTTATTATCTGGAATGTCTATTTTACCAAGTTACACAGAAATATTCTTACCTAATTTAGCAAACTATCTAAAAGTTTATTTCCCATTCTTCTTATTGGGAGCTATATTCGGTAAAGCAATGGAGGAATCCGGCGCAGCAAAAGCTATTGCTAAAGCAATAGTAAACAAATTAGGTAAGGAGAGAGCAGTTTTAGCAGTTGTTTTATCTTGTGCAATTCTTACTTACGGTGGTATAAGTCTTTTCGTTGTTGCTTTTGCTGTATATCCATTTGCAGCTTCTGTTTTCAAAGAAGCAGATATACCAAAGAGACTTCTTCCAGTAACTATTGCATTAGGAGCGTTCACATTTACTATGGATGCTTTTCCGGGAACACCACAAATACAAAACTCAATACCAATGAAGTTTTATAACACAGACCTTTATGCGGCTCCAGTTGTTGGTATCATAGCAACAATTATCATTTTATGTGGAGGTTTGGCTTATATAGAGTGGCGTAAACGTACAGCTCAGGCAAAGGGAGAAGGATATGGTACAGGGCATAAAAACGAGCCTGAATTTGATGAAAATGAAGCTTTGCCAAGCTTTGGTATGTCACTATTACCGTTGGTATCTGTGCTTATAGTTACTTTGGTTCTTCAAAAAGTAGTTTTCCCAAATTGGAATATCGCATCTTGGGCAACTCAAGCACCATATAACATGGCTGAAGGCGGAATTACAGGAACAATGAATAACTGGGCACTTATTATCGGGCTTCTTGTTGGTAGTATACTTGCATGTTTATCAAATCCAAAAACTATGAAAGTTACTATACCTAAAGCTATCAACTTAGGTGCGATCGGTTCATTCTTAGCTATACTTAACACATCTTCAGAAGTTGGTTTTGGTAATGTTATCAAATCACTTCCAGCATTTAAATCTATAGCTAATGCTTTAATAGGAATTAATTCTAATGGTAGCCCGCTTCTTTCTGAAGCAGTTGCTGTAAATGTTCTTTCAGGGACAACTGGTTCAGCATCAGGCGGTATGAGTATAGTTCTTGACATGTTCGGTGAAAAATATATGGCATGGGCAGCAGCTACAGGTACAAGTCCTGAATTACTTCACCGTGTAGCTTCAATGGCTTCAGGCGGTATGGATACATTACCTCACAATGGAGCTGTTATTACACTTTTAGCAATTACAGGGTTAACTCATAAGCAAGCATACAGAGACATTTTCTTTATAACTGTATTAAAAACAGGGACATGTTTCATAATGATATTCCTTCAAAGTTTCTTACACTTTGTATAAAAATTGAAAGCAGAGAGGATTACGAATATTGTAAACCGTATTTTTAAGTTTTCATAAGATCAATATAAAGAGACAATTATAAGTGAGGGTGTTACAATAACAAGCATAAGAGTAGAGGCTTAATAATAAATAGTTCTAAAGAGTAGTGTGAAATCTACTCTTTTTTATTCTCTAGGAATTTATATTCAAATTAAATATGTGGATAAGTTATGGAAAAGACAGATTAAGAAAGTTATGATTTGTAAAGAGAATAAAAAGGAAAATATATTCGCCTGTCAAATTTTTCTCACATTTATTCAAAAAGGCAGATGCGTAAAAAAATCTACACCTATGAAAAGAGTGCGGAGCACAATACGGAACTTAACCAAAGTTGCCTGCGATTTTGTTCTTGTCAAATTTATATAGGAGTGTTTTATTATTCTATTAGTATATAGTGTGAGAAAAAAGTCATCTCTACATTAAGTACATGGGGTAAAAAATCATATATCTCCAACGTAGGTGTATAAAAATGAAAAATTTTATTTACAAGAGCAAATTAGGATAATGAAATAGCAAAAACTTTAAATGTAGAACTATATGTCAAAAGCAGAGTTTGAAAAAATATGAATAAGAATGAGATTCTAGAAGAATATAATCTAGAGACATATATTAACGCTGAATTAAGTCAAAATTATAAAGATTTAGAATCTATACAAAGATACATTAAAAAAAATGGAGAAGAAAATCTGGATTTATTTTCTGAAATGTTTTGGGCTGATAAAAGTGATAGTATCAGTAATTTAAAGAAAGAATTAAATATTATAAATAATATTGGTTATTCTGATATTTTAAAAGCATATCCAAAAGAAAAAAATATAAACTCTTTAAATTGAAGTTTATGCCAGAGTTAAAGGATGTTAGCAAGGTGTATGATTCAATAGAAGAATTAGAGGATGAATATGGATACAAAAATACAATTAAAGCGTTGGCTATAAGTCTAAATGCTATTACAAGTAAAAGATTAGAAAAAACAATAGATGTATTAATAAGATATGCAAAAGGTGTAATTAAAGGTGCTGATTTGGATGAAGATAGATAAATCCTCATGGAGAACCTGCAGGAGGTCAGTTATAAATTCCTGACCAACACCTCAGAGGTCCAGAAAATTTTGTGATAAATTAACCCTACATAATTCTGCAGGAATAGTCGGATGGATAAATATGATTTCTGATATTCTATTGATGAAAGGAAGGTTACGAAATGGATTCGATAAAAAAATGAATGAAGCATTAAATTATATTGAAGAAAATCTTGATGGTGAAATTGATTTTAAAAAAGTAGCAAGGTTAGCATTTTGTTCAGAATATCATTTTCAAAGAATGTTTTCTTTTCTTGCAGGAGTTTCAATGTCTGAGTACATTCGTAGGAGACGTTTTACCTTAGCAGCTTTTGAACTTAATAATAGCAATATAAGAATAATTGACTTGGCCGTTAAGTATGGATACCAGTCAGCAGATTCATTTACAAGAGCATTTCAAAATTTGCACGGGATAACGCCATCGGAAGCTCGATATAATGGAAAATCATTAAAATCATATCCAAGAATGACTTTTCGTTTATCAATTGAAGGAGGAAATGAAATGAACTATAGAATTGAAGAGAAAGAAGCATTTAATATAATTGGTATTAAGAAAAGAGTACCTATAATTTTTAATGGAGTAAATCCTGAAATTGCTAAGATGTGGCAAAGCTTAACTGTTGAAAATATCAATGAATTGAAAGAATTATCTAATACAGAACCAAGGGGACTAATAAGTGCATCTTTAAATTTTTCAGAAGGACGAATGGAAGAAAAAGGAGAGCTTGACCATTATATAGGTGCAGCGACTACCAAAGAGTGTCCAGATAACTTATCAAAACTTGAAGTTCCTGCTTCAACATGGGCAGTATTTGAAGCTGTAGGACCATTTCCAGATACATTGCAAAATATTTGGGGACGCATCTATTATGAATGGTTTCCATCTTCAAACTACGAACAAAAACAAGGGCCAGAGATCTTATGGAATGAGAATAAAGATGTAACTTCACTAACTTTTAAAAGCGAAATATGGATACCGGTTATAAAAAAGTGCTAGTATAGACAAGTAAAAAAATAAAGAAGAAGTAGAAATATCACATTATTAAGAAATGAATTTTGTGGTATTTCTTTATACAGCAGATGTCAAGAAAATTACCGTTACTCAAGGAAATGTATCTTGTGGAATTTAAGGTGAGAAATGAATATAAAAATATTAAATATACAGTCTGGTAATATGTTATAACTTGTAAGCCCCACACACCTATCAGCCCCTATAAATATTATTTTTTATAACTTGTTAAGATTTTTTAATTTAGGATAAAAAATTGGAATTTTAAATTAGGACCTCTGGGGTAATAGTAGTGAGTTTAAGAATGACTTGATATCTGATATAAATAACAATATTAAGAAAGTAAAAAAAACAATATTCAGTATGGTTATCGAACTGAATATTGTTTTTTAAAAGAGCATAACAATCTTAACTAGCACAATAAAAGATAGCTTATTATCATATAAAAATCTTTCGACTAATAATACAACAAATCACAACCTAATAATCATGTTTTGCTCCACCAAACAACATATTTACTCAACTCAATATAACCTCACGGCTATATAAAATCAATTCAACACATTGAATAATGTTAACTCGACCTTAAATAATAAGTTGGAGTACCATTATAATAAATATAAATCAACTATAATAAAACTTTTCCTCATCATATAAAATCTTATCGCCGACTAATATAACAGCCATAATATTATGACCATTATATAATCTTTGTTCGACCTATATACACCCTAACTCAAGAGCATATATAAATCTTTGCTCAACTGTTATGTTCCTTATAATATTAATATGTGTAATTTTAGTTATAGTATACACAAAATAAAATTGTAACTTATGGAAGTGGATGAGGACTATTTTCTAG